>NZ_JAIFKB010000019.1:0-89193 GCF_019641445.1 Rhodococcus sp. DMU2021
GGGTGATGAGGTGGAAGCCTGCGTTGAACGCGTTCGCGATCACCTTCGCTGGACGGCTCGAAAGAACCATCCACTAATGAGAACCGCCGGGCCCCACACACCGTTTAACGGACAGACCCCCCAGATCGCAGCGAACCTGCGCAAGCTTGGCGAGCCCCCCGAACAGGCGGCCGTGCGCGAACTGTTCGAGCAGACCGGCAGATGTGGACACGTGGCGCGGCAGGTAAAGGTACAGAGATACGACCTGCAGCCATGCGGGACGAAGTTGCAGTGCGGCACTACTTTCAGATGGCGATGCCCGGTGCTGATGTCACCGAGCGATGGTCGGCCGGAGAGTCGGATCCGGCGACTGGTGGGCCGACCGTGGTGTGGGACTGCTGGTGGCTTCCGGTAGCAGAGGCGCACGTGCTGGCTGCGGGTCTCGGGGGACTCCTGGGCACGATGCTCGAGGAGATGTCGCTCTGTGAGCGAACCCGGACTCTGGAGTGAGACCCGAGACGTCTTCTCGTCGATGCCCCTTATGAAAACGACGTCACGAAACCTTTCGAGTTCGTGACCTCGCTCGTCGCAGTTCATGAAACTGCTCGCGTCGTGCAGTTCGCGAAACCTGGTCACGGGTGGTTTCCGTTTCCCGTTCCAGAGCGTTTCCCACCGCACTCCAGAGCATTTCCCCAGCCTCGAGGCAACGACGGGAGTTCATCGAGTAAGCGATCGAGCAGGTGCACGTCGGAGCGGTCCGGACGGGGCGGTACCTGTGTCACAACATCGAGGTTCTCGGGGAAACGGTGAAGGACGCGGCCTGGGTCGAGTCGCTCGACGGCTGCGTACCATTCGGCAAGCGGGTCGGACAGCCGGGCATGAAGGTCGAAGTGCCGTCGCCGACGAGTCGGGTCACCGTTACGTTGCGCCATCAGGCGTTGCGGATCGGGAATCGACAGCAGCACCACATCGGCGAATCCGAGACGACGATCGAGGAACATCTCCCGGACCGCTGCGAACTCGTGCTCGAAGCGGCTGATCGGTTCCGCGCCCACGGCGGCCAGGCACCAGCTGTAGTGCAGTTTCAGCGGATCGCTGTCGCATATCGCGAGGCCGGTGGTCTCTTCCAACACCAGTGCCTGTGTCCAACGCTGTGTGTTCACCCTCGACCAGTACCGTGCCTGTCCCTTCGGGTCGGAGCCGTCCGGTTCCCGCCCGGTCGGACTGTATTCGGCGACAAAGGGTCGGCCGGTGGCGCGGCACCAGGTGGTCTTCCCTGCGGCACTGGGGCCTTCCACGGCGACAATCACCGGTACACCCTATTCACCTTCACCTTTGACGAGGAAGCAACCGGTCGCAGCGATCCGCTACGTGCTGTCGCGCCGCAATATGTAGAGGTCCCTCGGACTACCGTCGGGAGCAGGATCACTCGCCCCGACACAGGTGAATCCATGACTTTCGTAGAGTCGGCGGGCCGGGGCTCCTCCGGCAGTGTCGGCGGTGAAGGTGACTACTTCGATAGTCTCGGTCGGCCATCTGTCGACGATGGCAGCGATGAGCGCATGACCGACACCTCGACGGCGCTGAGAACCGCGTACCGCCAGCCAATGAATGTGGTGGGGCTGGTTCGGGCGGCTCAGTAGCGCGGCGCCGGCGACAGTGTTTCCGGTGGCGATGACCAATGCTGTGCGGCGTTCGATTGCTCGTCGCACACGAGCCTCGAAATCGGGCATCGGCCCGAACAGTGGTTCGACTTCCGCGGCGAGTTGCATCCACGACGGGAGATCGTCCACGGTAGCGGCACGAGTCGGCGTCAGCACGTCAACAGTGTGGCACCCGGATCGCCGCCTTCGATCCACGCACGTGCAGCGAACGTCCAGAACGCTCCACAGGCCAGACAATCAGTCCCGAGCACCGTTCGTAGAGTGACGAGATGCCCCGCGAAGTCCACAAGGCCGTCTGCTACGTCGTGCACGACGACCACATACTGGTGTTCACGCACCGCGATGTCCCGCGGACGGTGACGGGCGTGCAGGTTCCCGCCGGCACCATCAAACTCGGTGAGTCCCCCGAACAGGCCGCTGTACGGGAACTGTTCGAGGAAACCGGCAGACGTGGGCACGTGGTGCGGCAGGTAGGGGTACAGAGATACGACCTGCGGCCCATGCGGGACGAAGTTGCAGTGCGGCACTACTTTCAGATGGCGATGCCGGGTGCTGATGTCGCCGAGCGGTGGCCGGCCGGAGAATGCGATCCAGCGACTGGAGGGCCGGCCGTGGTGTGGGACTGCTGGTGGCTTCCTATAGCAGAGGCGCACGTGCTGGCTGCGGGCCTCGGAGGACTCCTGGGCACGATGCTCAAGGAGAGTTCGTGACCTCGTTCGTCGCAGTTCATGGAACTGCTCGCGTCGGTACGGGGTGGAGAACCCGCAGGGCAGGATCTGTTCGCAGTTGCCGTACCCCACGGCGCAACCGAATCACTATCTCGAGGAGAACATCGATGCCTCTTCCCCAGCTGTCCCCGGAAGCACGTCAGCAGGCGCTCGCGAAGGCCGGCGCGGCTCGACGCACGCGCGCACTGGTCAAGGAGGACCTCAAGAAGGGGCGGGTCGAGTTTCATGAGGTGATGCAGCGCGCCGAAACGGACGAGGTCCTTGCGAAGATGAAGGTCATCGACCTGATCGCAGCTCTTCCGAAGTTCGGGAAGACGAAGGCGTCCGCAGTGATGGTCGATCTCGACATCGCGGAGAACCGGAGTATCCGTGGTCTTGGCCAGAACCAGCGAGGTGCATTGCTGCAGCGGTTCGCCAGCTGACATCTGGCTATCGGCTGCCGGCCCATAATCACGGTGGGTCGGCAGTCGGCGTGCAACACCAGAACGTCGCGTACGAGACCGTGGCGGCATCTTCCATCCACTAGAAGGAGTCGCGACGATGCTGCAGATCATCCGCAATCCGGAGCAACCCCTCGCCGCCGCCGAGGCCGATCACCTGACCCCCGAGCACTTCACCGACCTCGATCAGTTGCGCTACCTGATCCTCACGCACGAGCACGTGTTCGCCTCGACCGTGCCGGAAGTGACGATTGTGCCCTCGGTCCGTGTGGGCCTGATCGGCGACGGCGACCCGATCGCCGAAATCGTCGCATCGATCAGCCGAATCGAACCGGGCAGCGTGGTCACCACCGACCTCATTGTCACCGACCTCGGGGAGTGGACACCCGACACGACCTGCAACGGATACGAGCTGGCCGAGCAACTCCTCGACGAGATCGTGGACCTCATCAATGAGGCCCTGTCGAACGCCATGCACCTCGTGGCCATGGTGGGTGCGCCATGAACGTGATGAACCCCGGCAGCGGTGAACCCCGGCCGTATCCTCGACGCACCGATACCGATGCCCCCGCCGACGATGGCGGGCAGGAGGATTTGATGGCCAAGGCCAAAGACACAGTCACCGTGAGGCTACCCGGGGAACACCGTGCGGTCTCCTGGTCCGGAGGAGCATTCGCCGGGGACCCCGAACTCGTCTCGACTGCCCAGGGTCTCGCAGCGATCGCGGCGCAGGTCGAGGTCGCCCCACCCGGGGGGTACGCCACCGCGGGCGCGGACAGCAGGCAAGGGGCGATGGTGGCGATGCTCGGCGCCGCCCGCGGTCGCGGCATCGTGGTTGAGGACGACCCGGAATTGTGGGAAGGCATCATCGACCCCGACGCTGATGATGGCGGCGAAATCATTCACTGAACGGAAGGCGCTTTCGCACATGGACTATCGCAGCACCCACGCAGTCGGCGGTCGACGCGACCCTCGAGACGGCCCCCGCGCGCCGCGCCCGGCGACCACGGACCGCCCTGCCACCGGGCCGAACATGACCGAGATGATCCACCGAGAGCTGTTCTCTGACTACAGGCCGACGGGGCCGAAATAGTCCGGTCTCCGGTCAGTGGGCGGTTCGGGCCTCGGTGATCAATTCCTGGGGCATCGCCCGCTGCCCTTCCTGCGCGCGGACCCACTGCACAGCCTCGGAAGGGGACATCCCCAACACCTGTCCCAGCGCGGAAACCGTGGTGACCAGCGTCCCGTCCGCCGTGCGAACATCCCAGGCCCGCATGTCCCGGAACGTCGGGAACGGGCGCCGCGCTCGGTCAGACACGCTCAACCTCCCACTGTGCACGGCCACCGACCACGATGACCTCTTCCTCGGACAAGCATCCCATTCCCGTTCGGGGCAACGACAGGATCCGCGAGGCATGGACGGTGCCGTGCAGCCGCACCGACACGTACTCATCGTCGTCCCACTCGCGGCGGGCGAAGTAGGACGACACCTCACCGCGAAGGGTGAACGACGCCGCCGGGTTCAACGTCAGATCCGCCGGCTGTCGATCACCTTTGACCGCCGGCACCCACGCAGGAGCAGGGGAGCCGGTCGGAAACCACATCCCACGCGAGACTGACACCTCGGAAATCCCACGCGCGGCGAGATGCCGTTGCGTGAGCGCGTACTGGGCCTGCACCACCGCCCGGGCCCGCCGCGCTTCCACCGACTGGGGAAGGTCAGCGTCGGGATGGACGAATGCATCCCGGACCGCGGACTGCATATGCACCGCCGCGGGTGACATGTCGCGCTCTGTGTGCGCAGCCCACGCCGACATCGCCTGCGAGGCGACCGTGCGCCGAGCGAGGACCGCGACAGATCCCGTCTCGCTCGGGGTCACCATGCGGTGATCGACCCGCTCGCCGGTCCCGATCTGCCGCCACGGTTCGTCGTCGGCTGTCCGCCAGCACAACCCGGCCGCAGACTGACCCCATTGCGCTCGATCGGGTGCCGCCAGCGCTGCGCACTCTGCGTCATCGAACAGTTCGCGGTCCTCGACGGCGGCCAGCTCGTCCCCCAGTCGGGCAGCATTGTCACGCTTGACCGGTACCGCGAACGGCTCGAGCGCGCCCTGCGACAGCACGACCGGCACAGGCTCGCCGTCGATGTGGTCGTCCTCGATGCACGCCCGCTGTGCCCGATCGAGTGCCATGTCCCGATGCGCTGCGAACTCGGCGCTGTTTGTATCCAGTGACCCGTCCGCTCGGCGGGGGATCTCGGGCAAGCCCTGGGGGAGTAGCCCGTACCGGTCGTCCTGGCACACGGTGGTGATCGCGTCGGCGTCGGCGGCGGTCAGGGAAATGTCCTGATACAGGCTGGTCGACAGGGATTGCGCAGCAGCGGTTCCGGCTGCGGTGGTCGCTGGTGTCGGGGGCGGAAGGTGGGTGCTGGCGGTGAGGGCGAGGCGGCGGGCGTCGAGGATGACCGATGGGCAACGGTGGGAGGCCGCGGCGAATTGGCCGCACGCGGGACAGCGATCGCCGCCGCCTCGGACCTGCGGAGGTGTCCATCCATCGGCCGCTGCCGGGTTCGCCGCGATGTCGGCAGCTCGGCGGCGCGCGAGCCCACGCGTGACGAGCCGGCGGAGTTCGGCGGCCTGCTCTGGCTGTCCGCACTGTTCGTGGGCGTGGGCCTCGAGCATCAGGTTGTGCACGCCGCGGGCGGTGGAAGCAAGGTCGATGCGTTGCTGCTGAAGTTTGCGTCGTGCTTGGTCGAGCTCGCCGGCGGACTGGTCGAGCCATGCCTGGGACGTCGGTTGCCGTGCTGCGGTCGCCAGTCGCGCATCGTGGGTGAGCTGCAGCCGTCGAACCTCCTGCTCGGCGCGGTCGAGGCGATCAGCGGTGTGGGGGAAGCACCGTCTGCCGACACGGCACACTGCGGGTCCTCCTGGTCTGTGGGTTGCGGTCGCGCACACCGTAGAAACGCCGTTCACCACCGCCAGGCGGCCGACTTTCCGGCGCAACATCGGATGGGTGCGGTCGTAGCGTTCTCTGTCATGACCAGTACTGACCCGTCCACCGAACGTGAATCGGTGACCGTCGTGACCATTGACCACCGGCATGGCACCACCGTGTCGGCCCACCGCACCGAGGCTGGCGCTCAGCGCGTGCTGCGCGAACACGTGGAGACGTGGTGGCATGAACTCGCAGACGAGCCCGGCCCGGTCCCCGACAGTCCGAGTGCAGCGATCGACGAGTACTTCACCCGGCACCCGAGCGACTTCTACACAACCGAAGTCGTCGAACTCCTGGACTGATACGACGCAGCAATGCACCCGCCCCAGCCCGGGTGCTCTGCCTTCAACCCCGCAGCTGACGAACTGACGCGGCGTCTTCGGCTGGGCTGTCATCTCCGGCCGAGGTCGAGAATTAAAATCGAATACATGTTCGATCACTGGCCGTCTGGGTTAGGTCCTCCGCCGTACCGCGTCGTGGACCCGCCGACGCCAGTGATCGTGCACATCGCCTCCGCTATCGGCTCCACCGACGGACGCCGTGCCAACGAGCTGCCACTTCGAGTGCGCGCGGAAGGACTCGCCCTGGACCTCCAGGTACCGGGGGTCTTGTCGGCGTGGGCGCGGGTGAATACGGGGGGCTGGATCTGTCGCGTTTCGTTCCAGATCCCGACCGGCAACGGCCGCGGCTACCTCGAAGTCGACCAATGGTGCCCCGCCTCAGCTGTCCGACCGTGCAAGTGAGACCGGTTCCGCCGATGGCGATCGCCTCAGAGCTGCAGGATCGAGCAGTCGTAGAACCACCAGGCCTCGATCCGATCCCTGTCGGTCCTGATCGTGATGTCAACAGGGCCGGTGCCGCCGGCCGGTACGACGAACGCGAAGGTCGGGATGTGCGGTGCGTCGTTGAACGAAGCGGCGATTCCCGGCCCAGATACATGGCAGAAGCCCGGGAAATTCGGACCGACAGAAAGTGAGTTGACCCGGCAGGTCAGCAGGTTTCCGCCGCCGGTCGGGGCTTCGGTGAGATTGATGTGCGCTTCAGGGACGACGTGCGACGGCGGGTCGGGATTGAACCACCACCCGAGCCCGCATCCGTTGCGTTCTGCATCGTAGGAAAAAGCGTGCCGGAACGTGAGCCACGCGTGCTCATTCCACGGGTGCCGCGGGCTGAGGTCAGCTACGCGCCGCACCAGCGGCCGATGCTCCCAGTCCAAAGCATCGATCTCGTGATCGAGAAGGAATCGTTCAGGCGCTGCGGGCACTTCTCGTAGCGTCACTCCTTCTCGTTTAGCGAAGGCAGCCATTTCCGAGAGTGAGATTTTCACCTATTCAGCGTGAACCTGCGAAAGGGAGTGTCTACCCAGCGACCGGGTGAGAGCTCTCCAGAGCGAGGCAAATGGGCTGTACTGGGCGGCAGCACCTCAGGGACCACTCGATGTGGCATCCACGGACGCCAGAAAACGCGCTGGTCCGACGCTTGATCGCTCTGTCCGCGAAGGGTGGAGAACGTTCATGGTCCTATTCGGCCCATGAATCGTCGACGCCCGCCGCGCCGGAAGCAGGGCTGTGCCCCACGCTGCCGGAACCTTGGGGGCGCCGGCGGGGATGGGCTACCCGCAGAACTGCGCCGCCCGCGCGCGCAGCAACTCCGGGTCGCGCTCGATGAGCTCGACAGGGGTATGCCCGTCGACTGTGGTCATCCACCAACGGGCAACCGCCCATCCATCGCCGTGCTCGGTGACCTGCCGGTTTACTTCCGCCACCACCGGGTGGACCCGCGCCCGGGCGAGATCGAACTGGAACGCCGGGAACAGAAATCGGCCCTGTACCTCCACACCGACGATCTCGCCGCGCGAACGCAGCCGCGAGGCGACGGCCCGGTTGCTCGATCCGCGCGCACCGACCGCTTCGGCGACGTCCACCGCGGTGAGCATGGGTTGGCCGAGCACGACGTTCTGTTCCGCGATCGCGGCGCGGGCGGCTGCGAGGGCCTGCTCGACGAGCTGTCCGACGCCGGCCTCGGTGACGGCGGTCAGCGTCGGGCCCATCGCCAGCAGAGTCGCGAGCTGGTCGCGGACGGTCGCGAAGGCTGGGCGGCGGTCGAGTTCGGTGAGTATTGCGCGCACGAACTCCGAATCGCTGAGGTCGGCGAGCTGGTCGCGCGGCGGCATGCGGTCCTTTCGTCGACGGCTCGTAGCGGTGGTTACGCAATCTTGCACCGTTGCGCGCGTTGCACCTACTCCATCACCTCGCGACCTCCTCCGGCAGACAGTGGGGACACCGAAAGCACAGGTAGAGCCGGTCGGGAAACAGGGAGAAAAATTCGTGTGTGACGGGATCAACGATCCGGGCGGGCCACGTCGATGCCCCTCACAGCGCGGCGAACGGCGCCGCGAATACCGGCGTGCGCTCTACGCGGCGCAGAAGGCCGCGACCATCGCCGATCCCGCCGGACCCGAACCCACACATGGCGACCACTCGGCGATCGCGACAGACGAGCAAGTGCGTGAGGCATGCGCCGCAGCGAGCGCCCTGTTCGACGCGTTCGCTGGCAACCAGAACGTCGAGACGCTCCGCCGGTATGAATCTGCTGTCCGCTACGCCGGCGAGCTCGTGGCCACCCAGGTCGACGCCGAGATCGCTGCCCGCCTCGACCCGACGGAACTCGACCGACTCGACGCCGACGCCGCCGCGCTCGAGGCAGCGGTCATCGAGCACGCCCGGGAGAAACGTGCCGTAGAGCAGCGAGTGCATGACCTCACGGCCAAGCTACGACGGCTACCGCCGTCGGAACGCGTCCAGTACCTCGACGAGATCGACGAGCTCGTCAATGACTTCAACCAGCGAAGCCGAACACTGCAGGCCACTGCCGCGGAGATCGAACGGCGTCGGCTCGCATACGGTGCCGCCGAAGGCCGCGTCGCTGCAGAAGTGCTCGGCCGCTACCGCGAGTACGGCACCGTCGTACCCGATGTCCACCAGAGCACCACGAAACGGGCAAAGCAGGTCACCGCCGCAGCCTCCACCGTCTTCCCCGCAGACTGGATGACCGCGTCCAACAACAGCCGCCGAATGATCGTCAAGGAGTCCAAGGACCGCGCGTACTACCAGCACCAATCGAGAGTGCGTGTCTCCGAGAACACCGACTACGACTACAGCGACGACCCGAAGTCCGAGCAGACCTGGGCAACCCGCAAGGAGATGCCGCCGGCACCGGAGAAGTCGACCGTCGACCGGATGCGTGAACTCGATTGGCCCGACGGCGACCCGAAGTGGGTCGCTGTCCGGGACCCGGAAACGCGTCGCTGGGGATGGAAGCTGCGCATGACCTACAAGGGCACCGTGACGATGTCGGAGCTGCGGGTTCCCAGCTCCGCATCGAGCGCCGAGGACACCCACCGCACGGCGATCCACGAGATGTCACACCGCGTCGAGACATTCAACGTTGCGGCGACCGTTGCGTGCCTGAGCTTCCGGGAACGCCGCACGACCTCAGTAGACGGGATCCCGCATACGTTGCAGCAGTACGCGAAGGGGGAGTACGTGCGTCCCGATGACTTCGTCGACGTCTACGTCGGAAAGCAGTACCAGTCGTCGGTACACACCGAGGTGCTGTCGATGGGGATGGAATCGGTGTTCGGGGGCTCCCATGGGGGACTCAAGGGCCGCCACGGTTACCGCGCCGATCCCGAGCACCGGCACCTGATCTTGGGTCTTTGCGCCACCGCCTAAACCCGGCTGTTGCAGCTGCAACACCGCGGATTCCCGTTTCTAACGTCTCAATCGACCGAGATCGACTGAGCCCAAAGGGGAATCCACGATGGCGCACCTGCCCTACACCGCAACCCGCCGGCCTGCCGAGCTCGCCGTACACCGCCGAACTCACATCAACGTGGTGAGGCCCGCGGTGGCTCCCCGGCCCACGCTCGAAGAGGAGCTGCTCGCGCGTCTGGATAAGTGGATGGCGCACCACCCGACTTCGGCGAGCATTGTCGCCGGCGTCAGCGTCGTCGCCCTGATGTTCCTGGCGGTCTATGCCGTGGTCGCGTCGAGCGTCTGACACAACTACGTCCGTGAGAACGGGGCGGTACCTGCACCGATACACGTGAATCCACGTAGCCTCCGGTATCTTCACACCACCACCGCGGGGACCATCGCAGCGTCCACCGAGACCAAAAGAGCCGCCAACGATGACGGTTGCCCGCATCCAAGAGGCAGGTACCCCGAGGTGAACCTGCTTGTCAGCGTGCGTATCCCGACCGTAGTGCGGTCAATCCCGACTGCAACACTCTCCACCCTGGTCGGCAAAGTCGTTCCCGTCAGCACCGAGAACGACCGAAAGAAGTTGCCCGCCATGCCTGCTCCCGTGATCCCCACCAAGTCTGACTTCGCTGAAATTCACGGCATCGACACCGAGACGGGCTACCTCGTCGACGTCGACGGTGCGTTCCTCGGGGTTGACCCGGCCATCACCGCCTCCAAGCACAAGCTGTTCATCGCCGCGGCGACCGCCGCCGCCCGTCTGCTGCGCGCCCGCCCCTCCGCTGGCACCGCCACCGTGTGGAGCCGCAGCCACCAGCGCCTGTGGGACGCGATGAACATCGATCTCCGGCAGCTCCGCGGCCACGTCCACCACGACGCCACCCGCCGGCTGCGCGACGCGATCGACCAGGCCCGCGTCGAGCGTCGCCTCCGCGAGAACGGTCAGCCCTTGCCCCCGCGCAACGCCGTCTACCTCAAGGCCCTGGCCAGCGAAATCCGCCTCGCCGAGCGTTCCGTCGCCGCTCTGGCCGCCTGACCCCGCTGCGCCTCGCCCGGCCCCCCGGGGCGGGGCGCAGCGGCCTCCAAGCACCCGTCTCGCTTCACCCGCCCAGGAGTCCGCATGAGCGATCAGCCACTGATCCGCGTCACCATCACCGAGACTGTCGTCTACAAGCGCGACTACACACCCGAGGAGATCGTCGAGGTCGACCGCGGGTTGGCCGGCCGCCCTCCCGACGCGATCACCACCCTCATTAACGAGCACGGGGACAGTGAGGGGCGCTTGTACGAGGACATGGAGCGCCACAACGAGGTCATCAGCGCAATCGTTGAGGCGGTGCTCATCGACGAGTGACCGGCGCTGCCGCCCGTCGCAGGGAACTGCTGCATGGGCACGGCCGGCCAGGCGCTGTCCGTCGGTTCCTGAGGCGTCGTCTTGCCTGGGAACGGGCACAAGCTTCGGCGTCTGTGGCTGTGCAACATTTGGAGAGGGGCGGCCCTACATTTTGTGCATCGGATCTGCTCACACCCCCGCATTGAACGGAGAGTCACGGTGCACACACCTACCGACAAAACCGAACTTGATCTTGTTACTGCGGTGCTTCTCGTCGTACCCGAGGCAACCACCATCACCCTGGAGCTCGCGGACTTCACCGAGACGCCCACCTGGGACACGATGGTCGTGCTCACCATGGGAAAGTACGCAGCACTCGACGCGCTGGAACTCGACGCAGACGTCATCGCAGCGTTCTCCGCAGCGCATCCGCCAACAGACCGGTACGTCATCGACGTCGACGCCGCCCTCACCGCGCCCCTCACACCTCCCATCCTGCTTCCCCTGCTAACCCCGACGTCCGAACCGATCCGGATCCCGCGGGCGGCATCATGACCCAGCCCAAGCTCGCACACGCCACCGAGTGGGGGCGGATGTACGGCCGGTTTGTGGGGGACCGGCCGCGTGTGCCCTCGATTACGACCGTCCTGGGGGAAGCCCCGGACACCCTGCACGGGTGGCACGCCCGTGTCGCAGTCGACGCGATGAAGGCCTACCTCGACGGCGGTGACGCGCTGGCCCGGTACCCGCACGTGACCGCCGCGATCGACGAAGCCCGCGCGCGCAACCGCGACGTGGACCGTGCAGCGCGCAGGGCGATCGCGGGCACTGGCCTGTGGTTGGCTGACCAGGCGGCTGAGCGAGGCGATCGTGTGCACGACTACGCCGAACAGGTAGCCCGCTACTACCTCGGGGTCGGCACTCTCGATGAGATCGCCGAGGCCCGCGATCGGCTCGCTGCGCACGACGAGCTCGGCTACGCCGCACAGTTCGAGGATTGGTGGATGCGGTACCAGGTGAAACCGGTCTTCGCTGAAGCGACGGTCTGGAATCACGACGGTGGGGGATATGCCGGCACCATCGACATCGGCTTCGAGACGAACGGGCTGCTGATCATCGGCGACTACAAGTCGAAGGAATCGTTCGACAATCGCCCGAAGCGGCTGGACCCCAAGGTCGGCTTGCAGCTCGTGGCGGGGATGAACGCGCAGGAGTACTGCACCGACCCGCAAGCACCCGGGGTGTGGGAACGGTGGCGTTGGGGGCAGCCCGCGATGCTCGTCGGTATCGGCATCTCCGACGCAGGCGTCGACGTCCAACGGATCAACCCCGCCCTCTATGATCTGCTGTGGACGAAGTTCCAGCGACTGCGGGCGCTGTGGCAGTCCCACCACGACGTCGACATGGCCGACGTCCTGTCTCCGCTGCGGCCCCCGCCATCTGCCGCACGGTGGCCGGACGACACGCTCGTCCCACTCGACCTTGCTTCAACAGGTGTCGCTGCCTGACGCGTCGAGCCCCCAGACCGGAAACTGGGGCTCGACCCGTACTGCTGGTGCGCTGTCCGGCGGACTCCTCTGTGAGTGCCTATGTCGTCCAAGAGCATCGGTCGAAGCCGCGGGTAATGGCATTCCCGCCCGGGACTGATCGAGTGGCTGGACCAGATCGTCCCGCGGCCACTCCGGGGCGTGAAGACGCAGCGCATTGCCATTGGAGAAACGCGCGGGCCGTTTCCGGTTTGTTGCGTCAACCCCATTACTCTCATGGGTGCGTTACGACACGACAGCTGGAGGATGAGAGTGGGTCAGCCGAACAAGGGACGGTTTCTCGACCGCCCGACCCCTTGGGTAGACCCGCCCGCGCCTGGCCCGACCGTGGTCATCGATATCGATGGCCCGCTGGCCAACATGGATGAGTTCGCCCACCTGATTCAGGCCCCCAAGTACAAGGACCGGGACTGGAAGGCCTTCCACAGTCACTTCGGCGACGCCGCACTCAACCGAGCCGGCGGCCGTCTCGTCCGCGACCTCGTCGACGCAGGCTTCACCATCGCGTACACCACCACGCGTCTCGACACGTTCATGCCGACCACCGACTACTGGATTCGGCAGAAGTCCCTGCCTCCGGGGCATATCGAGTGCCGCGAATTCTGGACCGATGGCACCGTCCGCCCGTCCCTCGACATCAAGCGCCGGCACTGGTGGAAGTGGGTCGACAAGTACGAGGACCAGTCACCGGTTGTGGCCTGGATCGACGATGGTCCCGAGGCCGTGGCGATGCTCGCCGAGCAGGGCTGTCCGGTCTGGAAGTTCGACCAGCTCGTCGTCGAGCACCTCGCCGGCAACCTGCTGCCGACGATCGAGCGCGGCCCCCGCCCCGCGGAGGAGCTCGCCAAGCAGCGCGCCGAAGCACGGCCGATATTCGACGAGGCCGAAGCGGAACACCAGCGCAAGCACAAGAAATGGCAGCAGGCACACGTAGCCCGAATGAAGCAGCGGCAGAGGGAGCGCCGCCAACGACGCGCCCAGTCGTGAGCGGCCCCCACCGGGCAGGTACTTCGTTGGCACCGCCGTCGCCTACTCCCTGCTGACCGTTCTCGCTGCCCTTGGTCGTACCCCGGATCCGGGACCTCATCGGGTCGGCGCGGACCGTGTTCGCCGCCGCGCTACCGTCCCATCCGGCATCGGTGACCCCAGGGGCACTTGAATGCGACCTGACAGTGACAATGCCGCAGACCAGATCCTTCGTACCGCCAATGACCAGGCTGGCGAGGTCGACCGCGGGTACCGCGGCATTGGGCAGTGTTTACTCTGCGCGGGCCGAGACTCTCTCGTGCTGTCCGGCTTCCGGACGGTGACGATTCTGGGGCGCAATGAGCACCGTTTTCGGCTGCGACACCGCCACGGCCTTCCAAAGTTCCCTGCCGAAGAGCGATATAAACCCCTGGTCCGTGTCGATGAGTAGCGATGCAACACGGCGCCGTCGCGTTCATAGCGTGGCGGTCGAATCCAATCCGCCGAGTTCGCCCAGGAGAACCGTATGGCCACCATCGCTGACCTTGAAACCCACCTCCGCAACCTCTACGAAGAGCAATCTCAGGCGAATCTCGAGATCGAGACGACCAGCATGGCGCTGATCGCCGCGCTGCTGTGTGAAGCAGTCCCGGCCGCAGCGCACCTGCTGCTCGACTGGAGTGACCAGGGCCCGCACCACGCCCTTGCCGATGTCACCGCTGCCGACGGCACGTCGCTGATGGAACAGGTTGAGGACCAGGCCGAGGACGTCGCGGTGTACGTGACGAACCTGCGCGGTGCCATCGCCGACCGCTTCGAACCGATCAACCCCGAGGGCGGGATCTATCGGGTAGAGCTTGCTCGCTTCTGATGCCCACAATCACGGTGGGCCGCTCTCGTGCGAGGGCGGCCCACCGGCATATCGGCTTGAGGTGATGCACTCGGATGTAATTCGATCGAACTACATCCCGAGTGTGTCCCCCGTCCGGGACTCCAAAATGCCTGCACGATGCTCGAATGTCCTCGAATCCTTCATATCCCGCAGCGCAACCTCGGTCGGATGCTGATGCCGCAGCGGCTCCGCCTCGTGCTCCCCAACTCGGGAAGATCGTGCTGTTCCTCGGATTGGGTGCCTTCCTAGGATCTATCGTCATGCTCTTGGTCTACAGGGGTATACCCGAGCCCCTGATGGCTGTCCCTGGGGTCATCGCACTGGGGATCGCTGCTGTCCTGGGCTATTACGCCTACACCACCTATCGGGAAGAAGACGGCCACCTGCAATGGTGGCAGCTGCTCACTCCCGCGTTTCTCGCTGTCGGCGCGATTTCCTTCTTCTACGCCGCCACAGGTGCCCCCGTGTTGTTCACTCTGCTTTTCCTCGTCCGGCTCGGCGGTTTGCTGGCACTTGTTGTGGGCGGGATCATCGCAATCGTGCAGGCATCGAGTCGGCCGGCGACATCGTCTGCCAGCACGCTGGTCGCTCCCATCGTCGGGTACACGGCACAGGGAGAGCCCGTGTACGGCGCTTCGATGCGTTCACAGTCCACCAATATTCTCGCGATTCTCGCCCTGGTGTTCGGTCTGCTCGGTGGCGTTCTTGGGGTGGTGTTCGGGCACATCGCACTGAGCCAGATCAACCGAACAGGTGAGAACGGTCGCGGCCTGGCCATCGCAGGTTTGGTGCTCGGCTACATCTCGGTAGTCGCTTGGATCATCGTCGTCATTGTCGCCGTCGAGGCCGCCACTATCTGAGCGGCCCCGACGTCCCCGTAACGTGCCCGCCCCGGAAGGGGCGGGCACGCCCGTTTACAGGGGTCACGCCCAGGTGATGCGGCTGGCACCGTGCTCGAGTGCCCAGACCGCGAGATCGTGCAGTTGGGTGAGTCGACGACTGTCGTAGCCCTCGGCGCGACCGCAGTCGATCATCCGAGGACCGATCGTGCGGGCCGGTACACCAGCGGACGTGGGTGTGGCCAGTGCGAGGAGTGTGCGTCCGAGGAACTGCTCGCAGGACTCCTCACCCCATAGATCGTCCTCACCAGCGGTCTGCACCTCGTGGCTGTCGTTCGTGCCGACGACGTCGCCCGCGTCGAGCCCGGGGAGCAGACCGAGTAACCGCAGCAGGTGACGGGCGTTCGCGTTCGACGCATTCACCCATGGAATCTCTTGGTCGCCGTGCACCGGTTCGACCAGGTACGCCCCGTAGGTGCGAACAGCCTCGGGATCGGTGCAACCGCGTAGCGGCTCCCGGGTGGTCTCAAGTTCGGCCACGCGGGCGTACGCGGCCTCACGGGTGGCGTGCCGTTCCCGGCCACCTTCACCGTCGGTGACGTCGAAGCCGGTGGGCTCGATTTCGGGGGTGAAGGTGACCGACATGCTGCCTCCTGAAGAACGGTGGTTCGGCGATTCCGAACCGGTGCAACCACTCTCGCTCTGACACTCAAAGGGTGTTGCACCTCAGGACGGTCGGCTAGCCGATTCACCCGACCACGAATCCCGCGATCGGCGGCAAGTCGACACCATCGGGTCGGTCGACGAGCCGTAGTCCGTCCCGGCGCACCGGTGAGCCTTCCTTGTAGTACGTCAGTACCTGCGCAGCGAGCGCCCGCGTTGCCTCCTCGCGAGTGCGGGTTCTCATGCGGCGCAGCCGAATGTCGGCGTCGAACACGACGGTGGTGTCGTGCACTGACACCCTGCCTTGATCGATCGTCGGCACGCCCGTCATGTTCGCTGCCCACGCGTACCCGACGACCTGCTCGAGGTAGGCCACCGCATCCTCGTCGGGCTCGTCGTCGAAGATGACCCCGAACCGGGTATATCTGTCGAAGTCAACACCGGATGCGCTGAGCGGACGCAACACTGCGCCACCGCGCCAGGCTGGAAGCTGCTGCCGCATGTTCGGTCGAATGACTGTCATGCGCGGCCGCCGAGCGCGAGGGGTTGCACGCCCATCCCGTAGACGTCATGGATCGCGTCCTGAACGCACTCGATGCTGTCGAGGTCGGTGCAGGCCGAGAGCATCGTCGCGAGTGCAACCTCCAATCCGAGGCCAGCGTCGAGGACCTTCTGCGTGACCAGCAGGTCCGCGATCTGAGGCACCCAGCAACCGAGGCCACCGTCGTTCTTCTCCTCGGCGTTGCGGGTGTGCAGGTTGCGGGCGACCTTGATCAGCTTCGGGTCGACACCGGCTGCCTCCGCGGCCGTGAAGTCCGCTGCAACCTCGATCGCGATCGGGAACCGCCGCTTGATCGCGTCATCGAGTGGGCGAACGCCCTGGCCGTACTCGTTGTAGCCGATGACCATCCAGAACCCGTCAGCGGCGACGACCGGTTCGGACCCCGGCAGATCGTCGATGTTCAGGGTGCGGCGCCCGTCGGCCACCGACATGAGCACGGCCATGGTCTCGGACGGCACGCGAGAGGCCTCGTCGAGGAAGAACACCTTGCCTTCACGCATCGCTCGGGTCAGCGGACCGTCGCGCCATTCGAACCCACCATCGGGCAGCGGAAGGTACTGGCCGACGAAGTGCGAGACGTTGGTATCACCATGGCCCTGCATCACGACCAGGTCGGTGCCGAACGCGCCGTAGGGCACGGTGGACTTACCGCCGCCCGCGGGTCCGTGCAGGCGCACGAACAGATCGGGCGAGTTGGCGCGCAGATGCCGCATGAGGGCGACGTCGGTATGCCCGGCGACCTGTCGCGGGTACATCGTGTGCCCGTTCGGCAGCACGATCCCGTTGCGCTCGCTGGGGTCGACGGTCAGTCCGGTCCCCCGCGAGGCCGACGGCGCCGCGGTGGCAGCGGTGGCAGATGCCGGCACGGGGGAGAGGGTCTGAGCGACCACGGCCTCGACGGTCGAGACGTCAGCCGACAACACCGCGTTCTCATGTTGAGCAACGGCGACGAGCTCGGCGGGATCGATCTCGCCGGTGGCTGCGACGTCGAAGGTGACCGGACCTGCAAGGACCGTGTCGTAGCTGCCCTTCGAGCACTTCTTCGTCCATACATCGGCCATCGCGGCGACCGCAGTGTCGATCGAGGCGTACTGCTTGTTGGACTGAACGCGCATCCGGTTGCCGACCCAGTTGGCGAAGCCGCCGGAGGCCGTGGCGAATCGGAAGGACGAGCCGTCGCGGTACACGAATGCCGCGTATACCTTCTGCTCGGGGCTATTCGGATCCTGGACGGCGAATCCGGCGACGGTCGTGGTCATGGCGTGTTCTCCTGATGGTGTTGGTCGTAATCGGTGTGCCACCAACGTATGAACGGTCACGCCAAGGTGTTTCAGACCTCGAAGGTGGTGCGGTCGGCTGCGTAGGCTCTACCGCACTCTGACCGCGCTTCCTCTCAGCCACTTCCAGGCGTGTTTTCCCACGTTCGACGAGATCTGTCCGGGGCGCGGTGATGACCGGATGTATACCCGGAATTTGGGTGGTGCAACACCTTTCGCGTGTGGTTCGTAGCGTCGGCAGCGTTCACGATCGCGAGATGACGAGGAGCAGGCGATGTACTACACCGATCTCAAAGGCGAGCCCGCCGTGGGTGATCTCTGGTCGCCCGGCCCGAAGATGCACACCGTGTGGGTTCTAACCGCTGGCGAACCGATCGTCGTCGACACCCGCACGATGACCGAGATGCGCTACCTGGTCCCCGAGCTGGGCGTTCCGCATTCGAAGAGCGCCGTCGACGCGGCGCGGAAGGTTATCGAGGCGTGCCCTGCCTCCGGATATCCGCGCACTCTCACTCCTCGCGATGCTGCCGAGGCTGAGGCAGTCGGCCACGCCCGCACCGTCATCGCCGAACGTCAGGCATTCGACAACGACTGGCATCAGCGGCAGATTCGCCGTGGTCAGCGCGCCCCGTTGAGCAAGAAGGCGTGGGCAGAGCTGTTCGCAGCACGCATCGCTGAGTTCACCGTCGATAGTCCGGTCCTGTTGGCCCCGGCCGCTTGAGCCGATGAACGCAACGTCTCCGGCCACGCGGGTCGGAGGCGTTGCGTTCGATGTCAGCGCTGCGCGGGCCGGCGCACCTCACCATCGGAGCCGCACCTCGGGCCCTCAGCTGTTCGTGATCTGCACCCGTGCACGGTGAGCAGCTATGGCCGATCTGGACGATCCATGTGTCATCGGAGGCGCGCTGCCGCTGTCCGCCCGACCTCGCCAAAGTGAACGTCACTGACGCGACGGCGAAGCCCGAATCGACGCGATCCGCTGTGCCGCGGCACGCGCCAAGCAGCCAATTCACTATGAAACACGTTTGCAGACAACGTCATAACGTCGTTCCCATCGACATCATGACGGATCCACGGAGGAAATGATGAGCAGTGCACGAGTCATTGACCAGCTCGAGGTCATCCACACCTACAGTCGCGCCGACGCGATCGCAGACGGTGTTCTGCACGATGTCACCGAGCTCGCCGCCGAACAGGGCATCCGGTACCCGGTCGCGATCGCAACCCACGCATGGGATGCCGCCGTGGCCTGGGACCCCGCGCACGGTGCGATGCAGGACGAGACCGGCCGCCAGTGGGACGTACTGACAATGGCTGCCATGGCGTTGCGTCGCGCCCGTCGGCTCGGTCTGACGGGCCTGCAGATCTTCACCGTGTACGTCGTCCCGAACCGTCCCGGTGCCGACGAGCCGGAGCCGGTCAACCTCGGCATCTCCGTCGGTCCCGGCGACAACTACGAGCCGGTGCTGACGATCACGGCACCCGCGGACCTCTGACGCGGTTGGGCGTATCCCTTCGTCCCCCGTCCCGGAACGGGTCCGTTCCGGGACGGGGCGTCACGAGACCAATCGGAGTCATCGCGGCTGCCGCGATGACGTGCCGATAGTGGTTCCCTGCCGAGAAGACTGTCCGCCCGCAGTGGATCCTCCGCCGGCGCACATCCTGCGATGGGAACCGACCGGCTGCCTCCGGAACGCTCGCCTGCAACTCCGTAGGACCGACGTCGAGACGATCGGTGCAACCACAAACCCACGACCGCCAGGAGCACCGAATGCCCGCCACCGCCACTGCTACCACTGCCCGCACCGCGTGGGAGAGTCCGGCCCACCCACAGTGGCGACAGCTCGGCTCCCGGCTGACCGACTGGGTCGACACTCTCACCCCACGCCGCGACGTCCTCGTGTCGGTGCTCCCGCATCATCCGGGCAGCGGCCAGCCCGCAGGGGTGTTCAACCACCGCACCGCTCGCATCACCCTCGACGCCACCCAAGCGATGCCCGGTCGACCCGACCCCGATCGCATCGATCTACGCGACGAGCGGGACCGCGCGCGATTCCCGGTTCTAACCGGCGTCCTCGCTCACGAGGCAGGCCACGCCACCCACACGACGCGTCGCTACGGGTTGAACGGCGCTGTCGCAGAGTGGGCAGCGTTGCTCGAGGAGCCGCGCATGGAGGGCCGGGTGGCCGCAGGTAATCCCCAGGCGCGCCGTTGGTTGCAGGCCTCGGCGCTGCACCTACTCGGGCAGATCGATCCCACAAGCACCGATCACGCCGCCCGCACCCTGGTCCTGCTCGGTGGCCGCATTCTGGCTGGTGTGCTCGACGAGGAGTCGTTGCCGGACCTGGACGCCGCGTTGGCGCCGTGGTTGACCTCGGAGCAGATCGCCGTCATTGCCGAGCAGACCGACCGGGCGGTCTCCGCGGCCGACGGTGATACCGAGGCAATCACCGCCGCCGCCGAGACGATCGCCTCGCTGTTCGGAGACGACGCCGAGATCGCGAGCGACGGAGACGGTGACGGTGAGGGTGACTGCGGTGCGCATCACGGCCCGCCCGGGGACGGCCCGCTCGCGGCTGCGCTGACTACTGTCGCTGTTGTCGCTGCCCGAGAGCTGCGTGCGGCTGCCGGCATCGTCGATCCGTCCCCTGCGGCTGCGGCTGCTCGCGCAGCGCGGCAGGCCCACACTGCACGGGCCGCCGAGGACCAGCGCATCGCCCGCCAGGGACTGCACGAGTCTCGTCGACGCCAACCGACTGCTGACGATCACAAGCACGCGAAGGCACTGACTCGGAGCCTCGAGTCGGCGGCATTGCGTGCTGTCGATGTGGCCCGCACGCCGTCGTCGACCCCACCGGGACGCCTGCGGACCTCGCAACTGGTGCGGAGGCAGGGACAGATTCATGCCCGGGTGCGGCCGACCGCGACCCCATGGGAGAACACCCGCCGACGGACGGTCGACACACCCAGCCTGCTCGTGGGGGTCGCGCTCGACATCTCCGGGTCGATGGAACCTTTCGCTGAGCCCACAGCGGTGGCCGCATGGGCGCTGGCCCGGGCCGTACGACAGGTCGGCGGAAAGGCCGCGACAGTGACCTGGAATCACACTCCGTCATTGCTGCCGGTCACAGCCGTGAGTGGATCGGTCCCTGTGCCCTCGATTGGCGGGGGATCCATCGGCTTGCCGGCTGCGCTGCGCGTCCTCGACCGCGAGCTCGTCCTCGGTCGCGATCAGGGCGCTCGGATGGTCGTTGTGGTGACGGACGGTGATCTTCCGAACCCTGTCGCGGTGCGCGAGGAGGTGGAGAGGTTGATCGCTGCTGGTGTGCGGGTCTTGTGGCTTGTGACGGAGGCCGGTGGGATGACACCGCCTGTGGGGGCAGAGGTCGCGGTGATCGAGGACCCGAGCCGCATCGGGCAGCTTATCGGTGCTGCGGCGGTGACTGCGTTGAGGTCGGAGAAGTGACAGGTCGTGGAAATAGCTCAGCCCCCACCGTGTGGTGGGGGCTGGGACTCTTAAGACTCGCGCTCGCATGAACTCAGCGTCTGCGGCACGTACGGCTGTGTCGGCCGACCCGGCAAGCCGGGGTCTGTATGTGTGCTTCCCCTCGGGGCGCGGGATCAGTATGGCACAAGATGTGGCTTACGCAAAGTCCTAATGTGGCTTAAAAGTTGCCTCGTGATGCTGCTGCCTGTCATCCCTGGTGGCTCATATGCGCCTTAACCAGCACAAGTTTACGTTTCAATCGGGTGCGCCAACGATTCGAGGCAAAGCAACAATTTGCCCTCGGATTGCCCAAAGGTGATGCTGACGGAGCAACGAAAAAACCCCACGAACCCGCCTCGATTCATGCCCTGCGCAGCGGTGATCGTATGGTGGAGCGACGATCGATCCATGCAATCCGCGTAGCGATAGCCCGGGGGGGCGCGAGAGATGGAGGTAACCAGGGGTGGCGCAGTACGACCCAGGTGAGCAGACGGACCCAAACGCACGGAAGCGCGTCGACGAACTGCTTGTCGAAATCCACGAGTCGATGCCCGGCCCGTGGTCATTCGAAGAGTTCAGGACGTGGTTGTCTCGCCGCCGCGGCGTCCCCATCGAGATTCGGCCCCGACCGGACGATCAGCACGTCGACGCTCCATGTGGGTGGACCCTTGTCTGCGAGGACCGCGACATCGTCTACTACCCCCTCGACACACCTGAGACCCGATCACGATTCATCACCTACCACGAGTTCGCACACCTGCTGTTCAACCACGACGACGGTGAAACCGATCGCCAAGCCCTGGCCCGCGAACTCGCTCCCGACGTGGACCCCGAACTCGTGAAGAAGGTCTTCGGCCGCACAAACTACGACCGACCCGAAGAACAGGAGGCCGAGCTCCTTGCCCTGCACCTACTGCGCAATGACGTCGAACACCTGGGCATCGGTGTCCGATCCAGCAACCCGAAAGTTGCCACGCGCGTCGGTCGGGCGCTACGGCTGCTTCGGGGTCGATAGATGACCTCGACACTGCCGCCCGCCATCGAGTGGCCGATGATGATCATCCTTCTCACCGTCGCCCTGCTACGGGCGCTGTTCCTACACTCGCGCCTCGACCAGCGATTGACGACCATGCTCGTCTTCTGGGGATTCTGTGCACTCCTGCGTGACCCCCACATCCAGGACCAGCTGGCCGAGCACCTCGTGGATCCGTCAGTTATCCGTCAGGCAACCCACATGTTCGCCATGCTCGCCAGTGCGGCGATCATCGGCGCATGCGCGCTCTGGGCCGCCCCTGCGGAACGATCGACGACCGGTCTCGCCGCCGCATGGCACCGGCCCGAAACGCAGCCGATCGTCTATACCGTGGTCTTGACCATGGGACTCGCGCTCTTCCCGCTCTCTGCACCTGCCCGTGCCGCCGGACAGACGCTCGAACAACATGGCGGATGGCAGCTGATCGCCTACATGGTGGTCTATGCGGCCCCTACGATCGTCGCGATCAGCGCGGTGGCGGTGCTCCTCATCGAAGCGGCACGGCAAACGAAGAGTGCGCTGGCGGCCGTCGGATTCGCGCTGGCCGTCGTGGCGTGCGCGATCTCCCTGCTCGACTCCACCACCCGCATCATCAACGCCTGTTTCCTCTACGGCGGTCACCGCAACGCGTTCACAATCTGGCGTAGCGAATCGAACGATGTGCTGTTCTTGCCCGAAGTGACCCTCATCGCGCTCGTACTGACCGGCCCGCTGGTGAACCGACTGGCAGAACGAATGGGACTGGACAAATCGAGCCGTCAGGTCCGCCGTCTCACCCCCATGTGGAACGACCTGTCCGGCGCTGTGCCGACCGTCATCCTGCAACAGCGCCCCGACCGCGCCGACGAGCTCGCTCAGCGAATGAGCATCGAAATCTGGGACACCCTAATCCGGCTTCGCGACTATCTTCCGCCGCGACTGATTCCCCGGTGCACCCCCGACCTGTCGCACATCCGTGAGCGCGACCGGGTCGGCGTGACAGCAGCGCTTGCGGTGCAGGAGGCGATCGAGGGCTATCGCACCGGGACTCCTCCCGAGTCGTCTTCCGCCACTCCCTCCGACCTCAACCATCTCGATCTTGAAGAACTGGCCCGCGGATGGGTACTAGCTCCTCACACTCTCCGCACCGAGACCGAAGAACAGACAACCACGGAAGGACATGGGCGGCCCGGGCTGTCCACACCACATGGCTGAGCACAACACCATTCCGCATCCCCCCAAACGACTTCCCATTGTCGGCGACGTACTCGGCATGGATCGCGCCAAGCCCAACCAGAAGACCCTCGTCATGCACGAGCTTCTCGGCCCGATCTACCGCCGCACGATCATGGGCATGCACCTGACCTTCGCGTCCGGCGCCGACGTCGTGGCTGACCTCAACGACGAGACCCGATTCCGCAAGCACGTGGGCCGGCCGATCGCCCAGCTGCGTGAACTTGCCGGCAACGGCCTGTTCACCGCAGACAATGGAACCGGCGCCTGGACCGCAGCTCACAACGTCCTCATGCCCGGGTTCACCAAGGACGCCATGCGGGGCTACCACGACACGATGAGCGCGACCCTCGCCGAACTCCTCAAGTCCTGGGACCAACGCCCGGGCCAGGCCCTCGACGTCACATCCGAGATGAGCAAGCTGACCAGCGAGGTCATCGGCAGGTGCGGATTCGGCCGCTCGTTCGGCTCGTTCGACCGCGACGAAGTCGACCCCTTCGTCTCAGCCATCCAACGCGCTCTCGACTATTCACAGCGCTCGTCGATCCCACTGCCGATCCTGGGCAAGCTGCTCGGCCGCGCAGAGGCCCGCCAGAACGTCGAGGACATCGCCTACCTGCGCTCGGTCGTCGACGACGTGATCGACGCCCGACTGCAGGGCACCGGGACACATTCCGATCTGCTCGACCTGATGCTCAACAACCCGGACCCTGACACCGGGAAGAACCTCGACCGCGAAAACATCCGCGACCAGGTGATCACCTTCCTGATCGCCGGCAACGAGACCACGTCGAATGCGCTGTCGTTCGCGCTGCATCTGCTTGCCACCCATCCGGAAGTTGCCGCCCAGGTTCGCGCCGAGATCGACGCCGTGTGGCCGGATCGGTCCCGGCCGCAGCTGTCCTTCGACCAGGTTTCCAAGTTGCGCTACACCCGCCGGGTGATCGACGAGACGTTGCGTCTGTGGCCTGCAGCGCCGGGCTACTTCCGGGAAGCAATCGAGGACACCACCGTGGCCGGCGGCTACGAGTTCAAGGCAGGGGACTGGGCATTCATCCTGTTGCTACGTCTGCACCGGGACCCGGTCTGGGGGCCTGACCCCGAGCGCTTCGACCCGGATCGGTTCCTGCCCGAGAACGTCAAGGCACGTCCCGGTCACGTCTACAAGCCTTTCGGCACCGGGATTCGGTCGTGCATCGGTCGGCAGTTCGCGTTGCACGAGATGCAGCTCGCGCTGGCGACGATCTTGCACCAGTACGACCTGGTGGCCGACCCGGACTACTCCTTGGAGGTTGCCGAACTGCTGACCTTGCGGCCGGCAGGGCTCAAACTGGAGTTCCGTCCGAGGTAACGGAGCCGCGGCGGCGCTCGTCCACCAGCGCCTCGAGTTCGGTAACGAGCGATTCGAGGCTGCTCTGGGCGCCATCGCCGCCGCGGAAGCAGATGCCGTTGAGTTTGGCGTCGCGGGCTGCGATCAGCGCGCGGAACTGCAGGTCGTAGTTCGCGGTCCCCGGAAGGTCGATCAAGTAGTTCTCGGGAGCAGAGAACTCACGAGCGATGGCTGCGAGGAGGTCATCGCCCGCGCCCGGGTGGGTACCGCTGCGCAACGCGATGATGTCATCGGCGGTGATCTCTGTACCCAGATCAGCGGATACCGCTGCGGCGACAGACTGAGCAGACCGCTCGGACTGTCCGAACTCATGGGCGAGCTGGAACAGCCGGTCTACACGCGTAGCCACTTCGGCAGCTGTCACGAGTCGATGCCTCCTCTGCGGCTAGCGAATCGTTCCTCGAATCGTGCCGCTAGTTCTTCCGGTATGCCGTTTGCGCGGCCAATCAACCAGCGCCGGTAGTAGCGCTCCTCGGCAGAGGGTTCCTCAGGATCGACCGGTTCAGCAAGATGCGCGCTGAACGCGAATTCGATCATGGTGGGGATGCCGTTCTTCGAAGTACGGTTCCGTTCGAGGATGTCGGTGACCCAGGTCCCGGTCAGGGAGGAAACAAAGCGCTGCAGAGCCTCGGTGGTGCTGGCCAGCCGATGATTGCCGTCGTCTTCCTCGGCGAGGACAGTCAACGAATTCAGGATCTCCAACAGTTCCGTGAGCTGCTCGAGCGAAACAGGGACTTCCATCGGCCCGAGTTCGAACGCTGGCGCAAGGGAAGCTGGACGGACTGGAGGTTCGGGCAGAGGGGTGGGTTGTCCGCCGGCCCACACACGTGCCGCGCTGCCCGGCTCCCATCGCAACGCATGATCGAAGCGATTGCGGGTGGTGGCGGTCGGCTCGCTGCCTTCCGCGCGCTCAATGCGCGTCTGTGTGGTGTCCGAGGGGCCACCAGCTGCTGTGACGTCGTCCTGCGTCATCCCGAGTGCTTCGCGGCGCTCGCGCACGATACGTCCGAAGCGGACGCGGTTGGACGCCTTCATGCCTCACAGCCTAGGGGACCAAGCGACATCAAAGCTAATTGATGGCGAAAAAATTTCACGACCGACATGCCTCCTTATTCGCCACATGAGCTGCGGTTATTACATCTGTCTCGGACATGTCCTCTGTTCGAATGATGCCAGGGTGTCACTTCTGAAGCTGCACGGCGGGGCGGATGCGCAGCATTATGTCCGATAGAAACACTGGTTCTCCCGGCTGTCCGACGTGAAGCGACCGCTTCTCGCAGTACAGGCACGGTTCATGAGAACTAACTGTGGACGCTCCATTCGCGTGAGATCTGAAACACAACAGCGGCCCGTTCGTAGCGTCGAATCCGTCAGCGCATCCCAGCCACATCGGAGGTTCACATGACCGCTCCCGCCGCCACCCGCATCCCCGCCAGCCGCGCACTCGGCGCCGACATCAGCGCCGCACGCAACGTCCACGATGCCCTCCAACTCGCCGGGCTGGCCTGGGGGATCGAAGTGCACCCGGCCGATAGCTTCGCCCTCACCACCCCAGGTGGGGTCACCATGACCGGCATGCCGGGGATGCGCTTCTTCCTGCGTTCGGACACGAAGGAGGCGTTGCACCTCGGCGGTGCCCGGTACACACCTGTCACCAACGCGGACGCATTCGCCGCCGCCGACGCTGCGGTCGCGATGGGCGCCCGGTTCGCCACCGGCGGCGCCTTGCGCGGGGGTCGACAGACGTACTTGGAGCTGGATCTGCCGGATGCGGCGGTGAAGGTCGGCGGCAAGGATCTGGTGGCCTTCACGCTCCTACTTCGCACTGCCCACGATGGGTCCGGCCGCGTCTCGGGCGAGGCCCGAGTGAAGCGTCTGGTCTGCACGAATGGGATGACCGCAAACATCGGGTTTCCCGCTACGTTCGCGATCGGTCACACCCGTTCCGCGCACGATCGACTCGCTGCCGCTACGACGATGGTTCAGGGCGCGGTCCGCTTCGCGAAGGAGTTCAGCGCGATCGCGGATCACATGCTCGACACCCCGATGACGCTGACTGAGTTCGGCGCGTTCATCGACGCTATGTACCCGCGGCCTGACGAAGAGAACGCGCGCGAGTTCGGCCGGTGGGAGCGCCGTCGTCACGAGCTGATCGAACTGTTCCGCTTCGCGGACACCAACGATCTCGGCCGGGGAAGCCGCTGGGGCGCGTACTCGGCGCTGACCGAGTACGTCGACTGGTTCGCACCGGTCCGGGGCGGCGACGACGCCCGGGCGATGCGTCAACTCGACGGCACCGCCCAAGGCGCCAAGGACCGGGCGATGAAGATTCTCGCCGGCGTTTGATCGCTCGCTGGAAAGGGCGGGGAGGCCTGCAGGCCTCCCCGTCCTTTCTCGTCGGCGCGTTGTGCTGTCCGCCCCTAATTCAGCCGACCTACCGCGAACCGTGGGTATCACGGGTATCACGGGTATCACGGGTATCGCGTGTTTTCCGGGTACTAGGACTCAACACTGCAGGTCGGAGGGGAGCAGGGTCGAGTCATCACTCCAACCAGCAGAAAGGACACCCGTGATGACCATCGTGCAGCCAACCGGGAAAATGAGTGCCCGGCAGCTCCGCCACAAGCTCAACGTCGCCCACGCGTCCGGGCGGCTGCAGCCCAACGGCCGCGCACGCGCCGCAAAGGGCAAGTGGCGGGGCGACCGCTCCGCCACCCGCCGCCGTGCGATCTCCGAGCAGGTGAGGTGATGACTGTTCTCGACACGATCTGCGCTCAGATCGACGTATGGGAGAGCGTTCGGAACGACGCCACCGATCAGATCGCGCGCTTGGCGGTCGAACGCGTCCGACAGGTTGCTGCCGTGGTGCACCCGGATGCTCGGGCCTTGCACCTGGGCTGTGACGGTGACGGGTACTACCTCATGGGCATGTTCGCCGATGGCGGCCGCGACATGATCGACGGCACGGTCGACATCGATGGCATCGATCCCGACGATGACCTCACCGACGTTGTCTCGGCGCTCCCTTCGGGTGCTGCCGCCTACGACCGTGACGCCCAGACGTATCTCGTCACGCTGCCTGGTGGCGCGCCTCGGTGCGCTGCGTGCGGTCGCACCTATGACGAGGACGACTCGTGCGCCGACGACCTCTACGGTCGTCATCGCTTCGCCTGACCATCCACCTCGCGGCCTCACCCGACCTCTGTGGGGTGAGGCCGCTGGTGTGCATGGCGGGACGGGGCAATGGGGCTGTCCGTTAGGCGCGGAGGACGCTACGGATGCCGAAATATGTGACTGAAATACCCGTTCCATGAAAGGGGTACTTTTGCAGCATGAACGGGACACGCTGGTTGACAATCGCAGCCGAACTCGCCACCACCCAATGGGGCCTGTTCACCACCGCCCAAGCCCGCGCCGCCGGCATGCACCCCAAGCACCTCGCCACCCTCGCCGACGCCGGCGCCATCCACCACGTCCGCCACGGCATCCACCGCATCCACGGCGCCCCCTGGCACCCCCACGAAGACCTCCGGGCAGCCTGGCTCGCACTCGACCCCACCCGCACCGCCGACGAGCGCCTCACCGAAGACCCCATCACCGCAGCCGTCTCACACCGCAGTGCCGCCAAGGTCCTTCAGCTCGGCGACGTCGATGCAGACCACCTCGAGTTCACCCTCCCGCGCCGGCGCCAGACCCGACTGGCCGACCAGCGATTCCACGTCGGCGCCCTCGCCTCCGACGACACCGAGCTCGTCGACGGCCTACCCGTCACCACCGCAGCACGCACCATCGACGACCTCGCCGCCGACCTCCTCGACGGTGGCCACCTCGCCGGAATCATCCACACCGCAATCAGCACCGGACGACTCACCTACGACGCGGCCGCCACAATCCTCGACCGGCACTCCCGCCGCTACGGCCACCCCCGCAACAACGGCCAGCGGCTGCTCGAGCATCTCCTCGCCTGACCAACACCCAGAGGTTCATCCTCGGGGCACACGGGGTCTACTCAATCGCCGGGAGACAACGGCAGACCGACCATCTCCTCGAACTCTGCCCGGCGATCGTCCTCCAACCTGTCCCAGACATCCCGGTACGAGTGCCACGGGATGCCATGGTGAATCCCAGCAGGCTCGCCCCAAAAGCCGACGTTCAACTGCTGTTACCGGCGACGCGGGAATGCACTGCAGCGTCATGAACTGTCGGTCCCCGCTGTCCGCGAACACGCTCACGCTCCCAGGAGACGCCGGCTATTCGCCGCCCTCCCGGACCGGAAACTGCACTGCAACACCGGGAACCACCGCCGCAGACGATTCCCTGCATGACCCAGCGATACCGCAGCACCGGCGCCTTCCACATGGCCCTGAACGCACGCATCAAGTCCGTAGCTGCTGCCACCGGCGCACCAGCCGCACAGGTCCGCCGCCAGTTCCTGGCTCAACGGTTCCTTGCCCGCGTGTTCGCCGACCCCACCGCTCCCTGGATCCTGACCGGCGGCACCGGGCTCCTGGTCCGTCTCGCAGGCGCACGGCACAGCGAGGACCTCGACCTGCTCCACACCAGCGCAGGCACCGACGCCGAAACGGCAATCGACGACCTGCGAGCGACCATCGCCGCTACCGAAGGTCTCGACCCGTTCCGGTTCACGATCAGCGTGCCAGCCACGCTCCACGGCCTGACCGGCGGCGCCACCGTGCGCGTCAACGCACACCTCGGAACCACCCCCGCCGGGAACTTCCCCGTCGACCTGGTCGTCGGCCGTAGCACCGTCGGACGCATCGAACGCCTCGCTCCGGCACCGGTACTCGACCTCGACGGCATCACCCCCACGCCCGCGATCGCCCTCTATCCCATCGCGGACCAGCTGGCCGACAAGATCGCCGCGACCTACTTCCGCTACGGCCCGCGTCGCTCGCCGTCGACCCGCTTCCACGACCTGGTCGATCTGCTGTTCATCGTCACCCATTGCGCCATCCCCGCCGCCGACACCCATGCGGCGCTCACCAGCGAATTCCGCCGTCGACAGATGCCCGCCGTCACAGCCATATCCGTACCCGGCGACCGCTGGCATGACGGCTACCGTCGCACCGCTCGACTCGCTGGACTCCCCTCCGAGTACACCGATCTCGACCACGCCCTCGCGATGGTGGGCGCGTGCCTGAACCCACTGCTCGACAGCACCCGCACCACCGGCACGTGGTGCCCGGACGCTGGCGCCTGGCTCGACGACTAACCGTCCCGGGGCTCACGCCCGGCACCCTCCCGGCCAGCACTCACGCTGGCCGACACCCTCGCACGTGGCGAATGCCCAAACCAGCACTGCACAGATCGCCGCTGCAACAACGGAACTCGGCGCACGAGACGGTGAAACCGCACCGCCGCCCTAACACCAGGAGCCGACCATGACCCTGTCGCTGATCATCCCGATGGCCGCATTCGTCGCCGCTGCCGGCATCGGAGCCCGCAAGTGGCTCTACGTCCCCTTGGTGCTGCTCGCGATCCCCGCGCCCGCAGTCGCCACGGTCCTCGCCTCGATTGCCCTGGTCTGGCTCGCTCGCCGCTACGCCGCCAACGCTCGCCCCATCGCCTCCAGCATCCTCGCCGCAATTTCCCTCATTGGCTGGTTCATCGGCACCGGTCCCAGTCTGCAGGGCTACGGCGCGTTCTCGCTGCTCCTGATCCTCGTTGGCCTCGCCCTCACCGCGGTATCCCTCATCCGAATCACCGGCGCGGATATGGAACCCCAACCTGAGGTCGCGTCGAAGTCAGCCACCGAGTCCAACGCCTGACCTCCGGCCTGGCCGCCAATTGATGAACCAGCGCCGACAACCGGGATTGGCCATGGGTTCTGTCCAACCAATGCGAGAACCCCAGCACCAGCGAGGACGATGGACCGATGCCATACGAACCCATGACCCTGACCACCGCCGATGCAGGGCAACTGCTGACCCTCCAACGCGCCGCTTACGTCACCGAAGCGCAGGCCCACCGAGACCTCGAACTCCCACCGCTGACCGAAACCCTCGACGAACTGATCACCGAACTCGTCCAGCCCGCGGTCACCGCATTAGGCATCCGCGACGACACCGGACGCCTCATCGCTGCCGTCCGCCTCCCCCGCATGAACCACGAACCCCATGCGGCCGAACTTGGCCGCCTCGTCGTCGCACCCGACCAGCAAGGTCGCGGCCTTGGCACCCAACTTCTTCACCATGCCGAGATGCACCTGCAACCGCGAGTGACCGAACTACGACTGTTCACCGGTGAACACAGCGAAGCCAACCTGCGCCTGTACGGAGGACACGGTTACCGCAAAACCGGGCGCACGCCGACCCCCGCCGGCTACGCCCTGATCCACCTCACCAAGCACCTCAACTGACCGCTGTTCACCCACGCGAAGCCGGTGGTGGCTGGCCACGGGATCGGGATCACGCGCAGCCAGCCCGAGACCTCCAACGATCAGAGTTCGCCCGCAACGTCGGCTCGGTAGTGCCTGTTGCTGTCGTCGAGAACCTCATCCCAGTCGACCCCAACCGCATCCGTGAGATGGTGCAGATCAACAAGCAGATCGAGGACCCCGATCTTCAGATCCTCACCGGCATCGCCGACCAGCCGCATGTAGTCGGCGAGCACTCCCACGACGTTCAGCGCCCGCACCGCGTTCGCCTCCGCCGGATCCTCGATCTCGTAGCAACGGGGCGTCTGACTGTGAAGGACCATCGCCTTCGCGAGATCCTCGACAGATTCCGCAGCCCGCAACGTGGGCAATGCCTTCACCGGCATGGGTCCTCCAGATTTCGTAGTGATCGAGAATGACGGCATCATCGTCGAATCCGTACCTGCCTGGTGTTTCACACCCCATCCCTGCTGCACACTGCCAGTGCTGCGCTGCCGGCCGCGGAGGCGTTTCTGGCAATCGGTCGGCGTGGTGAAGCCCGACCGTACGGTGGCCTCCGCCGCTTGGAGCACCATCAAGCGAGCGTCGAGCGGGGCCACCAGCTGGCTCTCGGCGCGGTAACCGTGAGGAGCGTTGCATGAGGATCCCCGATGACACCCTCGAACAGATCCGGGAGCGGGCCAGGATCGACGAGATCGTCGCCCGCTATACGCGTCTGGTTCCTGCATCCAGGGCAGAGGCGAAGGGCTGCTGTCCGCTCCCGGACCATGACGAAAGGACGCCCTCGTTCTACGTCAACCCCGGAACCGGGGTCTTTCACTGCTTCGGGTGCGACCGAGGCGGGGATGTCATCACCTTTCTCGAACTCGTCGAGCAGCTCACCTTCCGTGAAGCGGTCGAACAGCTCGCCGAACAGGTTGGGGCGGCGATCCTGACCGACCGCGAGCAGGCACACCGCAGCAGCACAGAAGGGACACCGAAACTGCTGCGTGCAGCCCTAGAGATCGCCGCCGAGGTGTACGCAACCGCGATCACCGACGACCCCGCCGCCGCGTCTGCCCGTGAGTACCTGACCGAGCGCGGCTTCACCGACGCGCACATCCGTCAGTGGGGGATCGGCTTCGCACCTCGCGGCCGCACCACGGTCCTCGGCGCACACCTGGCCACCCGCGGGCTGCCCGCGAATGCTGGACACGATGCCGGGCTCATCCGTCGGGGCCGGGCCGGTCAGCCCTACGACACCTTCGCCGGCCGACTGATCTGGCCCCTGCGCGACCCGCAGGGCCGCATCGTCGGGCTCGCCGGTCGCAGCCTCGATGACCCCGGCCACAACCCCGACCGCTACCGCAAATACGTCAACAGCGACGACAGTGCTCTGTTCCGCAAGTCCGACACGCTTTTCGGGCTTGCAGCCGCACGACCCGCCATCGTCAGGCAGCGACGCGTGATCGTCGTCGAGGGATACACCGACGTCATGGCAGTGGCAGCCGCCGGACATCCCGAGGTCGTCGGTGTGTGCGGCACCGCTTTCACCGCGACACACGCACGACTGCTGTCCAGACTCCTCGGGTCCGACGGAGAGATCGTCGTGATGTTCGACGCGGACGACGCGGGCCAGACCGCCGCCTGGAAGATCGCTGTCGCCTGCCACCAGTTCGCGACGGTCACCCTCGCAGTTCCGGGGAAGAGCGGTTCGGACCCGTGTCAGCTGCGCGCCGATCACGGCGACCAAGCCGTAAGGGACGCGGTAAACGCACGTCAACCTCTGATTCGGCAGATCCTCGGCCGCCTCCTCGCCGACGCTGACACACCCGAGAAGGCAGCCGTGGCCGCGCGCCGGGCAACAGCGATGCTCGGCGAACTCACCGACGACGTCCTGATCCTGCGGTACCGACGATGGCTGGCCGGCGAACTCGGGATCCCCGAAGGCCAACTTCAGGTCCCCGCCCCACCGTCACCACCGCCGTCCCTCAAAGTCACTCCGATCGAGCGTTTGGACTGCATTCGAGATCTCGCGGCCCAACTCGTCGACGACCCAACACTGTGGAGTCGCCTGCAGCTACCCGAGGTGCTCGAACTCGCAGATCTGCTTCCCGACCGGTACTGCGCCGTCGTCGAGCGCGCCGCGGTGGCCCCACCGGAGATCCCGGACCGATGGGCCTGGCTGCTGTCCACGGCTCCCGATGAGGCGGCGCGTGCTGCGGTGACAGCGTTGCGGGCCGGCGCACCGCTGCAGCGGGAGCCGATGAGAGCGGTGAGCGAATGTGCGCGGGCGTACGGCCCGGCGCGGTTGGCTGCGGTGCGGGCGGATACAGCCGACCCCGACTCGGTTGGCAGGTTCGCCCAGTTGGCGGCCGGGCTATCCCGTGTCATGAAGTGATCTGGTGAGTTAGGTTCCACAGCAGAGGGATCAAGTCAGGTGCAGAGCAGATTCGCAGCGAGGGCAGTTCAACGCTGACCGGGACCGATCCAGAGCATCGGTCCCGGTCAGACGAGGAGAATTACGCGGGTTCGCAGACGCGCCCTGAGTTGGGGCGTAGCTCGTTGCCGTTGATCTCGAGGCCCGTTTGTGCGGCGCCTAGCCGGCCGACAGCAACCTTGCCGGTGCCAATGCGGTTCACAGAACCGTCGGGGTTGGGAGTGGCGCAGTCGTAGTAGATGAAGTATCCGCCGTCGGGCTTCTCGCGCATGATGCGCTGCATCAGGTTGACATGGATTCGGCGCAGGCCAAGCGCGTCATCGCTGCCGAGGTGAACATGGGCGATGATGAGGTCATCGTCGTCGCTGGCGATCTCGTACGGCGGTACCTCGACCTCTGCGACGGGGGCGGTCGATGAGCTTGTCGCTGCCGGAGCTGCGGATTCGTCGCGGTCGGGACCGAACACGAAGCGATCGCACGCGACGAGAACCAAGTACACGACAACGATTCCGCCCACGACCTTCGCCGCGGTGGTCTTCCAGTTTCGTGAATTGGTCTCCTGAGGCTGTTGAGATTCTGGGTGCCCCGCCGCTGGAAGAGGTGGTGCTGAATTCGTGGCCTGGTGGGTGTGTTCTGTCCACCGATGTCCATCCCACCAACGAACGAGGTGGGGGTTGTCGGGATCGGGGTGCCAGCCGGGCGGCGGGGTGGTCATGCGCTGTTGATTCCTTTCGTCCGCTAATTATCTGGACTGGACTGCGCGTCGTTACCTCACGGAGTGAGGTCCGCGTCACCCGGCGGTGCCCCGCTGCCTCGCGATCGGCGCTCTCGCAGCGCCCGACGGAGAGGAGCTCGATCATCTCGAAGCGAAGTCTCGACACAGACTGCAACACCGGCGCATTGGTGTCGGCATCGTTGCTTACGTTCGGAGCAACGATCGAAAACACACCAACCGGAAGGACTTACCGATGACGACAGGATTCACCGCGCCGCGCGGTCGAGGACGGCGAAGCCCCGTCAAGCCGATTGGTTCGACGCGACCCGCGGCCGCCGCGCCGGCCCAGGAGCCGACACCCACCGGCGACCCGACACCGACCCCGCCCGAGCCAACCCCGGCCGCGACCGGCGACGCCGCACCCTCACCCTCACCCGCCGCCGAGTTCACTCCCGAGGGGGAGGAGCAAGCCACAGTCCCCGAGCCGACTCGCGGCGTCCCGTCGGGTTCCGCGCCCGATTCGGCGTCGACTGCCGAAGCACCGGCCGCGCCGGTACGCGAGCAGCCGCGCCCCGCTGCACAGGCGAAGCCGCGGACCACCGCACCCACCCCGGAGCCGGAGCAGCCCGCAGTCCCGGTCGCCCAGCCCGAGCAGGACCAGCAGCCCACGCCTCTCCCCAGGGAAGCCTCGCGAACCGCCGGCCACCCCACCCCCGCCACGCCGCTCGTGGTGGTCGCGAACGGGACCGTCAGCTATGCCAGCTCTTCGATCCACGTGCTCGACCTCGACGCCGCCACCCGCGCCGACAACGCACACGCCGTCCTCGACACCATCACTGCGCTCAAGGAAGCCGCCACCGACGGACCGGTCGAAGACCTGGTCAACACGTTGTTCGGCATCCTGCGCGCCAAGGTCTGAGAACCACACACAGCTCCGCCCCGATGCGTTGGGGCGGGCCGGACCACACCACGAGCCACCGAAGGGAAGACCCATGATCACCGTCAGTGCAGAACCCGCAACGGTCGCCAGTTTCGCAGCCCGCCTGATCGCCGACGAGGACCGGATCGACCGCCTCCTCCCGAAAGACCCGTGGTTCCACCACGGCTCTGCCTACCTCGACAGCGCATACGGCATTCTCGCCGAATACCTGGCCGGAGACTGGCAGACGCTGACCTCGACCGAGCCTGCCCTCGCCCTGCACGGTGCGGTCGCCGGCGCTGCCGTCGAGGTCACCGTGGACCTCGTCGGACCCGAACCGAATGAGCAATCCCTCAGCGGCGTCGTGTACCTCGACCTCCCGAACATCGACACCCTCCGACTCGCACTCCCGAACGTCACCCGCGATACCGACATGTTCTCCGCGCACCACCTGTACGACCCTGCCGCCCAGATCAACCACGTGATCGCGACACTGTGCGATCTCGTCAACAGGGCACTGAAGCCGGTATCCACACTGCTCGACACCGCGGCCTGACGGCCGCACAAACTCTGAAACACCCGCCATCGCAGGTCCATAACGTTCGGGACGAACCAACAACCTCCCGAAAGGACCGGCTCATGACACCTGCGACTCTGCCCGCGACGGAACTGCCCATCCCCGACCTTGACTGGTCAATCGCGTCCTACAAGGGCCACCAGACCTCCGACGGTTTCGCGTACGTCGCGAGTCTGCGGCGCAACGGCAAGAAGGTCGCCAGCGTCGAGCACGACGGCCGCGGCGGCACCGTGATGGTGTTCTGGACTACGGCCGCGAAGGAACACCGCCAGGCCTGGAACCGGTGGGTCGCCGACTACCAGAGCCTGCACCCTGAGAACGCTGCCTACGAACCCGAGGGCACTGCCGTCGAGTCGCTGATCGACGAGTACGAGGTTGCAGCGAAGCTCCGACGTGCGACACGGCGCGAGACACCTGTACTCCGACCCGGCGAATCCGTCCTCTCCTCCGGCGGCTTCACCGCACTTCGCGGTCTCCCTGACTCGCCCGAGGTCAGGGCATTCCTGAAGAGACCTGACAACGAGTTCGATCGATTCTGGGACGGAAGGGCTTGGGTCAGGCTGTGAGATCTATTCGACTGACACGAACCCCCCACCCACCTACCGGATTCAACAAGCATGACCGAGGGCAACCTAGGAACGGAGAATGCCCCTTGCACAGTTGGGGGGACTCTCCGTTCTGTTCCTACATCCGTGCGAGCAGGTCCGCCTTCTTCGCCTCGAACTCTGCTTCGGTCACGACGCCGAGGTCCCGCAGTTCGGCGAGCTTTTTGATCTGATCTGCAATGTCAGGTACCGCAGAGGCGTGTGTGACCGCCGGGACAGGGGCAGACGGTGCGGCCAGATCGGCCTTTACCTTGCGAAATGCCTGAATGAAGGTCTCGGCACGCCCGTGTGCGACCTGCTTGATATCGGCCGATCGACCAGAGATCGAGATGCTGATGACTTCGCCGCCCATCTTCTTCGAGTGGCCAAGCGATCCGATCGCGGTAATGTCGAATTCTTCGACCTTCGCACCCAGTATGGACTTGTCGAAGAAGAACAGTCGCTGCGTGGTAAGGACCAGCATTCCCTGGTTGTTGTCGTAGATGCCTTGTGCGAGCTCAACGACGCGCTCATCGGTATGGACGTACTGCGTGAGTGCAGATGCTTCGCGGAATCCGAAGAATCGTCCCATTTTACCGAGCCGCTCAAGGGCGGCGGTAACGCCCAGATCGTCGACGGTCACGCCCTGCAATGCCTCGAGGATCTCGGACAGGACAGTCGAGTGCTTGTCGCCCATCATGTCAACGGTCCAGTCGATCAGTGTGGTTGTGTCGGTCTCCGGGCGGACGCCTGCCGTGACGGTGGACGCCCATCGATTCTTCATCAGCGATCGCTTCGCAGTGCCGGTGATCGGGTTGCCTGGAGTGACGTCAAGTCCGGCCGAGCCCATAGCCTTAGCGACAGCCTGGTGTGTCGCGTCGATTGGGGCGAGGATACGAGTGGTGGACGTGCGCACGATTCCCATTCCCGGATTCAATCAGACCTGCGCGTCCAGCGCATCAGGCTGGATAACCAGCGACGTAGCGTCTCGCACCGAGTACACCGGATCGTTCCCTACGCGGTGACCCTTACGACAGGAGACGAATATGCCCCAGCGCGACAGCATTGTGGTCCTTACCGAGAGTGAGGCTGCTGTGGTCACGGCCGCCACCAACAACGACCACATCAAGGAGGCGATCAAGGCTCTCAATGCTCGGATCACCGAGAACAGCGCAGCCATGAAGTCGACGCGGTCGGGACCGAAGACCTCCGAGGAGTTCGAGAAGGCACGAAACGCCGCACAGGAGAACCTCCAGCTACTGGAGGGGCTGCCCGAGAGCGAGGGCAAGGCAGCGTTGGTCAACGAGTTGAAGCAGGCCGCCGTCCTCTTCGACGAGGGACTGGCCATGCACGGGCAGGGAAACTGACCTATGACTGCAACGATGGATGCAGCAGATCAAGGGCTCGCGACGAAGGCAGCCCGCATCCAGGCGATGCGTGCGCGGCTGTCGGCTCTCGATCCCGACCAGTCCCGGCTGTTCGCAGCGACCGCGGCAGCAGCGTCCGATACTCAGAGCAACGCATTGGACGAGCTCACAGAGGCGATCGAAAGCCGATGCGTTGCAATGGGTTTCTACCGAGAGTCGCGTCCGCGTGCATTTCTGGCGCATGAGGCCGTGTGTCGAGATGCCCGGCTGCCTGGGGTTTTTCCCTACGGCGCGGAGGCAGCGGCGGTGAGCGCGTCCGCGGCGATCCTCTACGAGAACGAGGCACTGGTTGCAGGCCATGGGGTGCGCTCCGCTTTGTTGGCTCCGGTGGTGGCCATCCTCGGTCCGGAGCGGTACTGGACGGTGCCCGAAGCAGGCTGACTCGTTCGGCCACACCGATACGCCGGTGTATCCACAGTCACTGTGGGTGCATCGGCGTATTTCGTTGTGCGCCAAGGGCAGGCGTGTCGACTTGATGCCTGCCGGGGTGGTGGTCAGGGAGACCTCGGTCGGCGTGAAGTCGACAAGGCCGCAGGTGCCGCATCCAGTGTGAGCCGACCGCCCGCAGGGGAGAGATGCCGGAGCTGGCGCCGGTCGGCCTGTCGGTGGATGAGCACGACGAGTACCCCGTTCGAATCGTGCTCATCGAACGGGGAGGTGGTTGCTGCAGAGCGAAAGAAGCTGGGGTCGCTCAGAAGCAGTGTGGGGCGATGGCCTCGGACACGCGGGGTCTCGTGACAGATGGCAGGGCATGGTCAGCGTGCTCAGCTCTGGGGCTGCGGCCATGAAGAGGGATCGCCACATGAACAGATGTGCTGACTGGATCCAGTTGTGTGCGTGGAGGATCGATACCAGTGGCGTCACTGGGTCTCGTGAACAACCTCACCGTGCACAATCCCGTTCGGCCAGGGTGCGCAGCCGCACTAGGTGCACGCATCGATCGGGAGTGCACTCTCGCGGACGTGCCGGGAGAGGAGAACGGAGAGCCGGTCCTGTTCGACCTCCGTAACCGGCTGGTGACGGGAGGGGTCGACGAACCCGAATAGAGCCCGTGCGCGCCTGCCGGCGAATCCGCGCGCAGCGACGGCGTCTTCTGCTGCACGATTCGTGCGATGTCGACCTTGCCGGCTCGGAATCGACGGGGGATGCGGCCGGTGAGTCGGCGTAGCAGCGCCCTAGGTGTACGAGAGAAGGCAGCTGCGGTAACAGCGTCGGCCGGGATGCTCGGCTCGGCGGTGTCGGGGACGATCAGGTCGTCGAAGGACAGCTGACCGTTGTCCACGGCGCGATCCTGGGACTCGGTCTCAATGTCGTGCTCGACGTCCAGGGTTTCGAGTTCGACGACAACCTCATCGAGCGCCTTCTTGCGCGGTGGCTTCGTTTCGAATGCGTCGCGGACCCCGAGGTTGAGCGCCAATTTGTGGACGTTGCGGTAGTGCATGCGGAGGATCTTGCCGAGGAAGTTCATCGACTTGCCCTGCTTGGCACCCCGCAGGACGATCGCTTCACTTTCGGCGGCGCTGAATTCGTGCTCGCGGAGCATCCCGGGGTCGTGGAAGGCGAGCTCGACAACATTCTCGTCTGGCCTGTCCAGGTCAGATCTGTTGTCGTCAGTGGCCTCCGGTCGCTTGGCGGTGTCGGGGATCCATTTGAGGGCGGTGTCGTCGGCGTGGATGTCGGCGTCTGGGTATCCGTCGTAGTCCCATGCCACCCCGGCGCGGACGACTGCGCACGGGCCGATGCCGTCGAGGATTTCGACTCGGGTCCGGGTGCGGCATGCTTGCACGAGGGGGCAGGTAGCGCAAACAGCAACGGCGCGTTGACGATCCGACGTTTCGTCAGACTCGAACACGTCGAGGATGGCGTCGCAAAGACGGTCAGCAGAATCGGCGACACCAATAGGGTCGCCGAGCACAGCTGTGCTCATGGTGTGTCCTATGCAAGTTGTGTGGCAGATCCGATGGTGATCACTCTAGCGCACTGCGAGCGAAGTGGTGGGATGCGCTGCTGTTTCGGTGGCCCCGAGTTGCGTTGCAACACACGGAGAAGCGAAATGTCACCGTTGGACCATGACCTACCGATTCGCCACCATCGGATGCACGCACGCCGGCTACAGCACCCGCGGCATGCGGATGCACCGCCCCACCGGCTGGAATCTCCGCGTCGTCGACGGCCAACTCGCATACAGCCAGGCCGTCACTCAGATCATCGACGCCGGCTGCCGAGGTCTGTGGCACGGAGGAGACGTCACTCACTGGTCCCGCCCACTGCCGCGCGACGTCGAATCAGTCCAGCGACTCGACGACCTCATCTTTGACGCGGGACTCTGGAACGGGAAGAACAGCGGCAACCACTGCGCAGGCTCGGGTGCAGACCTTTCCGCCGTTGCCATGTTCGACCGACCCACGATGAACGCCTTCACCGTCTATCCCGACAGCCGCCGCGCGCCGGAAGACAGCGTCGGCCCGTACCCCGGCCTCTACGAGATCCACCAACCCGACCCCGATCAGGCCATCTACTTGCACGTCGTAAGCCACTACGGTCTCGACCCGGATCTCCGCAACCAGGGCATCCACATCGAACCGGAGCCTCTCGACCACGGCATCAACATCTTGTGCTCGCACGGCATCTTCGTCGGGGACGAACGCCTCTACAAGGCCGCCGAACGGCACGGCGCCGACCGCCTCGTCCCGACCGAGTGGGTAACCCGAGGGTTCGACCTCACCCTCCTGTCGGACTTCCACACGCCCGGCCCCGTCAACGGATTCGGAGACCCCGATGGGCGTGGTCAGGTCTGGTACACCGGCTCGACGGTCCGCCGCGGGTTCTCCGACGACGAGTCGCCCCGAGGATGGCTCCAAGTCGACCTGCCCGACGCCGGCGCACCCCACGTGACACTGCGCGAGATCTGGCAGCGCCCACAGCGTGACTTCGACCCGATCGACGCCACCACCATGACGGTCACGCAGATCAACGACCTGGTGCGCGATCGCCTCGCTGCACAGCGCTGGATCGACGCCGAGTCGGAAGCTCTCACCGGCGACGGCGGATGGATCCTGCGTCAGCGCATCGTCGGTGCCACACCGCAGCAGCGGCAAGGCATCTACGAACTCGCCGGGGAATGGGCGAATGCAGCACGCGACGCAGCGTACTGGTCCACCACCTTCGAAAACCCGCTCAGCGGAATCTCACTCGCGCAGCCCACCCACGAACAAATCTCGATCACCGAGCGCGTCGTCGACCTGCAAGTCGCGCTCGACCACCGCACCGATCACGGAAACGTCGGCAAGACCCTGCGCGATGCCCCCGAGTCTCTCCGCGAAGCCGCCCTTACCCAGGCCCGCGCCGCACTCGGCGCACCCTGCACGGCCTGACACTCGGAGAATCAAACCCCTACCCTCCCACCACCAAGACATGCCGATGCGCACAATCGACATCCGACCACCACAGAGGAGCAGCCATGTCGCCCACAGTCGACGATCCGTTGACGGACCACGGCCTACCCGTGTTCGTGCTTCCTGACGGAACGGTCCTGCCTTCGACCGATGCACACGGAAGACCGATCGCAGGATTCAACGGTCTGGCTATCGGGACCGGCCCCGACGGTGAGATCGTGATCATGCCCTCGGACTGGTCGAGCAGTGACACAGATGTGGACTGGACGCCGTTTTCAGGAGTCGTCCACAACGGTGCCGCGGTCGTCGATGTACCTGTCGCAGCAGCGGGTGAGACGCAATCGGCTGTGGCGGCGCCGATGTCCCCGGAGTCGTGGGGCGACTCGTTGACGACCGTGCTCGTGTCAGTGTCCGTGCTGGCCTTCGCGGTCGCTGCCGTCCTGGGTGCCAGAATCTGGCGTCGCATGAGTCGGTCCTGATGAGAGACGACCTCGACCAGGTCTTTGATCGGCAAGGACCGGATCGTAGTCATCCGCTGTGCCTCGCAGGCTCGCCGCGCTGGGCAAACCGAGGGTGAGATCGGCGTCTGTATCCAGCCGGACTGTGCCTCGGAACCGATCCTCAGACCTGCTCGGAGGTGTCCACGCCGACGCAGTCCGGCAGAGTCGGTGGTGGACGGTTGCGAGGTGTGCCGCCCACCAGCGCTCGGGCGCATGTTTGTTCTCTGGAGCAAGTGACGTGCAGGACCGCCTGCTCGCTGCCATGTTCCGTGGACTCCGTCGACGGTTACCACAGTGCCAGGGGCGTGCCGGCGTCCTCTGCGGCCCGGATGCGTGCCTCGATTCGGGCCGCGCTGTCGCCGTTGCGCAGCCCTGCCCGTACCGCTTCGGCGATTGCACGACTGCGCCCGGCCGAGCCGCGCACATCGGCGAGAGGCGAATTGAAATTGCGGCGCCGACGCAGGTACTCGATGCGGTTGGTGCCGTTCGTACCGAGCCGCATGTGCCGGGGATTGGTGCAGGCCGCGTAGTCACATTGATGACAGACGGTGACGTCGTCGGTGGCGGCCCAACCGAGCCTGGGGATCACGTCGTATTCGAGTTGATAGGCGAACAGATGAGCCGGGACGGTCCCGCGGCGTTCGAGTCCGATGTTGCCGGCTCGGAACGAACCGTGGCCGGTGGAGCTGATGGCACCGATGAACGGCCAGCAGGTTTGGGGACTGCGGCGGTAGCGCTTGGCTTCGAACCGAGCGACGACCACCGGATCGGACAACCACTGCCGCCACAGGTCGGCCGGCACCCGCACCGGGCGACGATCACCGAGTAGAGCCAGCTGCTCGCCGCGGTCGGGCACTCCCTCGAGGTCGAGCATCAGACCGCTGTCCACCGACACTGCCCACCACCTTCCTCCGGCCACGCCCCTCCGATCGTACGGGCATTTCCGCAGGTCGGCGAGACATACTCGATGTCGGTGTCACGACTGAAACACCCACCCCGAGCCGTTCGTAGCGTCACAGGCATCGACAGGCACCATCACGAAAGGGACCGGGATCATGCTGCGGTTGAAGTCGCTGGAGATCACCAACATCCGCTCCGTCGAGCACATGACACTCGATGTGGACCCGGACGGCACGACCGCTCTGTACGGCCCCTCGGGGGTCGGCAAGTCGGGCATCCTCGACGCGTTGCCGTGGTGCCTGTGGGGAGACACCGGGTCAGCCGGATCGGCAGCTGCACTGCGCCGCGAGGGATCCACCGAACCCGCCCAGGTCACCGCCACCGTTCTCATCGACAGCGACGAGGTCGTCGCCGTACGCCGGATCACCCGCTCCGAGGCCGGTGTCGAATCCGCGTCGGCGAAACTGTGGATCAACGGCGTCAAGCAGTCGAACGTCACGCCGGCGTCGTTGACCCGGATCATCACCGAGCTGACCGGGCTGACCGCGAAGACGTTCCGCGGCGCGTTCTACATGGCGCAGGGGCAACTGACCGAACTGATGACGGGCACCCCTGCGAAGGTGCAGGAAACGTTCGAAGAGCTGACCGGCCTCGACGACCTGACCAAGCGTATCCAGGGACTGCGTGAAGAGTGCAAGGACGCCGCGGTCCGGGCCGAGGCACTGCCCGGTGACCCGGCCGAGGTGAAGCGAACCGCCGACGACGCCGAGGAAGCCGGGGCCGAAAGTGATCGCCTGCAGCAGGAATGCAACCGAGCCGCGGCTGACGCTGCCGAAGCCCGGACCATCTGGGATGCCGCCAACCAGCAGGCGAAGGAACTGCAGCGCGCCGAACGCCTCGCCCGCGATTCCCGCGAAGCCGTAGTCGGCGCCCAGGCACTTGCAGCGGACGCCGGGCAGGCTGTCGACGCGGCCCGCCAACGTCTCCACGATCTCGGTGAGGCAACCAGCGGGGATCACGAACCGCGGGGCGCCGTCGCCCGCCAGGCGTGCACCGATCTCGAACACGCGCTCGGCGAACTGACCCGCCGCGGCACGGAACTCAAGTCCGCCGCCGGGCAGGAGAGCAGTGCCCGGACCGCCGCCGAGCAGGCCCGCGCCGCACACGCGGCCGTCGACCCGGATGCGTTGGCCGCCGCGGTGACCGCCGGGCAGGCCGAGGTGGAGGCCGCGCGAAGTGCACACCAGGAGGCCCTGCGGGCAGCGCACGTCGCCGACGCCGCCGTCGCCCAACGCGACGAGGCCATCGCGACGCTCTCCCGCGCGATGGACGCTGCCGCATGCCCGACCTGCCGACAGGACGTCGGCGACGTCGCCGCCCTGATCGACGAGCAGCGCACGATCCTGGACCAGGCACGTGCGGAGGCGACGGCCGCCCACCAGAGGGCAACCGCGCTGGACCGGGCCCTGCTCGACACCGAGACCCGGCTGCGCAAGGCCCACGACGCTCTCGCGAACGTCGACAGCCTCGCGCTCGTCGCCGAGCACGCGGAGGCCGCGGCCAGCGCCGCGACCCGGCACGCCGACCAGGCCGCCGGGGCGCTGGCCGAGCTGGTCGCCACTCACCAGAACGCACCGGCACCAGCCGGGCGGGACGAGATCCACCGGGCAGCGCTCACCGTGCACGAGCAACTGACCGCACAGCTCGCCACCGCACGCACGGTCACGACGGCATGGAATGCGTTGGCCGACGCCCTCACCCGGGCGGCTGCTGCCGGCGAGCGCGTCGAGGTGGCACGCGCCGCGGTGGTGGACGCACCGAGCCCCACCGACGTCGCGGCCGCCGAGTCCCGCGAAGCAAACGCACGCGCCGCCCTCGACGCTGCACAGGCACGCGCCGCGGACGCCGCAGCGCACGCCCAGGCCGCGCGCGCCACAGCGATGCAACTCGACGGCATCGCCGACGATGCCGCCACCCGATGGGAGCTCAAGAGAGAGGCCGCCGAAAAGGCGGAGATCGCCCGCATCGCCCGTGACATCGGAATCGCCCTGCGCCGAGATCTGCTCGCCGAGTACTGCGCCACGATCTCCGCAGCAGCGACCGACATCCTGACCCGACTGGGCGGAGAACATGTGGGGTTCGTGATCGACGAGACGTTCGTACCGCAGGTGGTGTTGCCCGACGGGACAACCCGCGCCACCCGGCAGCTCTCCGGCGGCGAGAAGGCCCGCGCCGCGGTGTGCGCATTCATCGGGTTCTCCCGCCAGCTCGCCGGCGGTGGCGAGCCCGGCATGCTGTTCGCCGACGAAATTACCGCCTCGCAGGACGAAGCATTCCGGCGGGACATGCTGACGATGCTGCGCGCCCTGGAAATGCCGATGATCGTCGTCTCGCACACCGCCGACGTCCTCGACATCGCGTCGCGGGTGATCCGCCTGCAGCGCCCGCCACTCGGATCCACCCAGCTCGCCGCGTGATCAGCGGCCACCTCGGCTGTCGATGATCGCGATGTCAAGACAGCCGGGGTGGACCATCGCTCGTCTACCGTTCGACCGCTCCACCACCCTTCGAAAGGATCACCACCTCGTGCTCGCCTACGGATACGTCGGATTCCCTGCAGGGTCAGGGAACTCGTCAAGTGCAGCGATAGACCTGGTGCTGCTGCGTGACGGGACGCCGCGACGCTGCCACGGCACGATCGGCGCGTCTGCCTGGGAGTCCACACCCACTGGATATGACTCGCTGCTCGACGGGATCCTGCAGCTGGGGTCGAACGTCGAAGACACCCGCGATCGAATCGGCGACCCAGATTCGCTGCCGATGCGCGTGATCGAACTCGCCGACACCGTCACCGACGAGCGGGTCCCGAACGCCTTCATGGTCGCGTACTTCAAGTCGGACGACCCCGACGAGCAGATTGAACAGTTCGCCAGCGCCGCCTTGGCCGCCGGTAGCGACGCCCCCGCGGTGGACTGGGACAGCGACCCCGCCGGCACCGACCTGGAACCGGCGATCTCCTCCGACCCCGACCAGACGTACAGCACCCCGTCCGGAGACCCGTACCTTCCGCGGATGGTCGGCGGCATCGTCGACGTCACCGTCGTGCGCGCCGCCATCGCCCACGGGTGGACCGTCGGCCTCGCCGGTGAACCTGGCTCAGGCAAGACCACGCTCGCGCAGGTCGCAGCGCCGGACCTGCTGCAGTTGACGTTCCACGGCGAGACAACCGTCGAAGACATCGTCGGCCGCTATAACCCCGATCCGACTGCACCGTCGGGGTTTGCCTGGGTCGACGGGCCCCTGCTGCAGGCCATGCGGGAAGGACGTCCGTTCCTGGCCGACGAGCTGCCGCGCGCGCCGCAGGAAGTGCAATCAGTGTTCCTCTCCGTGTGCGATCACCGCCGCACCTACATCGACACCTCCAACCCCCATGTCGGTCAGGTCGACGCCGCCGACGGCTTCGCGGTGCTGATCGCGTACAACCCCGGCTCCGGGTTCGGGATCCCCGAGGCGCTGCACGACCGGATCGCGTTCACCGTCACCGTTCCCACGGACCTGTCGACCGCGGAGAACCTCGGGGTACCGAAGGCATTCGTCGACGCCGCCCGCGCCCTGATGACAGCGAACGACGTCTCACGAGCGAAGAGCCTTGAGTCGGTGTGGGTGCCGTCGCTGCGCGCTCTGCTGAAGGCCCGCGACATCGCCCCGGTACTCGGCATCGGCTTCGCAGCACGATCGTTGGTGTCGGCCTGCCCGGAGCCGCTCCTGCGCGGCCGAGTCGCCCAGGAGCTGGAAAAGCACCTCAGCCTGGGTTCGGGCGAGCTCGGCGAACTCATCGCCCAGTCCTGACCAACACACACATCCGCACCAGAATCGGGTGCATCGAGAAGGGAATCCGCAGTGGGGCCGCAGAGTTGGGAGCTGACCGGATGGTCGGCGACCGAATGGGCACGGCAGATCGCCGGGCGCGGTGACGTCACCGTCACCCTCGATGCGACACCGGGTGGAGTCGACGTCGATCCGACGTCCGGGCAGATCCGCATCGACCCGCACGCGGCAGAGCTATCGGTCGACGATCGCGGACGCATTCCGACGACCAGGACGCTCGTCGACCGCTTGTCCCACCCGATCTTGGCTGGTCTCGTCCTCGACGGAGCTTCGCGTGCAGCGCATTCGCGGTGGCGCGGCCGCGTCGGTGACGCCGTCCCGGCCGGGGTGCTCGATGTTGCGTGGGCGCTCGACGCCGCGCGTGCGCACCGCAGACTGATCATCCGCAGCCCGAGGTCGCGGCTGTTCCTCCGGTCGGCCGCCCCGGTGACGATGTCGGTGGTGGCGTCGCCGCGCGTGCTGCTCGAGCGGGTGTTGCCCCAGGTTGACGCCGGGGTGCTTCCACGGTGGGTGGGCGAGCGGATCCGCCCGGTCGTGGAGGAGGAGTTCGGCGCCGACGTCGTGGCCGAGTGCACGCAGATCTGGCGTCAGGTCCTCGCCCTGCGTGACAGCGACGACGAACGGCTGTTGGCGTTGGCCGGGCAGTGGTGCCGTCTGCTTCCGGATGCCGATCCCGACAGTGGAAGTGGGGCAGGTTCCGGGCCGGGGGAGGAAGCAGTGCAGTCAGCCGATAGCGACGACCACTCCGGTGACGGCGTCGACAGCGACGGTGACGACGGTGAGACCGGGACCGACCCGAGCGACCAGGAAGCGAACCCCAGGGAGGGCACCAGTGATGCCAGCGACCGACTCGACCCCGGCACCGGGATCGGCTCGGGCTGGACAGACCTGCTGCGTGACCTCGCCGCGGAGACCTCCGCCGAGGCAGAGCTCGAACTCCACCAGACGCTCGGTCCGCAACCGACACCCGAGAAGCGGGCCGACGACACCCAACGCGACCTCGCCGCGGCCGCAGCCCGAGCGGTGTTCGACGCGAAAGCCCTCACCCGCATCCGGCACCGGCCGCCCACCGACACGGAGGTCGCCGAGCGCGCGGCGATCGTGCGCCGCCTCAAACGCGCCCAGTACGAAGCGCCCCGGCAGGTCACCGAACAGGTGGCCTACCCGGCGGGGAAGGCTCGCACGAGCGGACTCGTCCAACGCGCAGCGCAACGCGCCAACGGGCAGGCCGTCACCGCGACACCCTGGCGCCGCAATCGACGCAAGGTCACCGAGAAGCCGCCCCTGCATGTCGGTGTCGTCGTCGACGTCTCCGGCTCGATGGACCGCTGGCTCCCGGCGGCCGGCACGGTGATCTGGTCGCTCGCGGAGGCCGCGGCAGAGCTCGGCGGTACCGCCGCCGCCACTGGCTTCGGCGGTACCGTCACCGCACTGCTCGGACCTCGCGCCCGCGCGAACCGAGTACCCGTCGTCCCTGGAGGATCCTCCTCGACCGGGTGCGCCGAGGCGATGTCCGCCGTCACCGCCGGCGCCAATCTCACAACTGCTGTCGGGGCCCGCGTCCTCGTCGTTCTTACCGATGGTGAACTGCCCAGCCACGAAGCCTCCGCGATTGGTGACCGGGTGCGATACCTACGCCGCCACGACGTCCATGTCGTGTGGGCGCTGACCGGTGACCGCGAGCGAGCTCAGGTCATCCCCGAGGACACCACGGTCGTTGACCATGTCACTCCACACGCCTTCGCCGAACTCATCTCCGTCGCGATCGCCGGCGCACTCAAGAGCACTGCAATTCCTGTCTCTTAATGAGGGCCCTTTGGTGGACGGTCTCCCACCATTGGAATGAATGTATTGAAACTACGCCAATGAACACCAGGCACTTGTGCAGGACCCCGCCACGAGGGCGTTTTTTCGCCAGGTCCATCCCGCCATTGTCTAAAATTGTAAAGAAGCATTTCCCCGTTTGGGTAAACGCCGGCAATAAATCCATCTCCGAATGCAAAAACCGAGGTGAAGCCATGCCATCCGGTGCCAATTTTGGTTGGGCCCTCAACTTTTCCTTCCGGATCCGGCGAGTTCTTGTGGCGGTGCCAAAATAGATCGCCCGACTGGTCGATTCCGTAGATTACGCCGTTGCTGCCGCCGAAAACAGTTACGTAGTCGGGCCAATTCTCGGAAATTGTTGTGAGGTTACCGAATTCGCCGTCTCCGCCTTTGACGTCGGCATGGAACATCACTTTCAACGTTCTCTCTAGTCGGAAAAGGTTCGTCTGGTGAATTTGATATATAGTACCGCCGCCGCCGTTTACATGGGTGCGGTACTCGCCTCGGACAATAATCAGGCGGCTTGCCCGTGGTCGCTTGACCGTGCGGGGCCCGGTCCATCCTTGTGGGCCTTTGGATATATCGTCTTCTCGGTACCATTGTACCGACCCATCTTCGGAAAGAGCGTACACGATATTGCCGTATGTACCGAGCACTTCTGAAAAGTGTTGCCACCCTACGCCAAGGACGTCGCCGATTTGTACTACTTCGGGCGGTTCGGCTACTGCAGTCGTCGTCTTTATTTGATATCCACGCAATTCGCCGCTTGCATCGATCCCGTACAGAGTGAGGTCCGCGTAAAACCAGTCCGCAAATTGTCCATAGACGGGATCGGCGAGGCTTCCTCTGTCCCGAATTCTCGTGACCGATTCTTCCAGTATTCGCAATGTCTTGATCTGGGGTGACTCTTCTTCCAATATGGCTTCGTCGTTGACCGCGAGACGCGGGTCCGCCGTGCACATTGCTGTTGGGTAGTCGCGGTAGTCGATATCGAGGTCTCGAATATGCGTGCGAGTTCTATCGATATGGTTTACTGCGACAAACGAGTATTCGCAGTAACCCTTTTTGTTCGGGTATGTAGACATCAATATTTCGAGCTGTATTCCGAACCTGAAATGCTCTGCGATTGTCTGCGGTGGAACTTCTCCGGGCACCCATTCGCGACGAGTGGAGACCCAGCCGAGAAGCGCGCTGGCGCTGGAGGAAAATGTGGGGCGTGGAACCCCCGCTTTTATTGCTGCTTGGGCGGCGAGAGCCCACACCATGGTGCCCAACCCGAATACTGGCAAAGGGAGCCCTTTAAAGGATGGCGGCAAGGGGCGCCAATCCTTCGATGCTTCAGTCGGCTTTCTGACCGCCTCATCCCAGAGCCAAAGGTCCCTGTCTTCATACATTACGCGAAGATGATCGAATGCAGATTCGGCGATATTCACCGCATCCTCGGGATGACCTTGAAGGTCTCTGGAAAGTTTCTTGATTGAAAGCTGATGGGTATTGATATTCCTCAGTCGTTCACGATTGTCGCCCTGACTCACTCTATGCTCAAGATGGCTGACCCGGTCATCGATACTGTTTATGTACCGTTCAAGGTCTGCGACACGTTCCTGGAGTTCTCGGAGCGCACGATCCTCTTTGCTTTCTTTTCCGAAGTTGTAGATGCCTTCAAGGATGCTAAACGCCTTCGCTATGTATTCCACATAAGGAACGGACTCGACTACCGATAGAAATTCTTCATCGTCCGATGGCATTGTGAACTCCATTCAAGTTAAGTTGGTTCGTGGCTCGGGGATGTAGTGGTTGTCGCCGGGCGGCGATGCGGTGGCACTGCCTACTCCTTAAGGTGTCGGTAAAATCCGGAATAGGCTCCGACTCAGGCAGCGCTCGTAAGCGCGACTAATGATTGATGGCTACCGGATGCGGATCGACATCCCCCGCATCGAAATATTATTGCTGAGCATGCGCCCGCGCAGGGCACAACTTGTCAGCATTTGTATAAAGATTGGCGTTTTATCCGTACGGTCTTGTTCGGTGAACCGTTCGACGCGGTCGAGTTCGACGCCACCTCGTCCGAGGTCAATGCCATCGGCTCCCATCTGTATCAAACTGTTACCCGAAAGCCGCACGATCATCGTGAAGGATTGCGAGAACGGTCGAATTGAGGTGCTCGGCGCAGAAACTGCGCGCGATACTGCGACACGGCCCGTCCCGTTATGTACCTCATTGTTCAGAGGTAGTCCAGAACATGGTGATGGTCGCGGATACTTTGGCCGCGTTGCGGGTCTGGTAACTGGTGGAGAAGCTGCCGCGCATGATGCCGAGCACCTGAATGCTTCCCGCAGAATGTGAGGCCCTCCGTGACCGAACCGACCGTGCGTCACCCGATCAGCATCGAAGACGCTGCCCGTCTCGACCCCGCTCAGATCGCACCACCGATCGTCGTCACCGACGGCGAACACACCGAGATCGGTGCCGCCCACGGCCGGGTCCTGCCGTTGATCGGCCACCGCCGCCCCTACATCTACGATGTGTCCCTGCCCGACAAGCGCCGCGTCTACGCCGACACCCCCGAAGATGCGATAGCGGTCATCATCGGCGGTGACTACGCCGAGAAACTCGCCGCCCTGCGCGATCTCGAATCGTCGATCGACGACACCGCGATCGACGAGGCATGGCTGGCCCTGGCCCGCCTCCGGCACGCCCACGCCGACCGGCTCCGGCTGGCGCTGCAGCAGCAGATCAACGACCTCGCCCAGCGGGACGGCAGCTGGGATCACCTCGGCGACGAGGAACAGCAGCAGCTGACCAAGGCCGCGGACCCCGACGGCCCCTACCCGGTGGGTGTCCTCGAGGAAATCCCGTTCGTCGACGAGGAAGACAACCTGCGCACCCGGATGGCGGGGGTGTGGTCCGCGCGGGTGTCGCTGGTCCTCAACACCGGTGACTACGACCCCTACTCGAACACCCCGCTCCTACTGTCGGAGATGACCCGCGACGGCGTGGTGGTGCCTGGGGATCCGAACCTGGTGGTCCTCGACATCGGCGACAGTGCCGCCTATCTGGAGTCCCTGGAGAAGGCCGGCTGGCTGACGATGTCGGTGCTGCCGGCCGAGCAGCCCGACCCGATCTTCCGGGGCATCAACCTGAGCTGACCGCTGTCCGCTGAGGTCATCTCCACTGCTAGACGCGGTGATTCGACCTTCACGACACCGGTGCTGTCGGTGCACCACGCCAGGATGAACAGCAATCGGATCTGCCACACACCCCCGATCGAGGAAGGAGTCGGCGCGGCCAGGAAGCCGCCGCCGGTAGGAGCATGGTTTGCAGAGAGAACAAAGCGAGGTCGACCGCGATCCGCCTCGCGAAGGAAATGTGCAAGGCACAGGGGCTGGGCTCACTGCACGATCGCGAACTGCAGTCCGCCATTCACGAGCGGCAGCACCACTTCGACGGTGCCCCACCGATGACCACCGAACAGCAGATCGCGTTCGTCGAAGGCCTGCGCCAGCAGATCGAGAACGATCCGTCGATCTCGGATCGGGAGAAGTACCGGCAGAGCTGGGACCAACCCGGGGTGATCACTCGCCTCGACACCGAACTCGACCGTCTCAAGACCGGGATGTACACCGACCGCTTCGGCAACAAGACGCCGCTGACGGACGCACAGAAGAACGCCGGCAACCAGCTGCAGGCGATCCAGTACCTCGGGACCATGGTGCCGCGCATCCAGTCCGCGAAAACCACGTACTTCGAGATCAACGCTCGGCACACCGGCCGCAGCATCGGCGAAGTGCAGGCCGAGTGGGATTCGATCATGGCGCGCCAGGGAACCGGCCGCGGCAGCGTCGGTATCTCGTTGAAGGATTCGTGGCGCGACGATCTCGCGGTCGCAGGCCTGTCCGCGCAGGGACAGGCTGACATCGGCCAGTCCAAGCGAGCCCGGGATGCCCTGGCAGAAATGGAAGAGCGGCGCCTCGCGCACCTGGCGAAACAGCCGAGCCGCCCGACGATCCGACCCGAGCACCGTCGTGTGTACGCGCAGTCCGCCAACCCGAATGTGCGCTGCGAACAGTGCGGCCAGTTCGGTCACGAGCAGCCCGCCTGCCCGAACGGTGACCTCGCCGCCCGCCGGAAAGAACTGCAGGCCGAGCACCACGCCGCAACCAACGCCCTCAAGGCCGCATCGGTGCAGCAGGTTCTCGACTCAGGGCAGGAGCCGGTCTATCTGCGCCGCGACGGCGTCGAGGTCCGCGGTGATGAAGCGCGCCGGCTCCTCGAGCAGGACCGTGACAGCTTCGCGGGCGGGCAACCGATCACTACGGTCGCCGACGCGAACGCGCGGTTGAAAGCCGTCGCCAACAGCGACGCCGAGCTGCAGCAGGAGATGGCGGCCCGCACCGGTGGGGTGTCGTCGTGGGTGCAAGAGGTCGCGTACAACGAGGAATCCGGCCTGATGATGGTCACGACCGCGCCGCGGACCCGCAAGGACGGCCAGGTCTCGCCCGGCAAGACGTACCCGTACCGCGTGTCCAAGGAAGAGGCCGCGCAGATCCTCGCCTCCGACGAGGTCGGCCGAGCCATCTCCAACACCGTCATGCGCCGCGGCAACGGCAAGACCAACGACGCCTACCACTGGGAGAACGCCGCCGACGCGCAGGCCGCGCAGGAACAGCGCAAGTGCCCGACCTGCGGGCGGTGGGCGTCGATGACGTCCTCCCACGCCTGCCCGGTCCCCGGCTCGGCGGCCGCGGACAACAGCATGTCCGACCGTGCGCAGCAGGCTCACTGGCGCGCCCAGGCCCGCGCGGCACGCGAGGCCGGTCTGGAACCGCCCGCGCCGCCGATGCAGCGGGTCAACCTGATGTCGCAGCGGCAGTTCAAGCTCCCCGGCGGCGGCATCGCGAACGTCCCGCCGCCGCGCGATGTCCGCGACCAGGTCGCCGCCGGCCGCGCGGCCGCCCCGTCGGTCAGCTTCCGGTACCCCGAGGCGACCGTCTCCGGGCAGGCCACCGTCTGGCGCGACGAGTCCGGCGTCGACGTCGTGTCCCCGTTCCCGCAGGCAGGCGGCAACGGGATGCGCTGCACCTGCGGGAAGTTCAGCAGCGGTGGCCGCTGCGAGCACATCGGGAAGGCGCTGCACAGCCTCGGCGACGCCTACGGTGCCGCACCGACCGGTGACACCGCGCTGCGGCCCGGGGTGTCGATGGCGGAGGTGCGCCGCGACCGCACGTCGGACACCGCCTACGACGCGCCCCGCGCCCCGCTCGAGCGGATGAACTACTCGCGCATCCAGAACCTGCGCGCCCAGCGGCAGGACACCCACAAGGAGGGCCTGTTCGAGAAGCAGCGTCGGGGCGAGCCGATCAACACCCCGTCGGTGAAGCCGCCGAAGGACACCGAGGGCCGAGCGGTCGCGTGGCCGACGACGTTCGAACGGGAAGGCAAGGGCGGCGCCAACTCCGACCGCCCCACTGACCTCAACGATGTCGCCGACGTGCAGTACCGGATCCGGGCCGCGCTGTTCGCCCGCACCCGTACGCACTACTCGGTGCTGCGGGACAAGGACGGCGGGATGCGGATCACCATCCCGAAGGCGCGGCGCGCGAAGGACGGCACGATCCCGTTCGCCGAGCGGGCCCGCCTCGCGGACACCCTCGGCATTCCGGCGCACCACTCCCGCGCCAACGGTGTCTACATTCCGGCGGATACGTCGTGGCGGCACGAGATGCTGTCCCGGTCGTACGGGGACACTCCGCCGCCGATCCGGGCGGCCCGGTACACCGTCGCCTGACACAGAAATCCCCTGTGGCCCCGAGGTTTCCCTCGGGGCCACAGGTCGTCATGCGTCGCTGTTCAGAGGGTCTTGAGCTTCCCGCACGGGCCGGGGACGTTCGAGGTGCTGCGTGAGGTCAGCAGGGTTCGGACGATTTCCTGGTCCGCGGGCGAGAGGTTGGGGTCGATGAAGTTCAGTTCCGGCTTTCCCAGTTCGCGTACCCGGCCCGCGAGGGTGGCGTCATAGACGGTCCGGTCGCCGTTGTAGCCGAGGATCCCCGTGACGTGCAGCACCGAGACGGTGAACTTCCGAAGGGTCACCGGAAGGAACCGTGCGGCAAGGACATCGGAGTCACGGAAATTGGTCCATGCGCCCTGGTTGGCGAGCACGCATTCGGCGTCGGTGTGCTTGACGCTCTCACCGATCTGGGTGCGATTGAGATAGGGCTCCGGCTCAATTGCGGACGCCAATGCCTGCTGCAGGACCGGGTAGTCGCCGTCGGTGTACAGCAGGGGGTAGTTCGCCATCGTGAGCAGCCTGCTGACGTCGAGATCGGGAAGGTAGCCCGATTCGAGGAGGAACTGCACGCTTGCATCCGAAGTGCCGAGCAGTTCTGCTGCCTTCTGCCGGCTGACGGTCAGCGATGCCTTGCGATCCGAGTCCTGCTGAATGAGCGTGGGGGACATGTTTCATCCTCTCGATGTGGCGGCTGCGATAGAGAAGTTACGCCGCTAGATAGGGATTGTCTACTACTAGCGCAAAATACTCTAGGAGTACATGTATCTCTAGGGCGTGTATTCGGCTGAAGGGTGCTGTTGCGACAGGTCTGGAATGGATAGTTCGAGCGATCAGGATCAAGCGACAGAGAGCGCTGGATAACCGCCTCGCTACCGTGCGCGAGAACCATCGGATCACCAAGGGAGACCGCTCGTGAGCAGCGCAATCGACACCCTCGACGACCACGACGTTGTCGACCCGAACGCCGGCCCCTGCACCGAAGAGGAAGCCCGCGAACTCGTCCGCGAGGTCGCTGAGGCAGCTGTCCGCTTCGAGGACGCGATGCAGCAGATCTTCCGCCGGCGAGCGTGGGAGCCTCTCGGCTACGACAATCCGCAGGACCTGATCCTCGGTGAGTTCAAGGACGGCGGCCTGATCAACCCGCGCACCGGGAAGCCGTACGGGCGTGCGCACATCTACCGCATGGCCCGCACCGCCCTGTTCCTCCACGAGGTGTCCTCCCGGACCGGAGTCGACGCGACCGAGCTGGACGTCGCGGAGAAGGCACTGCGGGCCGCGCGGGAGAATGGCGTCGACGACGTCACGATGCTCACTCAGATCGAGAACCGTGTCATCGCCGCCGCCGAAAGCGGGGAGCAGCCGGACAGCGAGGCCGTGCAGGAGATCGTCGAGTCGGTGATCGCGGAAGCCGCGGGCCGCACGCCTACGCCGCCGGCCGAGGAACCTGCCCCGAACAACGAGCTCGGGGGAGCACCGGAGACAATCGGCGCAGCTCCCACCCCGCGGGTCCCCTCCGAGTCCGATGGGGACGTTCCTCTGGCCTCGGAGGGCGATGACCCGACCGACTGGCCCAACACCGATCCCCACCACGAACGCGACACCAGCGTCGACGTCAACGTGGACGATCCGTTCGGGGCGTTCGGTGCACAGGCCACCGGATCGATGGCCCCCGACGGGGGACAGTCATGGGCTGAAACCCTCGCCCGCACCGACGACTTCATCCGGTTCACCGACACCCTGCGTCTGATCAACGAGATGGGTCGCAAGCTGCCCGAGGTATCCCAGGTCGCCGAGACGCTCCCCGAGTTCCTCGACGCCTGCGACGATTCCGAACTGACCGCGTTCTCCGAGGCCCTCGACGATGTCGACATGCTGCTGCGCGAGATCCCGCAGATCCGTGAGGCGATCCGCGCCATCCAGGAGTGCACCCAGGATCGCGCCGAGATGATGTAGCACCCCCGCTGGTCGGTCAGTCCGCGACGACGGACCCGTCGCTGACTCGCCGGTACGGCGGAGAGCCGCAGGAGGACACCTCGACGACCGTTCCATCCTCGAGGAACACGAACGAGCGTTGCCCACCGGCCGAGAACGGCAACGGCCGGGACGAGTAGTACGACGTCCGCCCCTGGTAGGACGCCCACCGGTAGTAGCCGATCGACCGCATGAACTTGGCGTGAGCGTCCGAGACCGCCGCGTACTCACGAATCCAGTCGATGCTGGCGCGCTCGTAGCGAGCGGGGACGAAGCCGTAGTGCCACGCATCCGAGGCGATCTCCGTCCGTTCCCCGGGCGCTGTGTCGGCGGCGGGCAGGGTCGTGGTCATGGAACCTCCATGAGAGTCGGGCGAGTGGACTCCACGACGGTCTCTCCCGATCAGCCGCGGTGTTTCAGAACGCCACCGGCCCGGCTCGCGCGCAGGCCCTGTCCGGGATCGGTGGTGACTAGCCTCGCAATGAGGGTGATGCGAATGGAGGGCACGGGAAGTGACGAGGAGTCGACGGGCACGGCTGGGACGGGCGCTGGAGAACACCAGCGCCCTCCACCTCACGGGGCGAACATGGGATGACCCCTTCGACGGTGATCCCGACGTGACGGAAAAAGAGCTGGTGGTCGAGGTGGAACCGTTCCCCACCGACCGGCACGGGACGATCGTGCTCGGCAACACCTTGAGCCCCTAATCCCGACGCCGACGCCGACGCGGGGGATGAGACCGGCGGCTGAGAGCGGCGGGGGAGCGCGGCCTATCGGTCTGCAACACCAACTGCGCCCGGTTGCGAAAGTTGTGTCATCACAACAGCACAGCGAACGGCAGGAGCAGCCATGAAGCGCAAGACCGTCGGCGGAGACGAACGAGACGCCTTCACCCGCGTGAGCCGCCGGGCCACCAACTGGAAGCCCGGAGAAGTGAAGCGGATCAAGGAACGCGCCAACCGCCGGGAACGTCGAGCAGTACGACGCGAACTCGCCGCCTGATACACGAGAAGGGCGTCACCCCAAGGAGATCCCTGGGGTGACGCCCTTCTCCTGTTCGTGGCCTATGCGCCGATCGGCGGGCCCGGATGGCGGGCCCGACACCTCCTGATCAGCGTGCGGCTGCGGCGTCAGCGACCGTCTCGAACCCCGGCACCGCCAGCACCGCCAGGACGACCGTCGCGGCCGTCAGCGCCGGCAGCAGCACGACCTTCTCGAACGGCCCGTCCGCGCGGATCCGCAGCAACGACGGCAGCGTGAACTCCCACCACCGCTTCCCGTTCACCGTCACCAGCGGCGCGAGGAACGGAATGCCCTCACGGGTGATGCCGTCGCCGATGCAGTGCGTGATGCAGCCGAGCGCGACAGCGACACCGAGGGACACCGACCCGGTCTCAGTGGGGAAGGCCTGCCACGCGATCACCGACAGCAGCGCGGCCGCGAGCGTGACGGCGAGCCAGCCCTGCTTCTTCGACCAGTCCCCGGCCAGACCCCGGATCGCCAGCCCGAGGGTGAGGAACAGCGTGCCGATGATCGCCGGCTTCCCGAACGTCGCGACCAGCACCGACACCACCACACCCAGGACGACTGCGAACAGGAGCGTGTGGGTGAGGGTGCGGTGTCCGTCCGATCTGGTGCCGTCGCGGCGGGTGCCGGTCAACCCGTGGAAGGCCGCAGATACCGCGTTGATGCCCTCGGACGCGATCTGAGACACGACGCCGAACGACCGGGCGACCGTCGACTGCGGGTGATCGAGATCGGGCAGCAGCGCCGAGCCCGCACAGACGCCAGCCCAAGCGAACGTCTCGGCGAGCGAGGATGGGCCACCCCAGCCGGTCGGGAGGACCGCGGCGGCCGCGAGTCCGACTGCGGCGCCGGACATCGCGTGTGTCGGCCCCATCACCATGACGACACCCCCACCATCGACGGGGCGAGGCTCTCGACCGCAGGACCGCTGTCCGGTGCAGTCACAGGCTTCCCGCCGATCAGGTCGAACAGCGCCGGCAGCCACTGGTAGGTCAGGTCGGCGATCGTGTTCACGACCGTCTCGAAGAGCCGGACGATGGTCGTCGAGTCCACGCCCTCTGACTCCGACCAGTTCACCCAGCCGCGGAACACGCCGAGTCCGACCGCCACCCACAGCACGTACTTCAGGATGCTCACTCGCCGTTCCCTTCCGATGCCGGTGCGGTGGTCGACAGCTGTTCGCGGATCGTTTCGCCGAGCTGCGTCCCGGCGCCGTCGGTGATCTCCTCGAGCTGTTCCTTGGCGGTGTCACTGCCCCGATCGAACAGCTCGGTGATCTTCTGGTTCCCGATGCGGAACCATCCATCGTCGCCGACCTTGGTTCCGCCGGTCACGGTCTGGAAGATCCCGAACACGATCCCGATGACGACGACGAAAAACACGACCCGCGAAACGATTCCCTCGCGTGGTCCCTTCCGTGGCGGCGCCATCAGCGGTGCCCCTGTGTCGCGTCGCTGATACCGGACGATTCGCTGTACACGTCCTGACAGGTGCAGCTCAGGAAGTGGCGTGACCGGCCCGTCACGATCACGCACAGTATCCAGCTGAGCATCGCGGTTGCGGCGATGCAGAGCATGACCATGGCTGCTCGACCCAGACTGTCCGCGGTCTGCCACGCAGCGTGGACAGTTCCTCGTTCACGTGGTGCGAGCATCATCCACATCGCAGTGGCGAGCGGAACGCCCACCGCGATCCCTGACCGCACTCTGGTGCAGTACGGGAGCGTCCGCCAACGCTCACGGGCGTGGACGAAAACACCTGGCCAGTCTCCTGTTTCCTGTGCAGCAGACATCGAAGTCCTTTCGATCGAAGTCACGTCAACGTACGAGAGGCCTTCGCCACATCGATCTGGTGAAGCATGCGGCTCGCCCTGTGATCGGTGACGACCTGCCACGTTCGGTACAGCAGTGGCGATATTCGAGGTCGCCGCCCGCCAGAAACCCTCCTGGTTCACCACTCGTCGTCGTCCCACTCGTCCTGACCGGTCCCCGCAGCGGCGCCCACCGAGGCCGGCACAGGGGCAACCACAGGTTCCTGCACGGGCTTGTCCACCACCACCGGTACGGCCTGCACCTTCGCCGGAGCGACGGGCTCGTCGGTCAGCACCCAGCGCGGCTCCCGCCCACCATCAGAGTTCGGGACCATCACCTGCTGGTAGCCCTGGGCAGCGAGCAGTGCACGCAGGCGGTCCTTCGACCCGGTGATCGGATGCGGCGGCCGCGGCGCCACCGAGGCCGGCCAGGGCGCGTCCTCGGTCGAGTTCGGCAGATACGGCACCTGCACCACGCGGAAGCCGAGTTCGCTGGTGGTGGCCCAGGCCCGCCCCTTCGGTGTCCCTTCCTCCGGGAAGCGGGTGCCGTGATTCGTGTCGAGGATCTGCTTCGAGGTGTACTCGTTGACCGGACCGACGCAGAGCCGGAATTCGCACATCTCCTTGAGCTGGGTGGACATGCGGTCCTTGTCGGGCTTCTGCGCCGCCAGGATCATGTTGATCTCCAGGGCGCGGGCGAGCTGTCCGAGCTCCTCCATCTGCGTCCGGGCGGTCACCTTCTGCGCTTCGATGTCCTCGTTGTCGGACTTCATCCAGAAGTTCGCGAGCTCGTCGAAGAACAGGATCAGCCGCTTCGGGGCCGGACCGTCCTCGGCTTCGAACTCGGGATGCTCGGCATACAGCTTCCGCAGGTAGCGCAGGTTTCGCACGCCCCGCTTGTTCAGGATCGTCTGGCGGCGGTCCATCTCCTGGCGCACGTATCCGACGGCATCGACGATCTCGAGCGCTCCGGCGGCGAAGCGGATGACCGAGGGGAACTCGGGAGTCCACGTGAAGTCGGTTCGCTTCGGGTCACAGACAATGATTTCGGCGACGTCGCTGCACCACAACGTCAAGAACAGGATGATGTCGAGGCTGCAGCTCTTGCCGGCGCCGGTGCGGCCGCCGATAAGGCCATGCGCGCATTTATTGAGATCCCAATAAAATTCGCCACCACCCTTCTGCGGACCGATGTAGATCTTGCCCTCGCGGAACTTCTCCACCATCTCCTCGAACAGCGGGGTCCCGTTCTCGGGGAACGCGATTGCATTGGCCAGTCGTGGCACTGCAGTGAGATTGACCAGCCCCTCGGCCGAGCGCCAGTCGTAGTGCCAGTCGCACGCGGTGTATAGGCCGTCGTAGTGCTGTTCGAACGCATCCTTGGTCTCGGCCTTCGAGACGTCCAACGCGCCGAACCGCACCCGGACCTGCGCCGGCAATGCGACGGGCGCCTCGTCATCGCAGGGCTCCCACGAGATCACCTCGACGTCGACATCGCTGCGACGGCCGCCGAACTTCTGCTCGACGACACTGCGGAGCCGCTTGAGTTCGAGCTTTCGCAGGGCTGCGATGTGGTTGGACGGGAAGGCACGCGCCTCGACGGTGGTCGTCGCACCGACCGTCCACTCGTAGGCCCACACCACGCCGGCAGTGGACGCGGTCATGGCGTCGTCGATCACGTTCTCCACCGCCCGTTGGTCGCGGCCGGTCGTGAACGCGCCGGACCCGAAGTCCGCGGTGAACGCGATCGGCACCCACGGATCCCCGTGGACTTCCTCCTGCCAACCGGTGACCCGCGAGGTAGCCGAGTCCTTCGTACGCGCAGCCTTGGCCTGTCCTGCGATGAGATCGGCAACCCACCGAGCGGACCGCTTGCGCTTGGCGCCGATGGAGTCAGGATCGACACCGGTGATCTCGAGGGTGCCGTCGGACCAGGTATAGATCCATTCGATCCCGCGCAGATACTCGGCGTCGCAGGCCCGTTCGATGCCGTCACGGGTGTCCTGGGCAGCGACGTTGTGCGACCCGAAAGCGAACGCGATGGCGGCGGGGACGGGGACGGGTCCTTCGGTGGGGTGCTCTCGGGTTGCCCAGTCGGTGACCTGCAGGTCGTACATCCCGTCGGTGAGGTGCTTCGGCGTCAGCTTGAACCAGTCGGTGAATTTGCTGCGTAGATATGCGATCTCGCGCTGCTGATACAGGCGCTCGTCCCCTGCCGGCACCGCCTCGGCGCGGAGCTGTCCAGTCTTGGGATCGGTGGAGTACACCCACCCACCGCCGCTTTCGGTGTAGGGGCTGGGGACCTGGTCCAGTGCCTTTTCCAGTAGTCCGCGGGCCAGGGGTGGCGCCGCGGGAGCGGTCTTCGCGAATGTCACGTCCATCACGAGCGGCCGGTTCTTCGCACCCCATCGCGACACCTTGATCCGCGAGGAGGCCGGCACCCGTACCGCAGTGGTGGAGCGGGGATGCCCGGCGACCTGTCGGGTGTCCTCCACCAGGCCCTCGACGAACCGCCGACGGGCCGGCATCACTCGCATAGCCCTCCCGACAGTCACCGCACCGCCGAGGAGCAGCAGGCCTGCGATCAGGAGCGGCATCGTGGCACCGGATAGGTAGCCGGTCGCTGCGGTGGCGACGAGTAGAAGCCAGTTCCACACTGACCGGCGCAAGCCGAGCAGGGGAGTCGAGTCGGTGAACCAGGTCAGGGTCAGCCAGTCTCGTAGGACTTCGGTTCCCTTCTGCTTCGCCTTCGCCTTGGCGGCGGCACCCGCGCGGGCACCGAATTTGGATCGGGTGGGCATCGGCTCCGGCCTCCCAGTCGACGAACAGGACGGCCACACCGTACGAGGGCAGTTATCCGCCCTCCTCGACATCGTCTGAACGGTCTCGGCGGTGACGTGGCCGCCGTGCGAGGAGGTCTACTTCGGGCTGTACGTGCCGTCCTGGAGGTCGCGGCGATCGCGGTTCAGGCGGGAATCAGCGAGGCCACTCGTCCATGAGGATGGTCGTCGGGGAAGCTCCGGTACCGAATGCCGCGAAAGTACGTAGCCGGCGATTCGTTCCGCCACCGCCGGGCACGTGGCGCCGTCATCGTCTGGTGCAGCACCTCCGTTCGGGAGAGCCAGAACACCGGTTGCCGCTTACCTCGTGGTGTCTCTGTTGCCGGAGGAAGGTCGGTGTCTGCGAATGAAGCCCACTACGAGCCAGGACACGGCGACGACGCCGAAGCCAATCCCGGGGCCCACGGAGTCGGAGGCGAGGTTCCAGATGCACAGCAGCCCGAAGAGCGCCGCGAGTAGCAGATGCGTGCCAAATCCGGGTCGTTCCCGGCTGCTCCGGGTCGTGGGGGTTCGCGCTTGCATGCCCGGCACCGTACGGCAGGACTCAGCCGGAAGTTGCGTTCCTGCCGGTCACAGGTGGTCCGTAGCGCGCCGCAAGTCCTGCGGACGCCGACAGTCCGGTCGATTACGTCGCTACCCCGGCTGCAAGCAACGTCTCGTTGGAGGTTGACGTCGCCACTTGCGTCAACAGTGCAATCCACCTCGCGGCACGAACGGCACCGCGGTGATGTTCGAGCACCTGGGCTCGCGTGCTGACTGCATTGGCGCGGTGATCGCCAGGGGGCGAGGGTGTCTGTGCGGGAACGGTTTTCGGCTTGAAACACCTTCTCGTCCGGTTCATACCTTCGTCGCATCGGATCTGCTCTGCGACAAGGACACACACCCATGCCGATTTCATGCACTGCAATGCCCATCGCTGAAGGCCCAGCACCCAAGGTCGTGCTTTCTTGGGGCCTTGGCGAAGATTCGACGGCCATCATCCTGCGGTGGCTCGAGGATCCGACCAGCCGCGATTTCGACCTTGACGAATTGGTCATCGTGGTTGCGATGACCGGTAACGAGTGGGAAGCCAGTCGGGCCGTCCTCGAACAGCACGTCCTGCCCCGGATCGCGGACGCACAGGTCAGGCTCGTCCAGGTTGCGCGATCGCAGCGCCACACCACCATCGCCGGTGATGGTGTTGTGATTCTGGACGATTCCCGTACGCCGACACGGTTGTACCTCGAGGGTGACTATTCCCTGTGGGACGAGATGACTTCTGCTGGAACGATTCCGCAGTCTGGCGGGGCGAGGCTTTGCTCGGTCCATTCCAAGGGTGATGCGCTGGACCCGGTGATTTCCCGTGTCACCCGAGGCAATCCATACCGCCACGTGATCGGATTCGAAGCGGGGGAGACCGCACGGGCGGCTAAGGATGCGTTGCACAACACTTCGCTTCGGATCGGCGAGTACCCCTTGATCGAGTGGGGCTGGGATCGAGCGGCCGCTGTCGCGTACACGCAGTCCGTTATCGGGACCAGCCCAGGTAAATCGGCCTGCACTTTCTGCCCGTATTCTCTGCAGAATCGCGTGAGTCGAGCTGCGGTACTGAGTCGCTACGCGGCCGAACCTGCAGTCGGGGCGCACGCACTGCTCATGGAGCACCTAGCGCTGGCCCTGAATCCCACCCAAGGACTCGTAGGCGGACGCCGACTGATCGACGTGGTGCGCGCGCATGGCGAACTCGACGTGGTCCTGGACGCACTCGATGCCGATCTCGACGAACGCGAACATGCCCTCTACGAGGTGCGGCGCATCCTGCGGCCCCGCAAAACCGACCCGACGAAGCTGGGCAACGCCGCACGTTCGGTCCGGATCCGTTGCCGAGGATCACGTAGTGCGATGGAGGGCATGCTGCGTCGGCTCGCCGATGAGGGCGTTCGCAGGGGGCTGATCGAGGCAGAGACCGGCGAGGATGGCATTCTCCGCATCTATCAGTACCGCCGCGGCCCGGTGTTCCCGACGGTCGAACGCTTCTTCGTAGTCGCCCCCGCCCTCGCGCACGAGAAGGAACACGAGCGTTTCGATCAGTGGTGGGCCGACGCTCGCCGCGGTGGCAGGCGCGCCGTGGCAGCCTGACGCCGGCCTCGGACGGCCGCCCGGAGCATGGGTAGCAACGACGAGCTCGGCCCCCCCACTTGGTGGTGGGCCGAGCTCGTACGCCTATCCAGGGCAGATCCGATGATTCCTCTGTCCGGCGAGCCGAGGCAGAGGACCGGCGCGGTCGCTGCCGGTGACACCGGCAGGTCTTCTCGCTGCCCAGCGAGCGCTTCGTCCCGGCGGACTGTGAGCGGGCTTGCCTGTGTCGTTAGGTAAGAGGTGCGAGAAGCCGGAATGGTTCCCGCGAACGGGCTGATTTCTTCCATTCGGGCCTCTCCGGTTTGGGCCCATGGTCGATGCCTCCCTGCGAGCCGTCGGTCGGACGGGAACATGGACGGCATTGACCGTGTGATTTACCATGTGATCAGGAGGTGGATGCTATGACAACCGCACACCCACGCCCCGACCTCGCCGCCTACAACGACGCCGCCCGCATGACCCAATCTGAGCTTGTCACCGCGCTGCGCGATTTGCTCGGCGCCAAGCTGGTCGCCTACCTGGGGAAGGTGAAGGAAACCCGCGCGGTGCGCCAGTGGGCCGAGGGCACCCGCACCATCAACAACGACACCGACGTCGAACGCCTGCGCATCGCCTACCGCGCCGCCCGGCTGATCGCCGAACGCGACACCCCCGCCGTGGCGCAGACCTGGTTCCAGGGTCTGAACCCGATCCTCGACGACCGCCCGCCGGCGCTGCTGCTGCGCGAGGGCGAGCTGTCCGACGTCGGCCCGCAGGTCCTCGCCGCGGCCCGGCAGTTCGCGGCGGTCGGATGAGCGCACCGGATCGAACGCTGATCTCCACTCCGCGCGGTGATGTCCGCTGCGTCCACGTCGACGGCGCGGCCGCCTACCGGGTGGGCTACCCGCCGACCTCGTGGGAGTGGACACCGTGGGAGTTCGCCACCGACGGGCGCTTCACCGGCCGCTGGGACGACCCGGCGGGAGTGTGGCGAACCCTGTACGTCGGCGCGACCCGCCTGTCCTGCTATCTCGAGGTCCTCGCCTACGCCCGCACGAGCGACGAGCTCAGTGCCGCGCTCGACGAGATCGACGACGACGACGAGGGTGAGTTCCCCACCATCGCGCCGGGTCGTGTCCCACGATCGTGGATGTCGTCCCGGGTGACCGGCAGCGGCACGATCACCGGATGGTTCGTCGTGCCCGGCGACCCCGAGTCGGTGGCCACCCTGCGAGCCCTGTTCCGGCCGCATGCGATCCGGCTCGGTCTGCTCGATCTCGACACCGCGGCGATCCGCGACGGCCGCCCGCGTGCCCTGACCCAGGCGATCTCGCAGTGGGTCAACACTCTTCCCGATCCCGACGGTGAGCCGGTGGCCGGCATCGAGTTCGAGTCCCGGCACGGTGACGGGCTGGTGCTCTGGGCGCTGTACGAGCGTCCCGGTGACGGACCGGTCAGCAAGAACGTTACGGTGCTGGACTACGGCCCGGTCGAGGAGCACGACCCCGATCTGATCGAAGCGATGCGTCTGCACAACCTGGTCTGGGAGGACGACTGAATCTGTCCGTCCAGCGGCCGGCGACGTCTCCTTGTCACATGAGGAGATTGGTTGCTGACCGAACACGCCAGGGGAGTGCAGCGCTGACATCCCGGCGAAGCGAGCCCTGGTTATCCGTTGGACGACCGGGGCTCGCTCATCGGGGCGGGTTGTCCGCTGGGTGGTTCACCGGCGGTTTCTGGCGGCGAGGTCCACGGCCTGAGCGGCGGCCAGCCTCTCCATCGCCTCCGCGCGGAGCGCGTTCGCGGTGGTCTCGACGCCGTGGATGTACACGGCCGGTCCCCAGGGCCCGGTGTTGTCGACTCTGATGTCGCCGTCGGCGAACCAGGTCTGGCCGTCCTCATCGTCGATGCCCTCGGGCAGTGCCTGGACCGTACTGCCGCAGTGGAGGCACCCGGTGTCGGTGTTGGTGGTGCGTGTCACGACTGCTCCTTTCGCATGGAAAGGCGGCAGACACCAGGATCGGCGCCTGCCGCCTCGCAATGGCTGGTCGGGTCAGAACGGCGGTTCGTCGCTGCCACCGGCGTTGGCGCCGGCGTAGTTGCCGTTCTGCGGGGAACTGCCCCACGGATCGTCGGTCGGCGCACCGCCACCGGAGTGGGACTGCCCGCCGCCGAAACCACCCCCGGTTCCGCCGCTGCGGCCGGACTTGGTGACCTTCGCGGAGGCGTAGCGCAGGGAGGGGCCGATCTCGTCGACCTCGAGCTCGACGACGGTGCGCTTCTCACCCTCCCGGGTTTCGTACGAACGCTGCTTGAGGCGCCCCTGCACGATCACCCGTGAGCCGCGGGTCAGCGTCTCGGCGACATTCTCGGCAGCCTCACGCCAGATGGTGCAGCGCATGAACAGTGCCTCGCCGTCCTTCCACTCGTTCGACTGCCGGTCGAAGTTGCGGGGGGTGGACGCCACGGTGAAGTTCGCGACTGCGGCGCCCGCAGGGGTGAATCGCAGCTCGGGGTCGGCTGTCAGATTGCCGACGATGGTGAGGACGGTGTCGCCTGCCATGGTGGTGCCTTTCGTGTGATGGTGCGGTGGTAGTGGGTCGAGCGTCCCGGGCGCAGGTGGCGGGTGTTTCAGATCCGGCGACCTACGCCCGGAAGGTGCTGCTGTCAGCTGGCTTTGCGGTTCTCCGGGTCGTTGTTGAATGCCTGGCCCGCCTGCTGGCGGAAGGCCATCGGGTCGGCGGCCCACTGCGCGACCTGGCGAGTGAAGGCGCTGGCCTCGATCTCGCGGAGCACGCCGGTGGGTACCTTGAAGGTGGCCTTGAGGATGAAGCGCAGGTCGTCGATGTAGTCGCTCATGCCGCACGCGTCCGCCAGGTTCTTCCACGCGGTCACCGCGTCCGGATCCTCACCGGCGGTCACTGGCCGGGGCTGCTGGATCTGCTGTACCGGTGCGCTCTCGCCGCCGCTCGGCTGCCGCTGCGCAGGCGAGTCGCCGCCATTCTGGGACGGCTGTGCCGCGGTGTTCTGCCCGCGCCCTGCACGTGGATTCTGTGGCTCCGTGGCCGGTTCGAGGTCAATCTTCAGGTAAGCCGCCATCATTCGCTGCGTGCGCGCGAAGTCCTCTGTTGCCGCCTTCCCGACGACCTTCACCCACTCACGGCGTGCGCGGTCGTCGGTGATGTGCTCGACCGCGTACGGGTAGCGGGTCGTGATCACCTGCTGCACCCATTGGCCCGCTTCCTTGTGGGACGTCTCGTTCCGGTTGACCGCGCCGACGACGTGCTTCTGCACCTGGTCAGCGAGCCACAGCAGCAATTCGGTCAGCTGCCATACGTGTTCGAGGGACTCCTCCTCGGTCAACTCGGGCTGCTCGGGCTCCTCGACCGCGGTCAGAGCGTCCTGGAACAGGTACACCGCCGACTGGTGGGTGGCCCGCAGCTTCGCCGCGAGGTACGAGCCCATGTTCGGGCGACCATCGCTGTTGACCGGCTCCCAGGCCTTCGCCTCCGCGACCAGACCCGGCCGACCGCGCACGACAGGGTTGGCGGCAGACGACGACTGTCGGGTCTGGGCACTCTTCCCACCGGCGATCTTCCCGGCGATCGCCTCGGCAATCGCGTCAACATCGGGAGCGCTACCGGACGGAGTCGCGTTGGTGATGCCACCGGTGCGCTTACCGTCGGCCACCAAGCATCGCCAGCCCTCCGGCGGCAGATCCCCGAGTTTGTTGCCGCGCAACTGCGTCCACTCACTGATGTCGGAACGCAGGTCCTTATCCGACGCGATCGCTGTATCAGCGGGATCGTCGACGGAACCGGCCGCGACGATGACTTTCACGCAGTTCGCCTTGGTCGCCTGGGGCTGCCCCGACAGGGATTCACCCGTGGCGCCACGCAGGGTGTGGATCGGGGTGCGCGGATCGATGGGCTCGTCCCGCTTCTTCTCCACGTGCTTACGGCGGCGGGTCTCGATCGCCACATACACCGGTGTGCCCGTCTCGTAGGCCTGGCGCAGGCGGTGGGCGAGCGGCCCACCGGGTTCGGCGGAGGCACCGAAGTCGTGCTGCATGCCCTGCGCGCCGCTCGAGGCGTCGAACTTGACGTACACGGTGTCGAAGCCGTCACCAGTGGACTTTTCGACGAACTCCTTGATCGCGATCGAGGCGTACTCCTCGACGAACGTCTCGGCTCGGACGGTGATGGCGGTGCCATCCTCCGGGTTCCCGATCCGCATCGGGTTGCGATCGTAGGCAACGAAACGAGCGACGTTGGCGCTGGGTCGAGACGCGATGGGGGACATGGAGCTCTCTCCTGGTGCTCGTCGTGAACTGGTGACTGCAACGCTAGAGACGCTCACCGACAGTGTTTCACTCGTTGCGCCACTGGTGGCGGACTCCGCACCGCGCAGTGTGACCGCCGCGTTCTCCACCGAACCCGAGAGGCTGGAACCGCTGTGCCTTCCAGCCAGCGCCCGAGCACCTGCGTGCGACGATGCCCCACCTCGAAGGTTCGGAGCGGGGGCACCAATGCCCGAAGGCGTGGCCGTCGACCTGTCAGCAGTCGGGCAACCGGTTGATGACCCCCTTGAAGCTGCTGCCGGCGCTCCACCCCTCGACACCGGTGACGTGGTTGCGGGAGAAGATCCAGAAGTTGGATTGCGGGCCGCTGGTGTCGGGTCCGTATGTCCCGCAGATCATCGTGACGCCCTGTCCGATGTAGCCACGGCCGATCACCGCTGAACGGCCGTCCGGAGCAGAACGGATGTTGACGCCGTTGCTCTGGTAATCGGTGACGGTCTCGGCCGATGCCGGTGCGGCGGTCGCAACCGCCCCGAGGGTAAGAGCGGTGCCGGCCATCGCGGCGGCGATGATCCTCCTGCAGTTCATGTGTTCTCCCACGGTCGGGCATGCCACGCACGGCATGCGCTGATTCGCAGCGTTGAGTGCTGCTCCCTAGTTCGAGTGCGCAGGGATGGCGAATGTTCCGGCGAATCGACAAGTCGGTGAACAGCCACATATCCGGAGCGACGTCTGAACTGGTCATCAGCGAACTGACATCACAACGTGCGCGGCCGTAGCGGAGAAGCAGATCCCTAACGTCAGCCGCATGACGCACTTCTCGGCGCAAGACCTACTCGACAGCGGTGCCCGCGTGATCTGCCCGGGCTGCAACTGGCTCGTCGTGGCGGGTCCCGCGTGCCGCAAGTGCGGACGCAGTCTCACTCGCGACACCGCGACACCGACCAGATCCGCCCCTAGGACATCGGATCGTCAACGACCCCCCGCCAGTAAGACCACCACCGCCGACGATCACCGCGGTGACGCTGTCCTTACCGACGCCGCACTCGGCGGCATGACCGGGCGCATCGATCGCACCATCTGGCTGGTCGTCCACGGTGACCCGAAATCGCAAGGTTCCATGGTCGCTGTCGCCCCAGGCCGCGTGAAGGCCTCCGACCCGACCATGTACGCCTGGCGCGACAACATCACCGGCGAAGCACTCCGAGAACTCGGTGTGCAGTGGCGACCGATCGACGGCCCCGCCCTGATCGACGTCGCGTTCACCATGCCGTTTCCCCGCAGCTTCGAGGACCAGACCTCCCGCATCACACCGGTCGTCGCGGGGGAACTGCCTCGGATCCCGGCGATGCAACCTCCGGACCGAGACAAGCTCCTGCGAGCCGTGCAGGACGCACTGTCCCCGAACGACCGAGCGAACAAGGGCGGCAAGGCAACCCAGGCATTCGACAAGAGATTCAAGCTCGCCGTCGACGACTCCCGATTCGTCTACGGCGCCGAAGCGAAGACCTACGCCCGTCCCGGCCACACCCACGCCTGGGCACTCGACCGACCCGGCGCCGTCATCCGCGTCCGCATGATCGACGCCCCCGGAACGCACTTCCCCGAGCCGACCCTCCGCGATCCCGGTCCACTACCCGCACAGATCCGCACCATGCACGAGCGGCTCCTGCATCGCACCGGAGCTCTGCGATGAGCACGGCGATGGTGCTGTCCGAGCGGATCGTCCTCGGCACGATGCTGCGCGGTGACGACCCCGGGTTCACCACAGATACCCTCGGCCGACTCACCCCCGCAGCCTTCACCGTCCCTGCTCACCGCACTGTCTTCACCGCTATCGCGCGTACCGCCGACACCGGCACCGTCGACCTGTCGACAGTCATGGTCACCCTCGAGACCACCGACACCCTCGCCACCGTCGGTGGATTCGACGTCCTCGCGGCCGCGGTGCAGGAATCGTTCACCTCCACCGCACCAACCGATCACGTCGCTCGCATCGCGGATAAGGCCGCGGTCGACGCCCGACGGCGGGCACTGCAGCAGGCCGTGGTTGCGCTCGACGACGGTCAGGACCTCGACACCAACCGGGCGTTCCTGATGGACGCGCTCGCCTCCACCTCAGCGACCGCTCAACTGCTGCCGTCGATCAGCGACCAGGTCAACGAGTACTTCGCGCTGCTCGACCAGCGCCTCAACGGGGAAGTGCCCGCCGGTCTACGCACGGGCTGGTCGCGCTTCGACGAGATCACCCTCGGCCTGCAACCGGGCAGCCTCGTCACCGTCGCCGGCCGCGCGGGCACCGGCAAGACCGTCGCGATGATGGACTGGACCCGCCAGGCATGTCGAGACGACTGCGGAGTGCTCTACGTGGCGCTCGAAATGTCAGCACAGCAGATGATCGAACGCGCGATCTCCGCCGAAGCCTGCGTTGAGCTCAACAAGCTCCGAGAACCCGGATGCCTTGACGACGACCAGTGGGACCGTGTCTCGGGGGCGATCTCGACGATTGCGGCCTGGCCGCTGTTCATCGATACCCGCTCCCGCACCGTCGCTGACATCCGCAGGGCCGCCACCGCCGCGAAAGCTGCCCTCGCCGAGAGCGGCCGGGAGCTCCGTCTGATCGTCGTGGACTACCTGCAGCTGCTGTCCAGTGATGGCGGCCGCGGCTCGATGAACCGGGCGGAGGAAGTCGGACGGTTCACCCGCGGCCTGAAACTCCTCGCCGGCGAACTCGAAACCGTCGTCGTCGCCGGATCACAGTTCAACCGCTCGGCGGCCGACCCGAACAAACTGCCGCGACTCGACGAACTCAAGGAATCCGGATCCATCGAGGAGGACTCCGACATCGTCCTGGCACTGCACCGCCCGCACGCGATCGACGGACAGATCGGAATGGCCACCGCCGACGAGATCACCGGACTGATCTTGAAGAACAGGCACGGTGCAGCACAGGCCCAATTCGAACGCGCCTGGCATGGACATCTCGCATCCACAGACGAACCTATGCGTCGAGGGTGAGCATCTCGACACTCAACAATCCCCCCGACCTGCCTCATGGACCCCGAGTTACCATCTCTTCTTCGGTGAGTCAGCCTCGTGGGCCGGGCGGACCGGCTGTCACCTCTGCAGTGATGTCCGCCGCCGCTGGCTTCTTCGACTCTCTGAGGATTGCCCGACACCATCACTGCCTCGCGCTCGGCGATTCGCTACTCACACTGCTCGCAGTCGGCCGCACTGTAGTCGCGTTCGATAGCCTTCCCAGGCATGAGGCCATCGGAATTCTGGTCAGAGCGCACTATCGAAGATCCTGACCCGTGGGGATCTCCTGATCCGTGGGGAGGTTCCGAGCGTGTTGAGCGGACGCTGAACACCGACATGCTTCAGGCAATCGCGCGCGGGCCGTTGGCTGACCATCCAGACATCGAGGTTGCGGTTGCGCTGGCCCGGTTCGCGCATGAGGAGTTCGAGGGTTACGGGACCGGTGGAGCCGAGATCAGCTCGGACGACTCGATCCTCGTTGTCCGAGCACTCAAAGCGGTCCTGGGGCGTCTGGGTATCACGACCTTCGACCTGCCGTTCCGAGACTTCAACACCTTCTACAAGTACTGGCGTCAAGAGGGTGCGAGTGGGAGTTGGCAGGCTCGTCGTGACATCTTGGACGAACATTTCGAGCCACTTCACAAGGTGCTTGATGAGCGCGAGGCGGGCTCGATCACGTCGACGTTGGCAACACCGATTTCACCGCACAAGGTGACTGGCTGGCCTCGTGTCGACGAGGAGATCTCCGAGCTGCGTCGGCACTTCGAGACCGCGTCTACACAGCAGGACTATTCGAATGTCGGGAACGACTGCGTCTCACTCCTGGAGGCGCTGTCCGCCACCGTTTATGACCACAGTCGGCACCAGCGGGGTGATGACTCGGAGCCACCCGTCGCAAGCACGAAGATCAGGCTGGAGCGCTACATCGAAGTCGAGCTGGTCGGATCTGACAACGCGGAGTTGCGCAAGCTCGCACGTGCGACTATCGAAGTGGCCCAGGCGGTAAAACACCGACGAACAACGACTTCGAGGACCGACGCCGGTATCGCAGCGGACGCTGTGATACTGCTCGCGAACATGTTGCGGCGGATTCAATCCCAGTAGTCTCCGTGCTCCAGATGGCGAATCCACTGTCAGCATCATGTGGCAAGACGCCCGGTGTACTCGATGGAGGCGTCCCCATTTGGTAAGCACGCCTTAGTTGGTGGCGCTGGTCGCCTTGGTCGCGACGATGTTCCACCAGTTGCCGGCGACGTTGATGGTGGGACCGTCGATCCGGCCAGTGGTGGTGAACTGGCCGATCAGGACGCGGTCGTCGCTGTGGCTGACTCCGGTCAGCGTCGAGTGAACCGACTCCGAGCCACTGAGGGTTGCGGTGGTGGTGAACAGGCGCGCATCGGAGAGCCCGTATTTCAACGGTTCCTCGTTGTTGACCTCGGTGACCACGTCGACTGTCTTCTCTCCGACAGTCACGGTGTACTGCGAGCAGGTCTGCGCGAAATCGGTGACGGCGTTGAGGCTGTTGTCCGTCGTGGCGGCAACGGTGGTGGTGAAGGACTGCTCGGTGTCGAGGTTCTCGCCGACCTGTCCGGCCCAGCTGTCACCGCCCCGTGCGGTCGCCCACAGGGCAGCCCCACGGTCACCGTCCGGCCCGCACTCGGCGGGGGAGTAGACCAGGCCGTCGCTCGTCCCAGCCGCGGTGACGATCGCGGGAATCACCGAGACCGGCCGACCGGCGGGATCAGTGATCTCCCATCCGTCGAAGACAGTGCGGGGGAAGTCGAGGGCGCTCACGGTGTTGCCGCGCAGATCCTCGACCGTACTGGTGTCGCTGTCGGTACTGCTGCAGCTGGCGACGGTCAGTGCGAGAAGGGTGACCGTGGTGATGGTCCGCGGGCCGGGGCGAGTGCTCACAATTGATCCTCAAAGGGTCGGGAGAAGATGTCCGGGCAGCATGCCCGCTTGGTTCTCCACTCCCCGGGACCCGAATCGCGCGCTGCGTGTCCGGACCCCGGGCAGCGGAAGCTGATCAGGCCGCGGCGGACGGGCTCTCTTGAACAGCGGTGTTGCAGAACCGGACCAATGCTTCGACGCGACGCTCCAGTTCGTAGTCGCTGTCGATGGTGCTGCGGGTGCGGTGCTGAGGAACTGTCCCGCTCTGCTGAAGGAGGAGTCGGTAACCGGCAACACCGATCGCGGTGAGGTCGGACCGGAGATTCGTCTCCGGGTAGTGCCGACGGATCGACTGCCACGAGCCGTACGCGGTCTGCAGCTGATCGAACGCGTCCTCAGAGGCGATGACGAGCTTCATGATGCGGCGCTGGTCAGGCGTAGGAGAAGTCGGCCATTGAGTCACCGTGATCCCGTTACGGACCGCGTCTTCCACCGACTTCTTGTTCTCGAACATGCGGCTGATGAGGTGTGAGATCCGTTCTTCGAAGGAGTCCGGCTTGCGATAGGGGTAGTAACCGACGGCGACGGCTTCCACCAGATTTTCGGGGACCACATCCCAGTCGACGATGGTGTACTCGCGCGGGTGACGTCGCGGGTTGTTGCCCTTTGGGGTGGAAGCACCTTCATGTACCTGCAGCCCTGCCATACGAATCATCTCCTCTGGTTGGTGGTTGGCGTTCGACGACAGACGCTGCCACTGGCCTTCTCCACTGCCCCGCGGTCGGCGGTGCAGTGGAGGCTCCGGATATGGATGACGAGACTGCCTGGTTGCCCACCGAACCCGCGCGGGTCGCGCCGCCTCGCATTCCACTGATTCGCGACCGCAGTGATGTCGCCGAGTAACCTCTCGATGCGGTGGTGTGAAACTCACCGTGTGTGAAGCGAGGGCCACCATGCCGAGGAACGTGCGCTGATCAGCGCACGTGAGATGGAATGCCAGCGAGCTGGAGAAGCAACCCGCAATCATCGGCGGCATGTCCCACCCTGTCCTGGCCATCGACGTCGGAGCGTGCACGCTCACCGCGGCCATTCGTGATGCCAGCGGCCGTGTGACCCCTCTCCTGGTCGATGGCACCACCGCCCCGCCGGCGCGGTTGGTTGTGCAGGCCGGGCAACCTCGGCCAGCCCGCGAGGACGACCCAGTGACGTTGGCGCAGCTCGGGCCGTTGGTCGACCGCCTCGACGTTCCGTCCCTCGTCATCGATGGAGTGTCCTGGTCGATTGAAGCGCTGACTGAGCTGCTGCTGCGCCCCGTGCTGGAGGCGGCACTCACCCAGCTCGGGACAACCCCCCAGATCGTGCTGATCGTGCCCTCGACGTGGACTCCCGAGCTGCGGCGCCGCTTCCAACGGATCGTGCACGCTGCACTGACCCGCACCGTCACCCTCATCCCCTCCGACAAGGCCCTCGCCTACGCCCTCCCCGCGCTGCCGGTCGGTGCTGGGATCATCGCTGTCGACTGCGGAGCCACCGACCTGTCAGCGATCGCCGTCGTCGGTGGTGAGCGCGGCCCACGGATCATCGGACGTGCCCAATCAGACAGCGGCGGAGACATCTTTGACCGATTCCTCCTCGCCAACGCACTCACCGACGCCGGCTTCCCGGACCAGGCCCTGGATGCCCGATGGGGCTTCGCCGGCGTCCCCCGGGTACGCGCTGCCCGAGAAGCGCTCGCGGACAGCGACGCCGTCACCGTCCACCTGCCCCGGCCCGTCGGACGGATCACGCTGTCCGAACAGGACGTTGACGCGACAGGTGCGCAGTACTTCGCCCACCGATTCAGCGAGCTGCTGACGCGGCTCGACGAGAACGCCACCGAACCGATCAGTCACCGACTGATGCTGAGCGGTGGACTGGCCTACGACCCGGCCGTACCCGCCGCTGCGCGAGTTCACGGCCCCGTGAAAGTGATGGCTTATCCCCAGCACGTGCTGTGCCGCGGTGCCCTCACCTTCGCAGCTGCAGCGATCGACAGCACCGACGATCCGGGACCCCGACCTATCACCGACACCGACGAGGACGACGAACCCGCGCCCGGCGGAATCTCCAAACGCACCCTCGCACTCTTCGGTGGTGTCGGCGCGAGCGTGGTGGTCATCGCCGTCGCAGGCGGACTGGCGCTGTCGGCAGCGATGACCGGCGCACCGGACTTTCGCGAGCAGGAGCTGCCGAACGTCGCCGCATCGGTCCTCCCGGCCGACCAGTCGATCACCGGCGTGAGCCTTCGGTCGTGGACGGACGGTGCTGATGCCACCAACGCGACCACCCGAAACCTGTCCGCCGCCGATGCGCGATCGTTGGCGTGCGGTGGCACCCGGCCGGCGGCCGGCGCCGAGGCGGACGGGATGCGGTGGCAGTCCTCGCGGATCTTCGTCTCCGACGACACCGCCGCAGATACCGGGGTCGGCGCGAAGGCAACGTCCTGGGACAACTTCGACTCTTCCGCCGCCACGAACGTGATCGTCACCGCAGCGATTGTCGGTCGCGACGACCGCGAATCGGTGTGGCAGGACATCAGCGCGAGCAACCAGCGCTGCCCGTCCACCAAGGACGACCTGGTGCGGACCATCGTTGTCATTCCCCAGACCGGACCCGACCCCGGGCCGCCGAGCTACGCCCAGGAGATACCGGTGGCCTCGACGTCCCGAACCCCGACCACCCCACCGACGAGCACCACGCGGGCACCGCAGGGGGGAGTGACCATGAGTACCCAACGGCAGGCCTGGCGCGGGCTCACCCCGGCGAGCGTGTCGGGGACCGGCACCGACATGCACGTCACCTGCGTCCTCGACATCGACGGCGTGGTCCTCAAACGCTCCTGCGCCACCGCCGAGGACTCCGGCACCGCAGACCATCTCGCGCAGCAGGCAGCAGTCGCATTCAATCCGGCCCCGGAGATCACACGATGACCCGCCCCGACCACACCAAGGCGATGGCCGCGGCCACCCGAGTCGATGTGCAGGTCGTCCAGCTCGCGCCGCCGGTGCTCGTCCGCCGCGCGATCGCGCACTACAACGCCCGCCTCGCCCCCGGAAGACAGCCGGCCGAGACGACCTCGAGCGAAGCATTCCTCAAACGGTTGTGCGTGAATTGGCTGCGGCACATCGGATCGAACTACGACGCGCACCGCAACGGCGTCCGCAGCAGTGGTGGGCAACAGCTGTCCGACACTGCCGGCACCGTCATCAAGAAGAGGGTGCTCGTGGAGATTGCGCGGGCGTACCCCTGGCTTGCCGAGGAAGCCAGACGTCAGTACCTCGAACTCGACCGGCCGAACCGACACTAATTGCAAAGCTCATCATCTATGTCGTAGTTGCTTTCGAAAGTTTCCCTAGAGCGTTGTCCAGGTCTGCCACGCCTTCTCTGTAAACGGTGAAGAGGTATATCCACACCGGGCGTTATCCGTTCCCTCCAAGGCCAGGTAGACCGCCGTTGACAACGCGCGCTTGGGGCGTCATCCGGGAGATTTTGCGGATCTCGCGCCGGACAAGATCAGCTATCGGGTCGTTCCTATTGTATCCCAAACCCCTCAGAATAGATCCCAACTCCGGCGGCGCATCGGCTGCACGAACTAGGGATTCGGTCTGCTGGGACAGCGCGCGAGGACCCACCGACCATCGCTTCCGAATGGCGATACGAAGCTCGCCGATGAATCGTTCCACCTGTGCACGTTGCTCGGGGCTAGGGTTGAAAATTGTTGGTCCGGGAACCGGCGCTGCCTTGCTCTTCTTTGTCCGCAACCCTATGGGTGCCGAGGGGTCCTTTCGATGGATGTAGCACAGCCCCTGATTCGTCTCTGGGGATCCGACGATCGGGTTCCGGCAGATGCGGCACCGCTGTCTACTTCTCGTCACTAAGACACCTTTCAAGGGCTTGCGGCATGGACGTGCAGAAGTGCTGTTCTTCCGAGTTCGTCTGCACGCGCGATCCTATCGAGCTGTATCACAGCATGGCCCGGCCTTCGCTGAGTCGCTGGTACCGGGTATACGACATGACGCTCTAGGGATGGGTGAGCGAGTGCACCGCTGCGTGCTGCAGCTCGTCATGGATCGCGTACCAACGGTCCTCCACGGCAGGCCGCGCCTGGTCGATCGCGTTGGCGATCTGTTCATCGGTCGCCGCGCGCAGCCGGGCACGCTCGACGTCGCTGAGGTGAGGATCCTCGGTGGCTTCGCTGCGCACGACATCGGGCGGGAACACCGACAGTGCGAGCGACCGCGCCGGGGGTGGACACAGCAGCCCGGTCAACCTGCGGACCAGCTCGTTGAAGTAGGCGACGGTGCCGTCGATCAGATCGAAGACAGTGAACTCCTCGCCCAGCGGCAATTGCCATACCGAGTCGATCCCGACATCGCAGATGCCGAAGCTATCGAGGAAGACCTGCATCGTCAGGCCGTTTCCTGTAGGGAACCCCTCGCCGTCACAGGTGAACTCGCCGTAGACGCTCACACGCGCCTCGGTGCTGGACTTCCATGCCGCGTACTCGGTGAGCGACTCAAGCAGCGACCGCAGATATTCCAGGCATGTGCGCTCGTCCTCGGCGTCGTGGAAGTCGAGGTTCGCGAACTGCTCGGCGAACGAGGAGTCGGGGTCATCGAGCAGCGCGTTGAGCACGCAACGCTCGTAGCTGATCGTCAACGGGGTCACGGGAAACCTCTCAGGTCGATGTGCGGTGACACCAGCGATCGTTCGGAGGCTGTGGTGGCGGTGTTGCAGTGCGGTGTCGGCGAGCGCAGTGCTGTCCGTCGTGATGCCCGAGCGGTGCCGGCGTCTCGTGTGGCGACCACGGTCTGCAACACCGGTTTCCTCCATCGAGACGATCGAAGAGTCCGATCCCCCAGCGCACGAGAGGATTTCGAGAGATGAGCTGCTACGAATGGGAGGCCGGGACGATCACCCTGCCAGCTGCCGCGGTGCCCGGTCTACGCAAGGCACTCAACGCCTCCGCGATCACCTACAGGGCACTCGTCGTGGCTGAAATCGACGCTGTGTGGAACGACGTCAAGGCCCTGCCCCTGGCCAAGCGGGTTGCCGCGATCCCCTACGGAGTGTCGATTCCGGTGTCGTACGACGACGTGCACACGCATCGCCGTGCCGATGCCCGGATGCGCGCACAGTCCATCGTCAAATCCAACGGCGGACGCAAGCCGACCCGAGCGGTCATCGCCGCCGCGTTTCCCATCCCCAACGCTCGGACCCGCGAATGGGGAGAGAGCGAGTTCGGCCTGACACTCGAGGGACGCACCCTCCACTGGGAAGTCCCCCAGAACAACCACGCCCGAGACCACGCCGCCGTCACCGGCCTGTATCAGGCTGCACTGACATATCTCAACGACGTCACCTGGACCCGCGGTACCGGCGGCGTGATCGTCGGCAACGACGAATACAACCGAGACACCACCTACGAAGGCGGTGGCGGCAACTACGTGACACACCGGTTCGGACCGGCGGGCCAGTAACCGATCCGGGGAGGCAGCGACCCACGCGGTGAAGCGGTGAACCCGCCAGCTACCGTCGCCGCCACCATGACCGCCCTGCGTCCTGCCTCCCCACACGCCGTCGCCGCCACAACCATCGCCGCGGCCACCCTCACCGGAGCCACAGTCGGATGGATCCTCATGCGCGTGGCCTACCGCCTCGACCGCCTCGCCGCACCAGATGGTGCCGGGGATCCCGTCTGGTCCCTCACGTGGACCGACGCCAGCTTCCCGTTCACCATGGTGGCCCTCGTCGTCGGCGCCTTCACCGTGCTGTTCGCGGCCCTCGCCGCCGCAGTAGTGCTCGCCCACCAAGCGAGCACCCGAGACATCACCCGCCAGCGCCGCATCCTCGCCACCGGCACAACAACCCCCCTGCTCAGGCGTCCGGCCGTCCCGGACGCTGTCCAACCTCCGAATCGAGGAGCTCACCCACGATGACCATGCACGCGCTTCCCACCTGGGACGCCCGACTCGCCGCCGCCAGCGCGGTCACCGACCACGCCGAAGCGGTCGCGTGGCTGCGGAACCGCCTTGCAGCCGCGCTCCGCTCCCATGTCGAGATGGACCTGGCCGCAGCCTGGAATCCGGATCTGCAGTCCACCGGTGTGCGCTTGGCGGCCTGGCTCGCTCACGCCTACGGCTACGTCACCGCCGTGCCCACCGGCGACCTCGCTGCCGGCGCGGAGATGCCGATGGTCGGCCAGTGGCTGACCGATCGCGCCGATCGAATGGCCGAGATGCCGCTGCTCATCGCCTCACCGGCCGCAGGTGCGGTCGCAATCGCTGCCGCACACGCACTGACCAACGACGACGCCGCAGCGCTCGGTGTGCAGGCCGAGGAGCTGCCGTACACGCAGGCCCACCTGACCTTCTCCGCTCCGTTCACGGTCACCGCCGACGGCAACGACGCCGCGACCGAGACCATCCACGCGCTGAGTTGGTGGCCCGACGGGGGAGGATTCCGCATCGCCGACTGGATCTCGACGTACGACACCCTCACCACTGATGAGGCAGGCCGCGCGGACGCCGCCGCCCGCGCGTACGGGGGTGCGGCCCTGCCCGCCCTGATGCTCGACGCCGAGCGTCTGCACCCGCAGGTGTGGGCGGCCCCCGAAACGGGCGATCCACACGAGCGTGAGGGCCAGTTCAGCTTCGATGTACCGGTGTACGACCGGCGGGGTGATCTGTTCAGCCGGGTGGCGCTCGTGGTGCGACACCTGATCGCCGCGGGGATCCTCCACACGTCCATCGAGCGGGTCCGGCCTCCCGGTTCGACCGGGCACGTCACCCGCACCCCGGTTGTCGTGCTGCGCACCGACGATGATGATCGGCACACAAGCCGGCTGGCCGTGTACGGATCGTCAGTGGCGATGCGCCGACGCCGTACAGGACTCGACCTGCACTGGAACGACGCGGTTCTTGGCTGAACCGCTATCCGGGGACGGAGCAGGGAAGGCCACTCAGTGCTGGTGGTCGGCCCCGACCGTATGCAGCAACGAGTGGACCGTCACATCTACCAACCGGTACCGCATCAGCCGCCCTTGCCGTGTCGCCGCGACCCATCCCTGCTCCCGCAACAGCCGCAGTGCCTGCGACAGCGCAGTCGGCCGCATACCGACCGCGTCGGCCAGATCGGAGACGCACAAGTCCGGCTCGTGATGCAGGTGATGCAGGATCCGCAGTCGATTCGGATCGGCGAGGAGATCGAATCGGTGGGACCACTGCTGCAGATCCTCGTCGGTGGTCGGCGCGGCCACTGTGCGCGTGGGCATCCTCGGGGCTCCTCGAAGTCGGCGATGTCGGTGCACGCCGGAGAGTAACGACGGTCTTCGCCACCGCCAGGTGCAACACCGTCGACGTCGCCGCGGACGCTCAAAGATGTACCGCCCATACAGCTTTCGATGGAGGATTCCCATGACCGAGACCACCACAGAACGCCGCGACCGAATCGTCGAGATCTACCGTGACGACACCGCCCACGTCGTGGCCTACGCGGGCGTCGCCTACCACCTGACCCCCTGCTGCGACGCCTCCGCCAAAGGCTCGCTGGGCGGCATCGTGTGCCGGTCCTGCTATCAGGAGGTCTGCCCGATGTACGGGATGGGCTGGGCGCTCACCGACGACAAGGACTGGGCACGGTTCCGCGCCTACATGCTTGCCGAATACCCCGCCTCGGCGCAGAGCCTGGACGAACGCCGCGCACTCGCCCTCTAAGGTCCAGCCAGGGGACACCGGCAGCCGGATCCCGCATTCCCCGTGGTGGTCGGGCAGGATCAGGCCATGGCACCGACCGATCTGAGCACCGTCGAACCGCCCGAGGCATGCCTGGCATGGGTGAAATCCGCTCACCCTCGCCAGGTCATCCTCGATCATCCGGTCACCGTGAATCTGACCTGGTGGAATGATGCGCTGCGCGAGCGTGGCCTTCCCGGAGGGCCCGTCGTCGGACGGGACAGCACCGGGCACCGTGTCGACCACGGCAGGACTGTCATCACCCGCGGGGACATCTTCGCGCTCGCGGCTGCGTCGTCGGGTTCTCCCACCGATACCCTCGCTCTGCTGTGGCACACCCTCGCGTGGGGCGCGGGAGGGAAGGTGCGGCAGATTCTCAACCGGATGGATTCGGTGTCCCGGGACCGCTCCGTTGCCGCGCTGGCGTTGCGTACGGCCGCGCAACTGTCTCACCGCGACCCCGAACGTGCCTACGACACGCTCTACCCGCGGGGCGCCCCCGCGATCGCCCATCTCGGCCCGGCGTTCTTCACGAAGTACCTGTACTTCGCCGGGGCAGGTGCACCGGATCACCCGTCGTTGATCCTCGACAGCCGTGTTGCGGCCGCCTTGGTCGACATCGGGTGGACCTCATTGCATCCCGAAACGGGTTGGCCGGCCGAGACGTACCAGCGGTACTGCTCCCTGCTCGCCCGGTGGGCGCAGGAGGCCGGCAATGTGCGCCCGGATCTGTTCGAACGGTGGTTGTTCGACCATTCGGGCAATCCCTGACCTGCGCGAGCCCGGGTGCATGTCAAGCGATGTAGACCCAGTGGCCGTTGGAGCATTGCTGCTTGCGGCCGTCGGGGGTGTACGTGATGACGCCTTGGTCGGCTGCCGGGCACGGTCCTGCGACGGCACCGCCACCGCCGTTCGTGCCTGGCGGCAGCGGCGGGTTGTTGACCGAGTCGAACTGGTCGGCGCAGTACTGCGTCCATGAGGACGAGGTGCCGTCGGTGTAGTACGTCGTGCCGCGGTTGTAGAAGTTCTTGTCTGTTCCGCACCACGCGATTAGCTTGTCCGCCGTCGACTGCTGAGATTGGGCTTGGGGATCGGGGTATGAGCCTCCGGTGTAGGGGTTGCGGCAGACGGTGCCGTCGCACTCGAAGGTGTTGGCCTCACGTTCCTGCCGGAAGTACTCGTCGCCGCCGCGCTGGTCGTAGCACCACTGGGAGAACGCCTTTGTGCCATCGCTCCACATCGCTTTTCCTGGGGTGCCATCCAGGCATTCGACGACGTAAGGTTCTGCGACGGTCTCGGCTGAGGCCGTGGTGCTCGTGGCGACGGGCACAGGTTCCGGCTCGGTCGAGGGCGTCGCCGACAGTGTGGCCGATGTTGTTGTCGGTGGCGGTGTCGAAACCGTCGTGGCCGTGGCCGGCGCCGCGGCGTTCGTATCGCCGTCCCCGGAACAGCCGGTCACCAACAGGACCATAGACATCAGCCCAACTGCCGCAATCGCCCTCATAACCTTCGCTTTCACAACGAAGCCACGAAGGCCCCGACTCGAATACCTGCTGGTCCGTGCACCTAGCCATCGCCGGGCAAAGCCCGGGCATTACAGCGGAGCGGGTCGCTGACCGGCGCTCGTGCATCGCGTACCGCGGGCACTGCCTGCCGAACAACGCCCTTGGCACCTCGGTTCGACCCACCGATCGCGCGCCGCTTGGCGACATGGGCGTCGAGCGGCCTTCCGCTGGTCAGCGGAGATGGAGAAGGCGAAATCTAACTTCGACACCTGCACGACCATGCAGGTGTCGCCGTACTTGGGGGGCACCGTGACCGGAAGGCCCCTGAGTGCGCACACGATCCCGAACCGCGATGGCAGTCGCTGTCCTCGCCACGGTCGCCGCCGCGACGGCTTGCGCGACCGTCCCCGCAGCGCCCCCCGTACCAGCCGATGGCCTGGTTCTTGCCGATGGTTTCGACCTCGGTGGTTACAACCCGATCGCCGGTCACGGTGAGGCGGGGGAGTCGAAGCTCTATGACGGCCTGCTGCGGCTGGTCGGCGGCGACGGGATGCCGACCTTCGAGCCGGCACTCGCCGCGGAGATGCCGACCGTCAGCGACGACGGGCTGCACTGGGAAGTGACGATCCGAGACGGCGTGAGGTTCACCGATGGCACCACCGTGGATGCCGAGGACATCGCCGCGACCTACCGCGCGATCCTCGACCCGGCCTCCGCATCCCCGCTGGCAACCTCGCTGAACATGATCGAGTCCGTCACCGCGACCGGGCCGCATGCGGTGCGTTTCGATCTGAGGTATTCGTACGCGGCGCTGCCGACGAAGCTGCTGATCGGGATCGTGCCGGCCGAACGCCTGTCCGGCGGCCTCGCATCGGAGTCGGTCCTCAATACCGCCCCGGTCGGCACCGGCCCCTACACGTTGGTATCGCTGCGTCCGGACCAGGCGGTGTTCGAGGCGAACGCGGACTACTGGGACGGTGCACCGCAGGTCGAGCATCTGACGGTGGTGCACGTTCCGGACGACAACGCGCGCGCCCAGCGGCTGGTGGCGGGGGAGGTCGACGGCGCGAACCTGCCGCCCCGGCTCGCCGCGACCTTCACCGACCGGCCGGGGTTCGAGGTGGCGTCGAACACTTCCGCCGACTGGCGCGCGGTGAGCCTGCCCGCCGGCAACCCGGTCACCGCGGACCCGGCGATCCGCGCCGCGCTGAACCGGGCGGTGGACCGGCAGTCCATCGTCGACCACGTGCTGGCTGGCTACGGGCGTCCCGCGTCGACGCCGCTGCCCGAGGTGTACGGCGCGGCGTACGAGCCGACCGCAGCATTCGAGTTCGACCCGGCGGCCGCCGAGCAGATCCTCGACGCCGCCGGCTGGATCCGATCCGCCGACGGCGTGCGTGAGAAGGCAGGAGTCCGGGCGGAGTTCACAGTCATGTACTTCCCCGAGGACACCCTGCGCCGCGACCTGGCGCAGGCGTTCGCCAACGACGCCGACCGCATCGGGGTGCGGGTGAACGTGCAACCGGTCGACCGCGCGAGCCTGCCCGATCGGCTGCCGGTCGAGGCGGGTCTGCTCGGGGGCGGTGACCTGCCGTATGACCCGGATCCGCAGATCTACAGCACGCTGCACTCGAGCTACGCCCAGCCCGGTGTCGGCTCGCCCTACGACAACGCCTCGGGCTACGTGAACCCGGTCGTGGACGCCGCTCTCGATGCGGCGCGCCGCACCACCGACCCCGACGAGCGCGCCGCGCACTACCGCAGCGTCCAGTCGGCCTATGTCGCCGATCCCGGCTATGTGATGCTCGTGTTCCTCGACCACACCTACGTCTTTCGGGACACCGACTACGCAGGTAGTACCCCGATTCTGGAGCCACACAGTCACGGTGCCTCGTGGGGGCCGTGGTGGAACCTGCGCGAATGGACGCGGCCATGACCACCACCGTCACCCGGCCGGTATCAGCCGCCCCAGAGTCCACGACACCCTGCGTTCGTCGTCGCCGTGGCCGGGGAATCGCCCGGATGAGCATCCGGCGGGCACTGTTCGCGATCCCGCTGACCGCAGCGGTCTCGCTCGCGCTGTTCGCCCTGGCTGCAGACTCGCCGTTCGATCCGCTCGCCGGCTATCTCGGTGACCGCTATCTGACGATGTCGACAGCCGACAAACAGCGTGTGGCAACCGAACTCGGCCTCGACGCGCCGTGGTGGCAGCAGTGGGCGAGCTGGATCGGCCACGCCGTCACCGGTGACCTCGGGTCCTCGCGCAGCTACGCCCAACCGGTCACCACCGTGCTGGCCGAGCGCGGACCCTGGACGCTGCTACTGTCCGGCACCGCACTCGCTGCCGCCATCGTGCTCGCGCTGGCCGCCGGGATGTGGGCGGGCCTGCACCCCCGGGGCCGACTCGACCGCGCCATCGCAGCAACTGCAACCGTGGTGCAAGCCGTACCCCCGTTCGTGCTGTCCCTCGGCGCGGTGACCGTCTTCGCGGTCTCCCTGCGGTGGTTGCCGGTGGCAGGGCTGACCGATCCCGGCGCCGACCCCACCGCCGCGCAGGTCGCCCGGCATCTGGTCCTGCCGGCGGCGGTGCTGACCCTGTCGCTGCTGCCGTGGCTGGTGCACTCGCTGCGTCAATCCGTGCGCAGCGCCGCCGAATCCGACGCCGTCCTCGGCGCCCGCGCCCGCGGCCTGCCCGAACCGGTCGTCGTCGGCCGTCATCTGCTGCCCGCCGCGCTCGGGCCGTTCACCACTGTCATCGGGCTGCGGCTGCCCGAGCTGCTCGTCGGAGCGGCGATCGTCGAGGAGATCTTTTCCTGGCCCGGGCTCGCCGGCAGCCTCGTCACCGCCGCCCGCGAACTGGACTTCCCGCTGCTCGCCGCCCTGACGATCGGCACCACCTGGCTGGTGCTGGCCGGGTCGCTGCTCGCCGACCTCGCACACGCGCTCCTCGACCCGCGGGTGGCCGACGATGCGTAGCCTCCTGCGCCGCCCCCACCGCGTGGCCGGGGCGATCGTTGTCCTCACCGTGATCGCGGTGTACGCGCTGGTCGTCCCGATGCTGACCGGGACAAACCCAGGATTGACCGACTTCGCAGCCGCCTACCAACCGCCTTCCGGCTCGCATTGGTTCGGCACCGACCTTGCCGGCCGGGACCTGTTCGTCCGCACCGCCGCCGGGCTGCGGGTGTCCCTGGTGATCGCCGCGGTCTGCGCGGTCGCCTCCGCAGTCTTGGGGGTGGCGGTCGGTGTCGCCGCCGGCGCACTCGGCGGCTGGGTCGACCGGATCGTGATGCGGCTGGTCGACGGGATCAACGCGCTGCCGCACCTGCTCCTCGGGATCGTTGTCGTCGCGCTCTATCCCGGCAATCTGGTCGCGATCGTCGCGTCGATCGCGCTCACCCACTGGACGCAGGTCGCGCGCATCGCGCGCGCCGAGGTCCGCGCCGCGCGTTCGGCCACCTACCTCGAGGCCGCGCGCCTGTCCGGCGCGACCCGCACCCGGATCGCCATTACCCATCTCGTCCCGGCGGCCGCGGGGCAGGGGATCGTCGCGGTGATTCTGCTGCTCCCGCACGCGATCTGGCACGAGTCCACGCTCTCGTTCCTCGGCCTCGGGTTGCCTCCGGACCAGGCGTCGCTCGGGACGCTGCTGCAGGACGCCCGCGCCGCCGTGCTGACCGGTGCCTGGTGGACCCTTCTGTTCCCCGCGGCCGCACTGGTCGTCACCACTCTCGCCGTCGGGGTCGTCGGCGCCGCCGTGCGTGACCGCATCACCCCGCCACTGCCGGAAAGGGCTATCCGATGACCACCCCCGCGCTGACCCTCGACGGGCTCACCGTCCGTATCCCGACCGCCGCCGGAACCGTGCACGCCGCCACCGATGTCGACCTCACCCTGACCGCCGGGCAGGTGCACGCCCTGGTCGGCGAATCCGGCTGCGGAAAATCCGTCGTCGGCGCCGCGATCTGCGGGCTGCTGCCGAGGGCAGCGACCGTCCACGGCGGCATCACCCTCCACCATCCCGGCAGCGTCGACGTCCACCTCGAGGGAGCCGGGGCGCGCACCTGGCGGAAGGTCCGCGGCCGCCGGATCGCGTGGATCCCGCAGTCCGCCGCTACCTACCTCACCCCGGTCCGCAGCGTCGGCGACCAGCTCGCGGAAACGTGCCGGCACCTACGCTCGACGCACACCCCCGTCGCGCTGTTGACCCGGGTCGGCCTCGAGCCCGCCGTGGCCGGCCTCTACCCGCACGAACTATCGGGAGGCATGGCCCAACGCGCTGCGATCGCCTTCGCCCTCGCGGGTGACCCGCAGGTGATCGTCGCCGACGAACCCACCTCGAATCTCGATCCCGACCTGACCGAGCAGACCCTGCAGCTCCTCCGGGCGGCCGCAGACGCCGGGGCTGCGGTCCTGCTCATCAGTCACGACCTCGACACCCTCCCGGCCCACACCGACCGCATCGCCGTCATGTACGCCTCCCGCATCGTCGAAACCGGCCCCACCGCAGCGGTGTTCGCGGACCCCTGGCACCCCTGCACCCGCGACCTGCTTGCCGCGCTACCGAGCGGCGGACTGCACCCGATCCCCGGCATGCCCCCGACCCTGACCGACCTGCCGAACGAGTGCGTCTACCACCGACGCCGACCCGCACCCGGATTCTCCGGCGGCCCCACCTACATCGCACAACATGGTGACCGGTCCGTGCGTCGCCTGATCGGGGCCGTCTCGTGAGTCTGCAGGCCCACCGCATCACCGCCGGTCATCACGGGGGCGAGCCTGTGCTCACCAACGTCAGCCTGACCATTCCCGCCGGCAGCATCACAGGACTCACCGGAGCATCCGGCAGCGGCAAAACCACCCTCGCGCGCGTCCTGGCCGGACTGCACACCCCGCAACACGGCCACATCACCCTCGACAACAAGCCGCTGTCCGTAGCTGTACCTGGCACGGTCGCGATGCTGTTCCAGTCACCCCGACAGGCCGTCACCGCACGGTGGACCCTATGCCGGATCATCGCCGAACCCCTCCGCACCCGCCGAGGTCGCGCCGACACCGTCCACGCCACCGCGCAGCGAGTCGGGCTGACCGACGATCTCCTCGCCCGCCGTCCCCACCAGGTGTCCGACGGGCAACTCCAACGCGCCTGCCTTGCGCGCGCTCTCGTCCAGCGGCCGCGTTACCTGATCTGCGACGAGATGACCGCGATGCTCGACCCGGCCACCACCGCGGCGCTGACCACGGTCATCACCGAGGAAACCCGCAGTGGCCTCGGCGTTCTCGCCATCAGCCACCACCATGGTCTTCTCGAGGTCTGGGCTGATCACGTGATCGCCTGGGCGTGACCACACCGATCACGGGCGTGATTGCCGTTTGCCCAGGCTGGGAAGGCCGTTCGGCGCAGCATGTACGGACGTCGACGGAGTTCTATCTGCCTTGTCTCGCTTCTCCGCCTCGAGCCACGCCGTGCGGCGCTGACGCTGCATCCGACGCTGACGCTGAATCCCGGCTGCGATGGGATGAGCGGTCGGGTGCGGCGGTTGGTCGGGAGGTCGCTGCATCGTCTCCTCCGCAATACGCTCACAGCGCCCACACACGCTCGTTCGATGTGCACGGATGTCGTCCATCACCTTGGTCGAGGTGGATGGGACGCACTGAGCCGGAAGGGACTCTCCGCATAGTCCGGCGGCTCCGGCAGCATCGACTTGATGCCAGCGTGAGGTGAGGAACCACCGCTTGGGGCTGGTCGTCATGAGAGCAGGCTATCGAGCAGACGAACGGCCGATCCTGAGCAACCACCCTGGGGCGCCTTGACGAAGCGCCCGCCGATCCGAGCTGACGGTTGAGCCCGACAACGATCGCCTAGTCGATAGTATGTTCGAATGACTGAGGTGGTGGACCACGATGCGACGATCGCTGACCTGCGTCGCCGCATCGCCGCCGTCAACCCCCGCGGCACCCGAGAAGCCGTCCAACTCACACCGGCGCACCCGCAGCGCTCCGCACGCCTCCCACCCCCCGACGCCACCGCCGCACCGGCTCCCACCCGTTCCGGTCTTGCCCTACCCGAACACCTTCGCCCCGCCTTTCCCCGCGCCGGGCTACCTCGGGGAAGCACCGTTGAACTGACCGGCGCTCGCGGCCCAGCGGTATCGATCGTCGCCGCAGTCACCGCAGCCGGAGGCCACGTCGCCGTCGTCGACACGCCCACCTTCGGGCTACTCGCTGCCCATGAGCAAGGCGCTGACCTCTCGCACGTCGCCGTGATCGGAAACGCCGGCAACGACCCGATCGCCGTCCTGTCCGTCCTCGCCGACGGTATGGACTTGATCGTCTGGACCCCTGGTGCCACGGTGTTCACGCCGAGCATCGAACGTGGCCTTGCTGCGCGCCTGCGCACCAAGGAAACCACCTTGATCACCCTCGGTGCGGGACTGCGCCGGCCCGATTACCGCCTCGATGCCCAGATCATCGATTGCCACGGCATCACCGAGGGCTCCGGCCTGCTGTCCGCCGTCGATACCGTCCTCACCAGCAGCGGCCGCACTCTTCGTCCGACCCGCACCGGGATCCGTCTCGAACGCGTCCACGGAACCGTGCACGCGTCGCTGCTACCCGACGAGGTCCGGCCACGTCCTGCCACCGACATCCGTACCGGGACCTGAACGCAGCCGGGGTGCAACTAGGTGATCGGATACGGTCCATTCAAGCATCGACAGGGGATAGCCCCTGGGTGGTGGACACGCTGACACTGGCCCATACTGGGCCGGAGAATGCAGGACATCACCATGACGAAGAAGAAGTACTCTGACGAGTTCAAGGCCGACGCCGTGCGAC
>NZ_JAIFKB010000020.1:0-82800 GCF_019641445.1 Rhodococcus sp. DMU2021
GGCATGTTCTGGGCGGAGAGCAGGATCATCTGGGCGCGCCGCCAGGTCACCACCGATCCGGTGCCACGGCGGATGATCCGCACCAGCCGCTTGCCTTCGTCGTCATCGAGTTCTCGCACTCGTACTCGTTCTGCCACTCGACCAGGTTGACCGATCCCGTGGCCGACACGCCGCAACCGGTCGGCGTGTCGGCGAGAACGGGGCAAAGGTTCACGGGTGCGGCACTAGCGGATCCAGATCGCGGACCTCCGTCGGGACGGCATCAGCGTGGTCGGAACTGTCCGACTTCCGAGCGCCGTCAACAGGATTTAGCCTCAATGCACCGATCGGCTGATGCGGTCGTCGTGACTTCCTTTGCGCACCTTCGGACAGAGTCTGGACACAGCTGACCGCCTGACCGCTCGTGCCGGGTTGTTCCACTGGATCTTTCGTGTCGTAGACAGGCAAGGACGAGCCGGTTAGCCGACGATCGGCCGGTTCCGCCCGAACGCTGTGTCGAACAGGGAGTTCCACGCCGGTTCCCACGGCCCGCGCAGGGGTAGATGCAACGTCAACCGGCGCGCCGACGACGCGATCCGTGCGGGAACCGACACGAGGGTCCGCCGGACAGTTCCGGTGGTTGCCCTGACCAGCTTCGGATCGCCGGTGGCGGCGGCTGCGGCGCGGGTGAGGTTGAACGCCATCACCGCGCAGACCAGCCACGCGGCATTGGCAGTGAACCGAGACGACGGCACACGAGCAAGCGCGGAGTTCTTCAGGTCCGCGTGGACCTGCTCGATGATCGCGTGATGGCGGTGGAGCTTGACGGAGGCGACGGCACCCGAGTTGCCGGACGTGTCCGAAGGTGAAGGTGCGCAGGAACGATCCCAGGGTCGAGGGTGCATACGGACGGTCGAAGAGTGTTCCCATCGCCCCGTGCCGTAGTAGTGCCACGTCGGCGATGCTGTCGGCGCCGGTGATCAATCCTGCGATGAGTGATCCGATCTTGTCGCCGGAGTGCGCACCCTTGTCGATGGGAACGCTGAGGTGTTCGTCGGCGAGAGCCTGCAGGCCGCAGTTCTGTGCCAAACCCATGATCGGAACGAGCCCGGCGGCCGACACGAGATTCGCATCGTCGAACCTCGCCGCGGTGACGGGCCGGGAGGTTTCCCCTTCGTCGATCGTCGATCGAAAAACGCGGTGATGCCGCACTTTCCGGACACGGTGGCGAGAGTGGGTGTCGAACACGCCGGACACCGAGGACCGGAGTGGGCGCGGGGCGGGCTCGATCGCCCGGGGCGGGACACGCCCGGATATGACCTGAACCACAGTGTGGCTAGGGTGACGGTCATGACGGAGAACACGACACGACGATGGGGCCTGACCGTCCCGCTCGACGGCATCCCCCTGCCCGACCAGCGACGCATCATCGAAGAGCTCCCCGATCTCGGGTACACGGACGTGTGGTCGTCCGAGGCCGGCGCTGCCGATGCGTTCACCCCGCTGACCCTCGCGAGCGTGTGGGCTCCCGGCCTGCGCCTGGGTACCGCGATCGTCCCCGTCTACACTCGCGGCCCCGCGACGCTGGCCATGTCGGCCGCGAGCCTCGCCGCCGCCGCACCCGGCCGCTTCGTGCTCGGGGTGGGCACCTCCTCCGACGTCATCGTGGAGAAGTGGAACGGCATCCCCTTCGAGGAACCGTTCAAGCGTGCCCGTGACACCCTGCGGTTCCTGCGTGCGGCGCTGGCGGGGGAGAAGGTCTCCGAGAAGTACGACACCTTCGCCGTCGACGGCTTCCGGGCCGGCGTCGTACCCGACCCGGCGCCGCCGGTGCTGCTGGCGGCACTGCGCCCGGGCATGCTGCGTCTGGCCGGGCGTGAGGCCGACGGCGCCATCATCAACTGGCTGTCCGCCGACGACGTCCGCACCGTGGCGCCCTACGTCCACGAGGGCGGCGAGAACAAGGAGATCGTCGCGCGGATCTTCGTGCTCCCCGGCTTCGACACCGAGACCGCCCGCGCCATCGGCCGCCGCATGATCGCCGCCTACATGAACGTCCCCGTCTATCGGGCCTTCCACGAATTCCTCGGCCGTTCGGACGATTTCGCCGGCATGTGGAAGGCGTGGGCGGAAGGCGACCGCAAGGCCGCCCTCGAAGCGATCCCGGACCACGTGGTCGACGCCCTCGTGATCCACGGCGAACCCGAGGCCTGCCGCGAGCATGTGGAGCGCTACGTCGAGGCAGGTGTGACCACCCCGGCCATCGCCCTGGTGCCCTCGGGCGATCCCGCACCGATGATCCGGGCGCTCGCCCCGCGCTGACGACCGGACGTCACGATTCGATGTCGGCGGTTAACGGCACCCGAGGGCGACGCGACAACTCCTGCAGATGCGCTGTGCAGGAGGCGAGATGGCCGAGCCGACGTCGAGTACGGACCCGAACACGATCGCTCGTGTGACCGTGGTTGCCGACGACGGAGTGCCGTTGGCCACCACGGTGACCGGATCGCGGGATGCGGGTCTGACCCTCGTGTGCCTGCACGGCCACTGCCAGGACGCCGCGAGCTGGGATGCCGTCTGCGAATCGGTGGACCTGCCGGGTCTGCGCATCGTCCGCTACGACCAGCGAGGACACGGTCGTTCCGGGACCGGCGACGTCACGGCGTGCACGGTCTCCGGGATGGCCGACGACCTCGACGCGGTGCTCCGGACCCTCGCGCCGGACGGACCGGTGGTGCTGGCGGGATATTCGATGGGCGGCATGGTCGCACTGTCCTACGTCCGTCGTCACCCTGACGCCGTCGGCGACCGCATCGTGGGTGTCGGCCTGTTCGCCACCGCAGCATCGGGGCTCGCGGACGGCGGTATCGGACGCTATCTGCGGCATCCGGCCGCCTTCATCGTGCACCGGGCGGTGTCGCGTGCACCGCGCGTCATGGAGTTGTCGAAACGCGCCGGGGGCCGGGTGTGCACGGTTGCCGCACGCAGGCGCACGGAGGAATCGTGGCTGCGGGTGGTCGGATCGGCGCTGTCGAACGAGACCTCCGTCGTCACCTGGTCGCGACTGCTGGCCGACTTCGCGGTGCTCGACGAGTCCGCCGCCCTCGATGTGCTCGCCAGAGTGCCGGTGGTCGTCGCGGCGGGCACGGAGGACGTCTTCGTGCCCTTGTCGTTGTCGGAGATGATGACGGCGCGGCTGCCGCACGCGAACCTCGTGCGGTTCGTCGGTGCCGGTCACCGCGTGCTCGCCGACCGTCCCGAGGAGGTCGCCGGTGCGCTGTCGGATCTGCTCGAGCAGGTGCGCGTCCAGAGTCCCGTCGGCCTCGCTCAGCGCGAGCCGACGAGGGTCGCTTCCTGATCGGCGAGCAACTTCCGGGGGACGAGCGCGAGCACGAGCAGTGCCACGGCGACCGCGAAGCATGCGACGAACCCGACGTGGGGTGCGGCGAGCGAGATGACGAAGGGCACCGCGAAACCCAGATAGATCAGGCAGTAGAAGACGGCGACGGTCTGCGCCAGCTCGTCCGGCGGAGCGATGTGCTCGACGGTGACGAGACCGGAGACGAGCAGCATGCCGTAACCCCCGCCGAGAAGGACGGCGGTGACGAGGACGGCAAGCACCGATACCGGGCCGTCGACGAGCACTGCGACGCCGGCGGTCACGAAGCCCAGCACACCGAGACCCACCCCCGTCCAGACGCCACGGTCCTCACCGTGCCGGGTGATGCGCCGGGCCACGGGCTGGATCAACGCACCGGTGAGCAGGGTCAGGGCGGCGACCACGCCGGTGAACGCGACGGCCACGCTGTCCACGCGGCCCGAGACGATCGGCGGCATCGTGGCGAACGAGACGGTCGCGCATCCGAAGACCCACGGGGCCCACGGCACGACACCCCAGCGGAAGCGCGGGGACGACAGCGTCGACAGGCGCCACGAGCCCTGCACGGTGCGGGGCCGGTGGGCGTCGGGGACGGTCCACACCAGTACCAGCGCGACCACCATCAGAGCGATGTGCACGAGATAGGGCAGACGGTCGGGGGCGGGCAGCCACTGCGCGATGAGACCGGCGAACAGGGCGCCGCTGCCGAATCCCGCCGACAGTGAGACGGCGGCTCGGCGCGCTCCCACACCTGGACCTTCGCTCAGTTCCTTCATCCACGCGGTGCCTGCTCCGAACGCCATCCCGGATGCCAATCCGGCGAGGACCCGGCCGAGATACAGCAACGCCGGGATATCGGCGCCGAGAAGCAGGACGATCGACGACAGGATGCTCACCGGGATCATCGCCCGGATCACCGGACGACGCCCGATCCGGTCGGCCACGCGCCCGAAGTAGAGCAGGGCGGGGATCAACCCGACGATGTAGGAGCCGAGCATGGCGGTGAACGAGTCGCTGCCGAGTCCCAGGTGGTCGCGGTAGACGAGCTGCATCGGAGCGAACTGATTGGCGCCCCAGCTCACCGCGAATACGGCGAACGCGAGACGAGCCCAGGACGGAATCATTCCCCGATCCTCTCAGGCCCGTTCCGGCGGGAAAGTATCAACTCTTCACACCGCGGCGACCGGCTTCCTGTGGAGTGTGGACGTAGGAGGGGCCCGGAGCCGGCCATAGCGTTCTCGTCGAACGCAGACCAAGGAGGGCCAGTGGCGGTAGACGGTCGATCCCCGACGCTCGACACCGAGCGCACCGGCACGTGGACCGGCACCGACGCGCGGTCGATCGCCGCCGTGGTCCGCAACCGCGAGGTCACCGCCCGTCGGGTCGTCGAGGACCATCTCGCCCTGATCGCCGAGCAGAACACGCGCCTCAACGCGATCGTCACCGTCGCGGCGGAGAGTGCCCTCGCCGAGGCCGACGCCCTCGACCGACGCCTCGACCGCGGCGAGGTGGCCGGTCCGCTCGCCGGGGTGCCGTTCACCGTCAAGGACCTCATCGCCACCGCAGGCGTGCGCACGACGGCCGCCTCGAGGGCGCTGGCCGACAACGTCCCCGTCGTCGATGCACCGGCCGTCGCCGCGATGAAGGCGGCCGGCGCGATCCTCGTCGGCAAGACCAACACGCCCGAGTTCGGGACCTCCGGGCTCACCGACAACGAGATGTTCGGACCGGCCGTGAACCCGCTCGGCAGCCCCGAGTCGCCGCGCTCACCCGGCGGATCCAGCGGGGGCGAAGCCGCGTCGATCGCGTCGGGCATGAGCGTCCTCGGATTGGGCACCGATTTCGGCGGGTCCGTGCGCTGGCCCGCGCACTGCACCGGCCTGTGCTCGATCCGCCCCACCGTCGGCCGGGTGTCCGCGGACGGCCAGTACCCGGGGGTGCTCGTCGGCGATCATGTACGTGCCAATCCGACGACGGTGCACGGCGCGCTGCAGACCGTCGGGCCCATGACACGGAACCTCGGCGACCTCGTCCTCGCCCTGCGCATGATCTCCGAACCGCACGTCGCGTGGACCGACCCGGCGACCGTCGACGTCGACACGCTGACGATCACCTGGGCGCCCGGGGAGGGCACCGTGCCCGTCGACGACGAGATCGAGGACGTCGTCCGCGAGAGCGCGCGGCGCCTCGGTGCCCGTGAATACCGCGGGTCGGCCCTGGTAGAGGGGAACGAGTTGTTCGGGCGGCTGAGGGCCACCCAGACCCACGCCGACATCGACGCGCTGGCGAGGACCGACCGCTTCGGTGCTGTCATCCGCGACCTGCTGTCCACGGCCGGTCGCGCCGAACATCGGGAGGTGGAGGGCCTCTGGGCGTGGCGCACCGCGCTGATCCATCGCCTGCTCGACGAGATGGGCGACGTGCTGGTGCTGCCGGTCGCGTCCATCGGGGCGCCTCCGCTCAGCGACGATCGTTTCGCTGTCGGCGACCGGCTGCTCACCTGGCAGGAGGCACTGGCGAGCTGCCGCACGATCAGCGTCACCGGCCTCCCGTCCGTCGTCGTCCCTGTCGGGCGGACGAGTGACGGCATGCCCATCGGCGTGCAGGTCGTCGCGCGCCCCTTCCACGACCACGTCGCGCTGGCCGTCGCCGCGCGTCTGTGACACACCGGTAAGGAGACCGCTGTGCGGGACATTCTCGACGAGCTGTCGCGATGGTTCGACGACGGTGAGACGTTCGCGCTCGCAACCGTCGTGCGCACCTGGAAGTCGTCGCCGCGCGAACCCGGCGCCGCGATGGCCGTCTCGCGGTCGGGCGAGGTGGTGGGCAGTGTCTCGGGAGGGTGCATCGAAGGCGCGCTGTACGACATCGCGGGTGACGTGCTCGCCGACGGGCGTGCACGGACCGAGGTCTTCCGCGTCACTGACGACGACGCCTTCGGAGTGGGTCTGACCTGCGGCGGCACCATCGAGGTGTTCGTGCAGCGGGTCGATGCCGCGACCTATCCCGAGTTCCCCGAGGTGGCACGGCGGATCGGGGCTGGAGAGCCGGTCGCCGTCGTTACCGATCGGGAGTCCGCCGACCATCGTGTGGTCACCCTCGACGGGGACGACGGCACCGACGTCGGGGACGAGGTGCGCCTGCGCCTGTCCTACGGCGATTCGGAGGTCTATGTCGACGAGGGGCGTGCGCAGATCGTGGCGATCTTCGCGCCGCGACCGCGGATGTACGTCTTCGGTGCCATCGACTTCGCGTCCGCCCTGTGCACGCTGGGGAAGTTTGCCGGTTACCGCGTGACGGTGATCGACGCCCGGCCCGTCTTCGCGACGCCCGCCCGATTCCCCGACGCCGACGAGGTCGTGGTGGCGTGGCCGCACGTCTTCCTCGAGTCGGCGCCGATCGACCCCACCACGGTCGTCGCGGTGCTCACCCACGACGAGAAGTTCGACATCCCACTGCTCGAACGGGCCCTCCGCTGCGAGGCCGGATACATCGGGGCGATGGGCAGCCGCTCCACGCACGAGCGCCGGGTCGCCCTGTTGCGCGAGGCCGGTCTGTCCGCCGACGAACTGGGACGGCTGCACTCGCCGATCGGACTCGACCTCGGGGCGCGCACCCCGGAGGAAACGGCCGTGTCGATCTTCGCCGAGGTCCTCGTGAGCACGCGCGGTGCCACCGGACGCAGCCTCGCGACACTGCGCGGACCCATCCACCGGGTCCCGGCGGGACGTGCTGCCCGACCTGCGGCTTGTCCGCCTGCGATTGACGGTGTTGCCACAGCCCTCTAATGTCACGTGTCTCCCACGCAGGGGTGAACGACTGGCAGGTGGACGGGTATTGCTGTGACGGTGCGCAAGGCTGAGAAACCGGGGCCCAGCGCAGCCGAACCGGATCGCAGCGCAGCCGATCCGGAGGACAGCGCAGCGGTCGCATTCGAACCCTGCCCGCTCACGGACGTCGTCTCCTCGGGCTTCCTCGTCGCACCGACGGTGCTCGCCGGTGACGTCTCCACGGCGCGAGCCGTCACCGGGGTCGCGGTGATGATGCTCCCCGAGATCGGTCCCTGGTTGCGTCCGGGACTGCTGCTCGTCACCTCCACCACCGTGCTCGCGCGACTCGCCGTGCCGATCGCCGACTTCCTGGCGCGGCTGGACCGGAGCGAGGTCTCGGCTCTGGTGGTCCGACTCGACACCGGACACCCGCTGCCGCAGGGTCTCACGGACGACGTTCCCCTCCCTGTGCTGACGACGCCGGAGGAGGTCGTCGCGGATCACCGTCTCGCGCGGGATCTCCGCGACATGGCCGTCGCTCAGGTGGAAGCGGTCTTCGAGGCGGATCACCTCCGTCGCGGGCTGCTCGAGATCGTCATGGCGGGTGGTGGGCACAGGGCGCTCGCCGAAGGCATCTCGCGCCGGCTCGGCGGGGCGGTTCTGATCACCACGCCCGACGGACGCCAGACCTACAGGGCCGGAAAAGAGTCCGATTTCGCCTGGCTGTCCTCGACGGCGGCTGTCGACGCGACTGGCCGGGTGCGGACCGATTCGATCGAGGGCGGGCTCGGTCTGCACCGATTCGGCAACGAGTACGTGGCGATCGCCGCGATCTCCGCCAATGGCATAGACCACGGCCGGCTCGTGTTCTTCTGTCCCGCACGCGATCTCTCCGCGCCGGATCTGTATCTCGTGGAGCAGGCGGCGACGGTGTGTGCGCTCGTCGTCAGTCGTGAACTCGCAGTGTCGGCGGTCGAGGAGAAGCACCGGGCCAACTTCGTCCGGGACCTGTTGCGCGGCCGCGCCGGTGAACCCGAACAGGTGATCGTGCACGCCCAGATGTTCGGCTGGAATCTCGACCGCCCGGTGGTGGTGGTCGCCGTCGAACCCGATCGCGTGGACGACGATTCCTCGGCGGCACCGGCGCGACTGCCCGTCGTGGAACGGCAGGCCCGCGCGTTCGCGGGTGCGCTCGCCGGCCGCGATTCCGGAGCGTCCGTCACGGCCCTGGCGACCGAGACCGTCGTGCTCATGGGTGAGGGCAGCGACACGATGACCCTCGTGCACGAACTCGTCGCCCAGGTGCGCGGAGCCGGTGGGGGAGGACGTCGCCCGTTCGGTGTGGGGGTCTCGCGTGCGTCGTCGTCCACCGACGACCTGCCGGTGCTCTACGCCCAGGCGCGCACGGCACTCGAAGTGGGGCGCAAGATCTCCGGGCCGTGGGCGGTGACCCATTTCGACGATCTGGGTGTGTACCGGTTGCTGAGCCTCGTCGAGGACACCGAGGAACTCGAGTCGTTCGCGCGCGAGACGCTCAAGGAACTGACCGACGGCACGGCCGAGGCGCAGGACATGTGCCGTACCCTCGAGGTGCTCCTCGCCACCAACATCAACATCGCAGAAGCCGCGCGCCAGTTACATTTTCATTACAACACTCTGCGCTATCGTGTGGCGAAACTCGAAAAGATCCTCGGTCCCTTCACCGAGCAGCCCGAACTGCGGCTGGACCTTTCGCTCGCCCTCAAGATCATCGCGATGCGCGGGATCGATTCCTGACGATCAACCACCGATCTTGCCAATTTCGGAAGGTCGCTCCTGGCAGATTCCTCCCACGCCGGGCCGGAGCTGCTCCGTTAGCGTTTGCGGCTACCGAAGTACACGTGTGATCGGCAACACAGGCGTAACGATCCACGTGAACGCTATCGGCACCCACACTCTGCTGAAAGGTCCGATATGCCCATCTGGACAGTGCACGGAGACGGCAAGAACATAGAACCGGGACAGGTCGTGGCGCCGATGGAGCGCCTGAGTTGGGGCCGCACCATCGGCCTGGGCGGCCAGCACGTGGTGTCGATGTTCGGCGCCACCTTCGTCTTCCCCATCATCATGGGACTCAACCCGCAACTCGCAGTCATGCTTTCGGGCTTCTGCACCCTGTTCTTCCTCGCTGTCGTCAAGGGCCGGATCCCCAGCTATCTCGGTACCTCCGCGGCCTTCGTCGGCGGCATCGCCGCGATCTACGCCCAGGGCGGCTCGCCGTCGGAGGTCACCGGTGCGATCATGGTCTCCGGGCTCGTGCTCGCCGCGATCGGTGTGGTGATCCACTTCCTCGGCGGCTCGCTGGTCTTCAAGATCCTGCCGCCGGTCGTCACCGGCGCGGTGGTCATGCTCATCGGCTTCAACCTGGCGCCGGTGGTGGCCGGTACCTACTGGCCGCAGGATCAGTGGGTCGCGCTGACGGTGATGATCGCGCTGATCGTGGGCAGTGTCGTGCTGCGCGGCTTCCTCGGCCGCGTCGCCATCTTCCTGGCATTGCTGTTCGGCTACGCACTGTCGTGGATCCTCGACCGGATCAGCGGACCGATCACCTCCTACGACGCCGGTGCCGACGCCGTCACCGAACACTTCCGCGTGAACTGGGACGGCGTCGCGTCCGCGCCGTGGTTCGGTCTGCCGCCGTTCACGGACGAAGCCGCCGGTGTCGTCGGCATCCATGCCCCGTCGTTCAGCCTCACCTTCATCGTGCTCGTGCTGCCCGGCGTCATCGCCCTGATCGCGGAGAACGCCGGACACGTCAAAGCGGTCGCCGAGATCACCAAGACCGATCTCGACCCCATGATGGGACGCGCGCTGGCCGGTGACGGTCTCGCCACGGCCCTCGCCACCGGTGTCGGCGGTTCCCCGACGACGACCTACGCGGAGAACATCGGCGTCATGGCCGCGACCCGCGTGTACTCGACGGCCGCCTACGCCGCGGCCGGTGTCATCGCGATGCTCCTCGGCTTCTCCCCGAAGTTCGGCGCGGTCATCTCCGCGACCCCCGGCGGCGTGCTCGGCGGCATCACCGTGGTCCTCTACGGCATCATCGGCCTGCTCGGCGCCAAGATCTGGAAGGAGAACGGCGTCGACTTCGGCGACCCGCGCAACCTCATGCCCGTCGCGGCCGGCCTGATCATCGCCATCGGCGACACCAGCCTCGAGTTCACCGACACGTTCTCGCTGAGCGGCATCGCGCTGGGCACCATCGTCGTTATCGGTCTCTACCACCTGTGCCGGGTCATCGCCCCCAAGGACATCGCCCCCGAGGATCCCGATACCCCCTCCGATCAGGGAGAACCGGTCCGGACGGAGCCCGATCCCGACGGGGAGAGCGGCGCCGGGAGGCTGAAGGAGTTCGCGTGACCTCTATTACATCTGACATTGTCGACCGGTGAGCTTTGTCACTTCTCCACGAAACGCCGATCACACTATGCGGGCAGGATCTGTTCAATGAAACCGTCGCCACTCACCTACCACCGACCGCGGTCGATCGATGAAGCCTGCGAGATCCTCGCGGGGGTCGCGCACGAGGGCAAAGTGCTCGCCGGCGGCCAGTCACTGATTCCACTGCTGTCGATGCGCCTGGCGGCACCGGCTCACCTCGTCGACATCGGCTCGATCCCGCGCCTCGACGCGATCTCCGCTTCACCGGAACTCGGCGTCACCTTCGACGCTCTCACCACCCACACAGCGCTCGAATCCGATTCGACGGTCGCGCAGGTCCAGCCCCTGCTGGGCCGCGCGCTCCGGTTGGTCGCACACCCGACCATCCGCAATCGCGGAACGACCGTGGGATCGATCGTCCACGCCGATCCGTCCGCGGAGATGCCGGCCGTGCTGTCGCTGCTCGGGGGAACGCTCACCGTTCGCTCCGTCCGCGGAGTCCGGCAGATCCCCGCCGCCGAGCTGTTCGCCGGGGCGCTCGAATCGACCCTCGAGGCCGACGAGATCGCCACCAGCGTGACGGTGCCGGCTGCGCGGCCGGGCACCGGCACCGCCATCGACGAGATCGCACGACGCCACGGCGACTACGCACTCGTCGGCGTGGTCGCGCAGGTGGAGGTCGAGGACGGCGCGGTGACGTCCGCCCGGATGACCTACGTCTCCGCGGGAGAACTCGGGCAGGTCGTCGACTACACCGACATCCTGCGCGGAGCCTCGGCGCACGACGAGCGCGACCCGCTCTGGCAGCAGGTCGCGGAGAAGGCACGCGAGACCGTCGAGACGGAGGCGGACATCCACGCCACCGACCGCTACCGGTCGCAGCTGGTGGCGGCACTGACCGGCCGTGTCGGCTTCGCGGCCGCGCAGGACGCGATCCGCGACGACACACGGGTACCGATGCACACGGGAGGAAGTCGATGACGAGCTCGATCCACAAGGGTGGTCGCGATGCCTCGCGGCGGACCGTCGCCGAACAGGTCGACGAGCTGCAGGCGGAGACCGGCGAGCACCACGTCGCCGTGACCTTCACCCTCAACGGCGTGACGCAGACCGTGGTGCTGCCCTCGCGCACGCTGGCATCGGACGCGATCCGTCATCACCTCCGCCAGACCGGGACCCATGTGGGATGCGAGCACGGTGTGTGCGGCGCGTGCACGGTGCTGCTCGACGGCAAGCCGGTGCGGTCGTGCCTCGTGCTCGCTGCGAGCCTCGAGGGCCGCTCGGTGACGACGGTCGAAGGGCTCGTCGAACCGGACGGCACCCTGCATCCCGTGCAGGAGGCGTTCGTCGACTGCCACGGTCTGCAATGCGGTTTCTGCACACCGGGATTCGTCACCACGATCGCCGCCTTCCTCGAGGAGAACCCGTCGCCCACCCACGAGGAGGCGACCGATGCGATCGCCGGCAACCTCTGCCGGTGCACGGGCTACCAGAACATCCGGGCGGCCGTGCTGCGCGCCGCCGAGATCAAGCGCGAACGGTCCGGAGGCTCACCGCTCGGCCCCGACAGCGAGGCGGCACGCGCCTCGCTCGACGCCAAGGTCCGCGGCGCCACCGCTCCGGTCGGAGGAAAGGCAGGACGAGCATGACCAGCGTCTCCGATTCGCCCGTCTCCACCTCGGTCTCGACGAGCACGGCAACCGACCTCGCCCCCGCCGACATCGGTGGTGCCACCGAGTCGGGCAAGTCGTTCGGCAAGCCCATCCCGCGTGTCGAGGACAACCGGCTCGTCAGCGGTAATGGCCGCTATCTCGACGATCTCGGGCACGGCGCGCTCGCCGCGGCCTTCGTCCGGTCGCCGCACGCGCACGCCCGCATCCTCGACATCGCCGTCGATGCGGCTCTCGAACTGCCGGGCGTGCACGCCATCTACACCTACGACGATCTCGAGGCCGACTCGCCCGAGATGGCCGAGAATCTCCCACTGCTCATCCCGCACCCCGCGATCACCGCTCCGCGCAACGGATATCCGCTCGCCAAGGACGAGGTGAACCATGTCGGTGAGGCGATCGTGATGGTCGTGGCCGACAACCGGTACATCGCCGAGGACGCCTGCGCGCTGATCGACATCACCTACGAGGCCCTTCCTGCCGTGGTCGGTGTCGACACCGCACGCAACGCCGAGCACGTCGTCCATCCGGATGTGCCCGACAACGTCGCGGCGCACCTCCAGCACGGGTTCGGCGACATCGAGGCGGAACTCGCCGCGGCACCGCACACGTTGACCCTCGACCTCGAGATCGAACGTTCGGCGTCGATGCCGATGGAGGGCAAGGGCGTCTACGCCCGCTGGGACGACGACGAGAAGGTGCTGACCTTCTGGACGTCCACCCAAACCTCGACGTCCGCCCGTGCTGCGATCGCCGCGCGACTGGGCATGGCGCACAACAAGGTCCATTGCATCGCCCCCGACGTCGGTGGTGGTTTCGGTGTGAAGATCGTCCACCCGTGGCCCGAGGAGGTCATGGTCACCTGGGCCGCCCGCAAGCTGGGGCAGGCCGGGATCTCCAGCGAGGTCAAGTGGGTCGAGGACCGGCGCGAACATTTCATCTCGAGCGCCCACGAGCGCGGGCAGGTCCACGAGGTCACCGTCGGGTTCGACGACGACGGCAGGCTGCTGGCCTTCGACTTCTCGATCTGGCACGACAACGGCGCGTACCTGCCGTACGGAATCATCGTGCTGCTCAACACCTCCACCCAGGTGCTCGGCCCCTACAAACCGCGCGCCTTCCGGGTGGACGCCTATTCGCTGTACACCAACACGGTCATCGTCACGCCCTACCGCGGCGCGGGACGACCCCAGGGCGTGTTCGCAATGGAGCGGGCGATGGACGCCATCGCCAAGCATCTCGGCAAGGATGTCCTCGAGGTCCGCGAGACCAACTTCATCCGCCCCGAGGAGATGCCCTACGACTTCCACCTGATCTTCCAGGACGGTCGTCCCCTCATCTACGACACCGGCGACTACCAGGCCGGAATGGACAAGCTCAAGAAGCTCATCGGCTGGGACGAGTTCGCCGAGTACAAGGAACGTGCCCGCGCCGAGGGCCGCCGCGTCGGAATCGGTGTTGGAGCGTACGTCGAGGGCACGGGACCGGGCCCGTACGAGGGCGCACACGTGCTCATCGAGACCTCGGGCAAGGTCAAGGCCGCCACGGGCCTGACCACCCAGGGCCAGGGACACCAGACCTCCTTCGCGCAGATCGTCGCCGATGATCTCGGTGTGCCGGTCTCCGATGTCGAGATCGTCACCGGCGACACCCGCCGATTCGGGTACGCGGTCGGCACGTTCGCCTCGCGCGGTGCCGTGATGTCCGGATCCGCCTTCCACGTCGCCGCGCAGATGGTGGCGGAGAAGGCGAAGAAGATCGCCGCGGACCACCTCCACGCCGATGTCGCCGATCTCGAACTGCGCGAGGGGCACGTGTGCGTGGTGGGCACCGAACCCGGCGCGGAGGGCACCTCGATCCCACTCGGTGTCGTGGCCGTACTGTCGAACCCGCTCCGCTACGCCTTCGACGACGCATCCCGTCGCGCAACGGGATTCGCGAACGCCGAGACCGACATGTCGGTGCCGCCCGTCCTCGAGGGTGAGCAGCCCGGCCTGGAGGCGACCGGCTACTACTCGCCGCCCACCTCGACGTTCGCGTCGGGAATCCACGCGGCGATCGTCGAGACCGATCCCGTCACCGCCGAGATCCGGGTGCTCCGGTACGCGGTGGTGCACGACTGCGGCAACGTCATCAACCCGCGCATCGTCGAAGGCCAGGTGCAGGGCGCGGTTGCGCAGGGCATCGGCGGCGCACTCTACGAGAAGATCGTCTACGACGAGCACGGGCAGATGCTCAACGCGTCGTACATGGACTTCCTCATGCCCTTCGTGACGGAGATGCCCGACTCTCTCGAGATGGACCACACCGTCACCCCGTCCGCACTCAATCCCCTCGGGATGAAGGGCGCCGGTGAGGCCGGTGTCATCCCGACGTCGGCGGTGATCGCCGCGGCCGTCGAGGACGCGGAGGGTATCCCGATCACCAGCATGCCGATTTCCCCCTCGGAGTTGTTCGAGCTGCGTCTGACCCACGCGGCGTCCCGAAACAAGGAGAACGAATGAGAATCGCCGGTACCGCGCAACTGCAGGCACCTCCCGACGTGGTGTACGACAGCCTGCAGGACGGCCGTGTTCTCGCGGCGACGATCCCGGGCGTGCAGTCGCTCGAGCAGATCAACGACAACCACTACAAGCTGTCCATCACCGCCGGAGTGGCCTCCATCAAGGGCACCTACGACGGGGAAGTGGTTCTGTCGCAGCAGAATCGCCCCGAATCGTTCGTGATGACGGCATCGGGATCCGGTGCCCCGGGAACGGTCAAGGCCGATGTGACGGTGCGTCTCGAAGAACGCGACGGCGGCACCGTGCTCACCTACGACGCGGACGCGGTCGTCGGCGGCATGGTCGGTGGTGTCGGACAACGGATGATCACCGGTGTCGCCAAGAAGATGGCCGGTGTGTTCTTCAACGGCATCGACGGTGTGATCGCCGACGGTCTGCCGGCGGCGCCGAGTGCGGCCGAAGCCGAAGTTGTCGCGGGCATGAACGGAGCCGAGGTGGCCGAGGTCGCCGAGGGTGCGGGTGTGAAGACCACCGCGCTGCCCGTGGCCGCTGCGTCCGCTGCACCGGTACCGGCCGGAACACCCTCGGTAGCAACCGTTCTGCTGTCCGCGGGAGTGGGCGCCGGTATCGCGCTGGCGGGCGTCGCCCTGGGAGCGATCCTCGCCCGACGCTGACCTTCTCGTCGAATCTCCACGGCACCCCCGGGCCATCACGGCCCGGGGGTGCCGTCGTCTGCAGGTGGCAGGTGCACGAACCCCGAACTCCAGGCGACGAGTTCGGCGAGATGTGACAAAGAAACACCGCCGCTCAGGGGGTGGAATGTCATCAGACGTCAGGTGGGACACCGGCGAGACGAACCCAGGAGGAAACATGGGATCCAGGAAGATTCGGGTCGGTATCGATACCGGCGGAACATTCACGGACGTGGTCGCGGTGGACGACGAGTCCGGCGCCATCGTCACCACGAAGACCCCGTCGACACCGCAGGATCCGGCCATCGGCTTCCTCGCAGGCATCGAGAAGGTCCTCGCGCAGCTCGGCGAGACCGGCGACGCGATCGACGCCGTCAGTCACGGCACCACCGTCGCGACCAACAAGCTCCTCGAGGGCAAGGTCGGCACCCTCGGATTCATCACCACCGAGGGCTACGAACACGTCCTCGAGATCGCCCGCCAGTCGGTCCCCGACGGCTACGGCAACTCCTACTTCTGGGTCAAGCCCGACCGCATCGTGCCGGCCGACCGTGTCCGCACCATCCGCGGTCGTCTCGCCTACAACGGCAGCGAGATCCGTCCCCTGAACGAGGACGACGTCCGCGCCGCCGCCCGCTTCTTCAAGGACCGCGAGATCCGCACCGTCGGCGTGTGCCTCATGCACTCTTACGCCAACCCCGAGCACGAGCGCCGCGTCCGCGACATCCTCATGGAGGAGTACCCGGAGGCGACCGTGAGCATCTCCAGCGAGGTGCTGCGCGAGTACCGCGAGTACGAGCGGTCCATCACGACCCTCGTCGACGCCGCGGTCAAGCCCAACATCCGCAACTACGTCAACAACATCGCGAACCGGCTCCGCGAGTTCTCCTCCGCCGAGGGCGAACAGCGCGACATCCCGTTCTACGTGATGAAGTCCAACGGTGGCGTGCTGTCGGCGAAGGAGGTCGTGCACCAGCCGATCACGACCGTGCTCTCCGGCCCTGCAGCCGGTGCCCTGGGTGCGGCCCTGATTGCCGGCGTCGCCGGTGTCGACCAGGTGCTGACCTGCGACGGTGGCGGCACCTCCACGGACGTCACCGTGGTCGTCGGCGGCGAGCCGGCACTCACCACGGAAGGTCGCGTGGGTGTCTACCCGTCCAAGATCCCGATGATCGACGTGGTGACCGTCGGCGCCGGCGGTGGCTCCATCGCGTGGATGACCCCCGAGGGCACCCTGCGCGTCGGCCCGCAGTCGGCGGGCGCCGATCCCGGACCCCTGTGCTACGCCAAGGGCGGCAACGAGCCGACCATCACCGACGCCCACGTCCTGCTCGGTCGCATCCCTCCCCACCTGCTCGGCGGTGAGATCCCGCTCGACACCGAACTCGCCCGCAAGGGCGTCGAGGAGCTCGCACACCGTCTCGGCCTCGAATTCGAGGCGTGCGCCACGGGCATTCTCGAAGTGTCGGCCTGGAACCAGGCCAACGCGCTGCGCCAGATCACCGTCAAGCGTGGTCTCGACGTCCGCGACTTCACCCTGGTGACCTTCGGCGGCTCCGGGTCGCTGCTGGCCTGTCGCCTCATCGACATCCTCGGTCTCAAGGACGTCCTCGTGCCGCTCGAGCCCGGCAACGTCTCGGCCTTCGGTCTGCTCACCGTCGATGTCCGCAACGACTATGTGCAGACGCACGTCAGCCGTCACGACCGGTTGAAGATCGACGAACTGCAGGCCGGACTCGACGCCCTCGCGGCCGAGGCCGAACGCGCTTTGGAGGACGAGGGATTCGGGCCCGACCAGCGGCAGTACGCCCGCTCGGCGGACCTGCGCTATTTCGGCCAGGCCTTCGAGGTGCGCGTGCCGGTCGGCGACGGCCCCATCACCCAGGAACTGATGGACGAGGCGGCCGAACGCTTCCACCAGGCCCACCGTGAGCTCTACGGTTACGACTTCCGCAACGATCCCCACCAGCACGTGGAATGGGTCAACCTCCGCGTCAGCGGTATCGGCCCCATCAAGCGACCGGAACTCGCCGAGATCGCCCCGGGCACGGGGGCGGACGACGCCCTCACCGGCACCCGTCAGGCGTACTTCGACGAGTGGGTCACCACCCGCGTGTACGACCGCGCCCGCCTCGGCGCCGGCGACGAACTCGAAGGTCCCGCCGTGATCGAGGAATTCAGCTCGACCATCCCGGTTCATCCCGGATTCCGCGCTCGCATAGACACTTTCGGCAACATCCGCCTCAGCAAGACGTCCGACTCGAACGGAGCCACCCGATGACTGCGACTCTCGAACCCGCCGCGGCCACGACCCGCAAGCCCTTCCGGCTGACCGACGCTTCGGGTAGCGCTCCCGATCCGGTGCTGGTCGAGATCGTCGCCGGCTATCTCGCCAGTGTCGAGATGGAGGTGGAGACCTCCATCTCCCGGACCTCGCGCTCGCCGATGATCCGCGACGCCCACGACTTCCGTGCCGGCATCCACGACCGCAACCTGCGCAAGCTCACCGGTCGTTCGTACTCGGCGCTCGTGCATCCGGTGGCGCGGGACTTCCCGCTCGAGACGATGAAGCCCGGCGACGTCTTCTTCCACAACGACGTCTACCTCTCCGAAGGCGGCATCGGGCACCTGCCCGACCTGTGTGTCACCGTCCCGGTCTTCGCGACCCGCCCCGGCGACACCGAGCCCTCGGTGGTCGCGTTCGTGCAGGCCTTCGGCCACCACGACGACATCGGCGGTTGCTGCCCGGGCTCCATGCCCTCGGGTGCGACCACCGTGTACGAGGAGGGACTGATGGTCCCGCCGATCAAGCTGTGGGACCAGGGCGTTCCCAACGAGGCGGCACTGCGCATCATGACCCGCAACTCCCGCATGCCCGATTCGCTCGCCGCCGACCTCGACGCCGAGTGCTCGGCGTGCCTCATGGGTGCGCGCCGGCTGTCGGAGCTGTTCGAACGCTACGGTGTCGAGACCGTCGAGGCCTGCTTCGACGCGATCCTCGATGCGACCACCGAGACGTACCGCCGCGAGATCCTCAGCAAGATCCCGGTGGGCACGTACACCTGGGAGGACTACGCCGAGCACGACGGTGTGGACGAGCCGATGCTGCACGTGCAGCGCATCACGCTCACCAAGACCTCCCCGGAGGACGAGGGCGGCGAGCGCCTGATCCTGGACTTCAACGGCACCGGTCCGCAGGCGAAGGGCCCGATCAACCACTGCGGTGACTACGCCGACGGCAACTTCCTCATCAAGTGGCTGGCGCCGATCCTCCGCAACCTGGCCGACACCCCGGACCGCATGGCGGAACTGGACGTCAACGAAGGTGTCGTGCCGCTGATCGAGATGAGGTTCCCGGAGCCGGGCACGCTCATCACGCCGATCTTCCCCGCTCCCACCAACGCTCGCACGTTCGTGATCCTGCGTCTGCTCGGTGTGCTCTCCGGTGTGGTCGCCAAGGCGGTCGACGGCAACATGCCCGCCGACCAGGAGACCATCCGCTACACCGGTGTGTACGGCGAGGACTTCGACGGCCACTCCTACCTCATGCGTGAGGTGCTCGGCGGCGGCTCCGGCGGCCGGCACTACGCCGACGGTGAGGACACCATCCACGTGGTGCCCGACTCGCGGAACCTGCCCACGGAGTTCACCGAGAGCCGTTTCCCGTTCATCGTCGAGAAGCTGGGTCTGGCAATCGATTCCGGTGGGGCCGGCCGCTACCGCGGTGGTCTCGGCTACGAGAAGCACATCCGCATGCTCAAGGACGCGAACTTCATGTCCATCGCGGACCGTTCGATCCTCGCCTGCTGGGGCGTCAAGGGCGGCAAGGCCGGCAAGCCGTTCTCCGTCACCCTCGATCCCGGCGGCCCGAACGAGCGCGAGTTCGACGCCCTCACGGACGCCGAGCCGATCAAGGCCGGCGAGGTCGTGCGCATCCGCACCACCGGTGGCGGTGGCTGGGGCGACCCGCTCGATCGTCCGATCGACGAGGTGGTCCGGGACGTGCTGTGGCGCAAGGTGTCCGTCGAGGGCGCCCGCGACGACTACGGCGTGATCCTGAAGGACACCTCGGCGGAGGAGCCCGTCGCCGACGTCGAGGCCACCGAGGCGCTGCGTGCGCAGATGCGCGCCGAGCGCGGCGAGGAAGAGCCCTTCTTCGACCGCGGTCCCGGTTACGCCCGCCTGTCGGGTGGTGCCGAGTTCGCCGAGTACGACTTCATCGGCAACTGATGTCGACGACGGCCACTTTCTCCCGCGGCACCGATCTCGCAGTGATCGGTGCCGCGGGGAAGACCGGAACGGCTGTCATCGCGGCGCTGGAGACAGCAGACACGACCCCCGTCCGCCGAGTGGTGCACACCGCTCGGCAGGCGGGGGATCGTGCTGTCGACCTCGAGACCGGTGCCGGGCTCGTCGACGCCCTGTCGGGCTGCCGTGGCGTCTACTTCATCGCCCCGAACATGCACCCCGACGAACCGGCGCTGTTCGAACGGTTCCTCGCGGCGGTGGCCGAGGCAGGTGTCGATCACGTCGTCTACCACTCCGTCGCCTGGCCGTACACGCCGGCGATGCCGCACCACCTCGACAAGGCGCGTTGCGAGGACATCCTGCACGCTTCCGGGGTGCGGTGGACCGTTCTGCAGCCCTGCGCGTACACGGAGAACTTCGCATCCGTCCTCGACGGCTCGGTCGATGCACTCGACGTCCCCTACGACCCCGACGCGCCGTTCTCGTTCGTCGCCCTGTCGGACGTCGCGACGGTGGCGGCCCGTGTCCTCGTCGAGGGTACGGACATCCACCACGGCGCCACCTACGAGCTCGGGGGACCGGACTCGGTGAGTGTGCGGCAGCTGTGCGCGGTCGCCGGGCGGTCGGTGGAGATCGAGCAGGTGTCCGTCCCGGTGTGGATGGAGCGCCACGGCCGCGACCTGCCCGCGGATACCCGGGAGCGTCTGGCGGCGATGTTCGACTTCTACGACGATCACGGCTTCGTCGCGGGAAGCGCCGTGACGGCGGCGCTGCTCGGTCGGGCGCCCGCCCGCGTCGCGGATCTCGTCTCGTCGATGCCGCGCCGGTAACCCGCCGGTGGTGTAGGAAAGGGAACGTGACGGATCGCTCTGCGGACGGCCCCGACGCCGTCGACACCCTGCCCCCGCCTGTGCTCATCGCTGTCGACGAGGCCAGCGGTATCGGGGTGCTCACCCTCGACCGCCCGGAGCAGCGCAACCCGCTGTCGGTGGAGACGATGCGCGAGCTCATCGCCGGTCTGACGGCGCTCGCGGCCGACACGAAGGTGATCGTGGTCCGCGCGGAAGGCCCGGTGTTCTCGGCCGGGCACGACCTGCGGCAGATGATCGGACGCACGCTCGACGAGGAACGCGCGATCTTCGAGACGTGCAACGAGATGATGCGGACCGTGCAGTCGATCCCTCAACCGGTGATCGCATCGGTGCAGGGCACGGCGCTCGCGGCGGGATGCCAGCTCGTCGCTGCGTGCGATCTCGCCGTCGCTGCCGGCGACGCTCGCTTCGGTACCCCGGGTGTGCGGATCGGGTTGTTCTGCTCGACGCCGATGGTCGCGGTCAGCCGCGCGATCGGCCGCAAGCGGGCGCTGCAGATGCTGCTGACCGGCGACACCATCGACGCGCAGACCGCCGCCGACTGGGGCCTGGTGAACTACGTCGTCGAACCGGAGACGCTGGAGACCGCGACCACCGAGCTCGCCCTGAAGATCGCCACGTCGTCCCCCGAGACGATACGGATCGGCAAGGAGGCGTTCTACCGGCAGATCGATCTGCCGCAAGAGACGGCCTATGCCGCAATGGCGGAGACGATGGCGTCGAACGCGATGATCGACGACGCGCAGGAGGGGATGACGGCCTTCCTCGAGAAGCGGGCACCGGTCTGGAAGGATCGCTGATCCCGAGCGATCGCTAGGTCTGGACTAGTTGGTTGGACGTCCTATAAAGTTCACTGCATGACCCCCGACCCGCGTCAGAGCACCGTCGACGGCATCCTCCACCGCACCGCCGCGCGCTATCCCGCCCGCGTCGCACTCCGCTTCGGCGACCGGCAGTTCACCTACCGGGAACTCGACGACGCCGTCACCCGTGCCGCTGCGCACCTGCTCTCGTTGGGCCTGTCCAAGGGCGACCGCGTGGCCGCCTACGGCACCAACTCCGACGGCTACGCGATCGGATATCTCGCCGCTGCCCGCGCCGGCCTGGTGCACGTGCCGATCAACTACGCACTGCGCGGCGAGGAACTGTCGTACCTGCTCGGTCAGTCGGGCGCGAAAGCCGTGCTCGTCGACCCCGTGTTGCGCGACAATCTCGACGCCGTCCTGGCCGACGTGCCGGCCGAGACCGTCGTCCCGCTCCGCGACGCCGACGACTCCCTGGTGACGGTCGCGCAGACCGGCGACGTGCCGGCGCTCGACGTCGCCGTGGCCGACACCGACCTCGTCCAGCTCCTCTACACCTCGGGCACGACGTCGAAGCCCAAGGGCGCCATGATGACCCACCAGGCGCTCACCTTCGAATACATGTCGTCGATCGAGGCGCTCGACCTGTCGGCCGGCGACGACCCGCTCGTGTGCATGCCGCTCTACCACTCCGCGGCGATGCACGTCTTCCTCATCCCGTACTTCGCGGTCGGTGCGACCGTGCGGCTGCTGCCCGCACCCGACGTCGCCGAGATCCTGCGGCTGGTGGAGGAGGAGCGCATCGGATCGCTGTTCCTCGCCCCGACGGTGTGGGTGCCGCTGACCAACCATCCCGACCTCGACGAGCGCGACCTGTCGTCGCTGCGCAAGGCGCAGTACGGAGCGTCGATCATGCCCGTCACCGTCCTCGAGCGACTCCGCGGCCGCTACCCGGAGCTCGGCTTCTACAACTGTTTCGGCCAATCCGAGATCGGTCCGCTCGCCACCGTCCTCCGCCCCGAGGAACACGACGCGCGTCCCGCCTCGTGCGGCCGGGCCGTGCTGTTCGTCGAAACCCGCGTCGTCGACGCCGACGGCAACGACGTCCCCGACGGTGAACCCGGTGAGATCCTGTACCGCTCACCGCAACTGTGCCTGGGCTATTGGGAGAATCCCGCCGCGACGGAGGAGGCCTTTCGCGACGGCTGGTTCCACTCCGGCGACCTCGTCACCCGCGACGCCGAAGGCTTCATCACCGTCGTCGATCGCATCAAGGACGTCATCAACACCGGTGGCATCCTCGTCGCCTCACGTGAGGTCGAGGACGCGATCTACACGCATTCGGCCGTCGCGGAGGTCGCGGTGATCGGTACTCCGGACGAGAAATGGATCGAAGCGGTGACCGCGGTGGTCGTCCTCAAGGACGGTCACGAGCTCGACGAGTCCACCTTGATCGACCACGTCAAGCAGCGCCTCGCACCGTTCAAGGTGCCCAAGGCCGTTCGCTTCACCGACGTCCTGCCGCGTAACCAGAGCGGCAAGCTCCTCAAGCGCGAACTGCGCGGATCCTGACCACTCCGACCGAACACTGCGAAAAGGAAATCCGAACCCGATGCCGAAGAAGCACGTCGCCTCCTGGTACGACGACGAGGTCTCTGCCGTCTACGATCTCGCGCGCGAGTTCTTCGATCGCGAGGTCATGGGCAAGGCCGAGAAGTGGGATTCGCAGCGTCGTATCGATCGTGAGGTGTGGCTCGAGGCCGGCAAACTCGGTCTGCTGTGCTGCTCGATCCCCGAGGAATACGGGGGTGGCGGCGGTACCTTCGCGCACGACCTCGCGGTGTTCGACGCGCAGGGCTACTCCGGCGATCTCGCGTTCGGCAACTCCGTGCACAGCGGCATCGTCGCGCACTACATCCTCGAATACGGCAACGAGGAGCAGAAGAAGACGTGGCTGCCGGGCATGGCCACCGGCGAGATCCTCGGTGCCATCGGCATGACCGAACCCGGCGCGGGTTCGGACCTCAAAGCGATCAAGACCACCGCGGTGCGCGACGGCGACCACTACGTCGTCAACGGCTCGAAGACCTTCATCACCAACGGTTCTTCGGCCGACGTCATCGTCCTCGCCGTCAAAACCGACCCGAAGGCAGGTGCCAAGGGTGTGTCGCTGCTCATCGTGGATCTCCGTGACGCCCCGGGCTTCTCGGTGGGCCGTGTGCTCGACAAGGTCGGCCAGCACGCCGCCGACACCTCCGAGCTGTCGTTCGTCGACGTGCGCGTGCCCGTGACGAACCTGCTCGGCGAATCCGAAGGTCTCGGCTTCGGTCAGCTCATGGCACAGCTCGTGCAGGAACGTCTGATCATCGGCGCGCAGGCCGCCGGTGCGATGGACCGGGCCGTCGAGGAGACCGTCCGCTACACCAAGGCGCGACAGGCGTTCGGGCACAGCCTGTTCGAGTTCCAGAACACGGCCTTCGAACTCGCCGAGTGTCAAACCATCGCCCGCACCTGCCGCATCTTCCTCGACCACTGCATCGAGCAGCACCTGAAGGGCCAACTCGATCCGTCCGATGCCGCGATGGTCAAGTACTGGCTGACCGACAAGCAGTGCGAGGTCATCGACCGGTGCGTGCAGTTGCACGGCGGCTACGGCTACATGCGCGAATACCTCATCGCGCGGATGTACGAGGACGCGCGCGTCCAGCGGATCTACGCCGGCGCGAACGAGGTCATGAAGCAGATCATCGCGCGGGCGCTGTAACCGCCGAGTCGTATCCGGATGCGGGACGTCTCAGCGGGCTGTGGCGGTCAAGAACTCTTCGATCGCCGCCGTGAGCTTCTCGGGCTGGTCTTCGGCCAGCAGGGTGTAGCTGTCGTCGATTTCGACCAGCCGCGCGTCGGGGAAGGCCTCGGCGAGGCGTCGCCCGTGATCGCGCGGCATCATGCGGTCCTCGGTGGCCCACACGACCAGCACCGGCCCGGAGAATTGCGCCGCTTTCGCAGCGATCTCGAGCAGCTGTTGCTTGGGCGGGGCCGAGAGTGCGTACTTGGCCAGATCACGCCGGATGTTCCGGTCGACGGTGGCCGGGCGGAACCAGGCGTCCATGACGGGTCCGGGCACCGGACGTTTGCTCATCCATCCCCAGGTGCCGGGGCCACGCCGGCCGAACTTCGTGCCGAGCACCGCCATGAGCAGGCGTACCCCACCCGGAAGCTTGACCAGCGGCAGGAGTCGTTTCACCGGGCCGGGAGGGTAGTTGTCGAATGCCTCGCACGCGGCGAGCACGAGTCGCGAGACCCGTTCGGGATTCGACACGGCGAAGAAGGCCTGGGCGCCGCCCCAATCGTTCTGGATCAGCGTGACGTCACGCAGGTCGAGAGCGTCGAGGAACTCCCCGATGAGATGGCCCATGCCGACGAGGGTGAGGTCTGCCTCCGGGCGCATCGGTATGCGGTGCGAGCCGAGAGGCCAGGTCGGCGCGATGCAGCGGTAGGTGCCGCGGAGTTGTTCCACGACGTTTCGCCACGCGGTTCCGTCCATCAGTAGACCGTGGATGAACACGAGAACCGGTCCGTCGCCACCGGTGTCCTCGTACTCGATCGTTCCTGCCGAAAGCTCGATGTCGAACACGCGATCCCCCTTCGCGTCGAGTCGTCGAGATACTTCCACAGTTCGACGCCGATCACCGGGATTTCACTGATTCCCTCAGAGGGGCTTGGTCCAGTCCAGCGTGTAGCGGTAGTAGAAGCGTCGATGGATACGGCTTCCGGGCAGCACCATCGCGGCCGCGCGACGGATATCGGCGAGTGACTCGCGGGGTTGTTCGGTCGTCATGCCGGGGTAGCCGGATTCGCGGTGGATGGTGCTCGCTACGCGAACGGGAAGAACAAGGGCCCCGGCGACGAGCCGATCGATCACGGTCTTGTTGGCAGACAGCCCCACGATGCACAGGCTCCCTTCCGGGGCCAGAAGTTCTCGCATGCGTTCGAGCGCGATGATCAGCGGCATGTGATGGAGGGTGGCGACGCACGTGATCAGGTCGAAGCGCCGATCATCGAGTTCCGACGAGGTGAGGACATCTCCCTCGACGACGTGCGCGTCGGGGGTGTCGGCAAGGCGTGCGCGCGCTCGGGCGACAGCCGAGTGATCCGAATCGATGCCGGTGACCGATGCAGCTGCCGTGGCGAGTTTCCGAAGGAGAAGTCCGTCGCCGCAGCCGATATCGAGGACGCTGCTGTCACGGTGCGGAACCGCTGCGAGCAACTCCGAGTGGAAGACCGTGTTGTGATTCCAATACTCGGTCACGATGCTCCTTTCTCGTCGTCGGGAACGTGTCAGGGTGCATGAGGTCGGGTCCGCGGAATCGCCGACGGTATCGAGCGTGAACTCGACGCATCGGGCTGGGGCACCTGCCACATCGTCGGGAACTCCCTCCGTGGACAGGTCGGGTTCGAACTCGAACGCCATGGCCGTGCACGTTCGCCGGCTGCTGTCAGTCCGAGTCGCGGTCGGAAACGTTTGTCATGGAGGGAGTTCCGTATCGGCTTGTCGTTCATTGCGCAGTTTCCGTTGGCGGCAGCGGCGCGGGTGCTCGGTGAGCGGGCCTGGGCACGGCTCCAACGACCGATCCTCCGGAACGCGAGCCGGCGACTCGACGCCGTACCACCCGAGGATGCTGCGAATGTCGTCCGCGCAGTGTCCCACTGCCCGATCTACCTCACGAGGCTGCTCGCCGGCCTTCGCGACGGGCCGTTGACGGACCTTCACCGGGTGAAGGCACCTACCACGGCCGGCTCGTGGTGAGATACTTCGCCATCTCCTGACTCTGCGCGCGGTGCATGCGGCGGTGCTCCGCCCGCTCGTCACCGGACTCGTTCAGCTTGCGTTCCTCGTCGGATTCGGGTAGCACCGGTGGGACCTGCATGGTTCGACCGCCGTCGTCGACGGCGACGAAGGTGAGGAAGGCGGTGGCGGCGATGCGCCGCTCCCCGCTGCGCAGATCTTCGGCGGTGACCTTGACGAAGACCTCCATCGAGCTACGTCCGGTCCACGTCACGAACGACTCGAGGCACACCGAATCGGACGGACGGACGGGTTCGAGGAAGGCCACGGAATCGGTCGACGCCGTCACAACCGAGGCACGACTGTGACGGGTCGCCGAGATCGACGCGGTCATGTCGATGTCGCTCATCAGCTTCCCGCCGAACAACGTGTTGTGGTCGTTGACGTCGTTGGGAAACACCCTGCTGGTCTTGACGACTCGCGATTCTCGGCAAGGTTTGGCCTGCACGCCGATGGTCCTTTCGTAGATCGTGCTCACGGCTGGATCTCCGCCGGATGCACCTCTACAAGCCTACGACTGCTGCGCGGAAATCGGCGCAGGCCTGGTGTGATACTCGACAATTCTGGTCAGCATGGCGGTGAGCTGTGCGCGTTCGGCCGCGTCGAGGGGAGCGAACGCCTCGTCCTGCGCCGAGGTGAGCATCCGGTCGAGATCGAACAGTCGCCGGCGCCCGCGCTGGGGGAGGGTGATGATGTTGCGTCGCCGATCGGTCGGGTCGGGTGCTCGTTCGACGAAACGCCGGTCGACGAGTGCGTCGACGGCGGCGGCGACGTCGCTGCGATCGAGTCCGCAGCGACGGGCGAGGTCGATCTGACTGGACGGACCGTGTACCTCGAGGGCGGCCAGGATCCGGTAGTGGTGACCTCGGGCATCGGCGGAATCGAGGCGGTCGAACACGACGCGATGCACGTGTCGCGCCGCCAGGGTCATCAGATAGCTCGGGAGGTGTCCGAGCCGATCGGGGCCGGCCGCGTCGTGGGTGGCGGACATGTGACCGAGTCTACGATTACGGGCCCTGTGGATCGAGACCCCGTCACCGCCGACGGTGGTCGGTGATGGGGGTGCGAGGGCCGCGTTTCGGAACCTGCGCGTACCCACCGGACTCCACGATCAGTCGAACCGCCCGATAGCGTTGCGGGCGCAGGGGTTCGAGGTATTCGATCATGCCGGGATCGTCGAGGGGCGTACCGAGCAGCGCCCATCCGACGACCTTCGCGAGGTGATAGTCGCCGACGGAAAGCGCATCGGTGTCGCCGAACGCGCGCTGGGCGACCTCCGCGGCCGTCCACACGCCCACCCCCGGCACGACCCGCAACTTCCGTCGGGCGTCGGCGGCCGGTTCATGCACGAGGCGCTCGAGGGAGTCGGCGACCTGCGCGCACCGCACCACAGTGCGTGCGCGGCCGGGGTCGACGTTCGCCCGATGGAACTCCCAGGACGGCACGGTCCGCCAGGTCGCCGCGGAGGGCGGCACGCGCATGCCCTCCGGGGCCGGACCGGGCGCCGGATCGCCGAACCACGTGACGAGACGACGCCAGGACGCGAACGCCGCCACCCCGTGCACCCGCTGTTCCAGGATGGCCGGCACCAGGGATTCGAGCACCCGGCCCGTGCGGGTGATGCGCAGGGCAGGCATGCGTCGGTGCGCCTCGACGAGCAGGGGATGCTCGGGTACGAAGCCGGACGGGTCGTCGTCGGCGCCGAGCAGCGCCGGAAGCCGATCGACCAACTCGGATGCGCCCGGACCCCACGCCAGACACCGCGCGCCGTGCGGACCGTCCTGGGTGAGTCGGTACGTCACGGCACCGGTGTTCATCCGGGAGGTACGCCAGACGGCGCCGGCGACGACGCGATGACACGGATCCCACGGCCCGCGCTGCAGCGGGCGCAGGGTGCGCACCACGTCGACCGGCCACGGCACGCGCACGCGGGTGTCGAGGGGTGCTTCGTCCGCCACGCTCGCGATGCGACGGCCTCGCTCGTCGGACACGGTCACCGTCCTACCGTACTCTGTGCGCTGGAGCCGACTTTCGCGACTCTGTGCGCTCGAGCCGACTTTCGTGGTGTCGGAGGGTGCGGCTATGGTCGGGCGCATGATCATCGTGAGCACCGACGGATCCTGCCTTCGCAATCCCGGTGGCGCCATCGGGTGGGCGTGGGTCAATCACGAGGGGCCCAGCGCGTCGGGCGGTGAGCGTTCGGGCACGAATCAGATCGCCGAGCTCCGGGCGGTGCTCGAGGCACTGCGCGCGCATCCCGGCGCCGAGCCGATGATCATCGAATCCGATTCGCAGTACGCGATCAAGTGCGCCTCCGAATGGCTGCCCGGATGGAAGCGCAAGGGTTGGAAGACGGCCACCGGCGCGCCGGTGAAGAACCTCGAACTCGTGCGCGCCATCGACCGCGAGCTCACCGACCGCACCGGTCCGGTGCGGTTCCGCTGGGTGCGCGGCCACGTCGGCAACCACTTCAACGAGATGGCCGACACGCTCGCCGGCCAGGCCGCCCGCGAGATCGCGGCGCAGCCCGGACCGATCGAGGTGCCGAGCACGCCCGTGGTCGCGCACAAGCCGCCGAAGTGCGCCGACGACGCCGAATTGACCTTGTTCTGAGCGAAGTTCCGCTCAGCGCGCGTAGACCGCGGTGGGTTGCCCGTTGATCGCGTGGACGGTCACGGGGGTATCGAACACGTCGGTGAGGATCTCGTCCCGCATGATCTCGTCGGACGTGCCGCTGGTGACGATCAGGCCGTCGCGCAACGCGATGATGTGATCGGAGTACGCGGCGGCGATGTTCACGTCGTGGATGACGAGCACGATCGTCTTGCCCAGTTCGTCCGCTGCCCGCCGCAGCTGACGCATCATCAGCACGGCGTGCTTCATGTCGAGGTTGTTGAGCGGCTCGTCGAGCAGCACGTACTTGGTGTCCTGTGCCAGCACCATCGCCACGAAGGTGCGCTGCCGCTGACCGCCGGAGAGCTGGTCGAGGAAGCGGTCTGCGAGGTCGGTGAGGTTGAGGAATTCCATCGCCTCGTCGACGTGCCGCACGTCTTCCGCGGTGAGTCTGCCCTGGCAGTGCGGGAATCGACCGAAGCCGACCAGTTCGCGGACCGTCAGGCGCGCGGTGATGTGGTTCTCCTGCCGCAGGATCGACAGATGCTTGGCCAGCTCCCGGGTCTTCGTGGAATGCACGTCGAGTCCGCCCACGGTGACGGTGCCGCTGGTGGGTTGCAGCAGTCGGCCGATGATCGTCATGAGCGTCGACTTGCCGGCACCGTTCGGTCCGATCAGGGAGGTGATGCCGCCCTCGCGGATCGTGCCGGAGACGGGTCCGAGGACCCGCTTGTCCTGGTACGACATCGAGACGTCGTGGAACTCGATCACAGCGTTCCCTTTCTCAGGAGCATGAACAGGAACAGGATGCCGCCGACGAACTCGATGATCACCGTCAGGAACCCGCCCGCGTAGAAGACGTGCTGCATGAAGAACTGGCCGAAGGCGAGGGTGATCACGCCGAGCAGGAACGCCATGGGCATGACGTACTGGTGCTTGTACGAACCGGCGATCTGGTAGGCGAGGGTGGCGACGAGGAAGCCGAAGAAGGTCATGGGCCCGGCCAATGCGGTCGCGAACGCCACGAGCAGCGCGATGAGGACGAGCATCAGCGTCAACTCGCGCTTGTAGGCGACACCGATGTTGGTTGCGGTGTCGCGGCCGAGCAGCAGCGCATCGAGACGGTGGCGACGGCGCCACAGGATCACCCCCACGACGATGCAGATGCCGAACGCGAGGGGCAGATAGTCGCCGGGTACGGACGACAGGCGACCCATCAGCTCGACCGAGAGCATGTCGTACTCGGTGGGGGAGAGCACCCGCTGGATGAACGTCGAGAGACTGTCGAACGCCATTCCGAGTACGACGCCGACGAGCAGCATCAGGAACAGGCTGCCGAAACGGCCGGAGAACAACCAGCGATAGAGCAGCGTCGCCAGTGCCACCATGAGCCCGGTCTGGAGGACGAGCTTCGGGATGCCTTCGGAGGTCGCGATCGCGGTGGCTCCGAAGAAGAAGACCGTCAGCGTCTGCATCAGCGTGTACAGGGAATCGAACCCGATGATGGACGGCGTGAGGATGCGGTTGTCGGTGACCGTGTGGAACACGACGGTCCCCATGCCGTGCGCGAACGCCGCGACCACCATGGCTCCCAGGACGGTGAGCCGGCGAGGGAAGGTGAAGTCGAACGAGCCGCGGATGAACAGGAACAGATAGCAGGCGACCGCTACGGCGGCGATCGCGGCGACGATGGCCAGGCGCACTCCCGGCGACAGGCGACGGCGCTCACCCTTGCCGGACGGGACGGCCCGGGCGCGTACGGAATCAAGCACTGACATGACGACGCTGCCTCAGAACGAGAGTGATGAAGACGACGGCGCCGACGACGCCGAGGACGACGGACGCGGGAATCTCCATGGGGGCGACGATCGTGCGGCCGACGAGATCGCACGCGAGAAGTAGTCCGGCGCCGATGACGGCGACCCAGGGCAGGTTCTTGTGCATGTCGTCGCCGAGCATCATCGACACGAGATTCGGGACGATCAGGCCGAGGAACGGGATGAAGCCCACCACCACGGTAGTGACGCCGGTGGCGATCGCGACGAGCATGACGCCGAGGAAGACGACCTGCTCGTACTTCAGCCCCACGTTGGTGGCGAGGTCTCTACCGAGACCGGCGATGGTGAACCGGTCGGCGAGGAGATAGGCGAGGACGGCGACGGCGAGCACCGCCCACAGCGGTTCGTAGAAGCCGCGAACCACGCTGCTGAAGCCACCCGAACGCCACGCCGACATCGACTGCAGCAGGTCGAAGTTGCCGGCGAGGAAAGTGGTGATCGAGCCGACCACGGCACCGAGCATGATGCCGACGAGCGGCACGATGATCGACGACTTCAGCGCGATCCGGCGCAGGACGACGATGAACACCATCGTTCCCGCGAACGGTCTCGATGGTGACGGTCGCGCCGTTCTCGGCGTCGGCGCTGTCGATACCGCTGTCACCGCAGGCGGTCAGGACGAGCGCCCCGGCGAGGGCCGGTGCGAGGAGCAGGCGCTTGAGATTCAGTTTCACGGGGTGACGTCCGAGGAAGGGTCGGACGGCGTGCTGACATGCGCCAAGACGCTCGCGGATCGGTAATTCAAGTTTCACATAGTATTGGTAAGGCAAACCTTTGTCCTGCTGGGGGTATGTGACAACGATCTCCCGGAGCGAATATCAACTACTCACGTCACCCCTGCTGAGGGTCGCCGGATAGGGTCGCGGCATGAACGAAGTCGAGTCGGTCGCACGCTTTCGGAGCACCCACGGTCTCGATCACCTGATCGACGTCCACACGCACTTCATGCCCCGCCAGGTCATGGACAAGGTCTGGGCGTACTTCGACTCCGCAGGCCCGCTCGTCGGACGGCCCTGGCCGATCACCTACCGGCACGACGAGGAGGAACGCGTCGCGCGTCTCCGCGACTTCGGGGTACGCCGGTTCACCGCCATGCTGTACCCGCACAAGCCGGAGATGGCGGCGTGGCTCAACTCGTGGGCGGCCGACTTCGCGGCCCGGACCCCCGACTGTCTCCACACCGCCACCTTCTACCCGGAGGCCGAGGCGAAGGAGTACGTCGCGTCGGCGATCGAGGCGGGCGCGCGCGTGTTCAAATCCCACATCCAGGTCGGCGATTACTCGCCGCTCGATCCGCTCCTCGACGACGTGTGGGGCCTGCTCGAGGACTCGGGCGTGCCCATCGTCGTGCACTGCGGGTCGGGCCCGGCGCCCGGCACGTACACCGGTCCGGCTCCGATGCAGGAACTCATGCGCCGGTACCCGCAGCTGACGGTGATCGTCGCGCACATGGGTCTGCCCGAGTACCGCGAGTTCCTCGACCTCGCGGAACAGTACGAGCGGGTGTATCTCGACACGACGATGGCGTTCACCGATTTCGTCGAGGAGGACACACCCTTCCCGAGGGATCAGCTGCCGCGTCTCGACGCGCTGCGTCGGAAGATCCTGCTCGGCACGGATTTTCCGAACATTCCGTACGACTATCTGCACCAGCTCGAGGTGCTCGAGCGCGTCGCGCCCGACAGCGAGTGGATCCGCGCGGTGTGCCGCGACAACGCCACGTCGCTGTTCGGGCTCGGCGAGTGATCGACGGGTTCGCCGGTCAGACGGTGATCGAGCGTCGGACGATCTTGCCGGTCGCGTTGCGGGGGAGCAGATCCTGCGTGATCCGCCAGACGGTAGGGACCTTGTAGTAGGCCAGTCGCTCGGCGCAGAAGGCTCGCAACTCGTCCTCGGTGATCGTGCTGCCGGGTCGCAGCACGACGACGGCGGCGATCTCCTGTCCCAGATCCTCGTGGTCCACGCCGATCACGGCGCTCTCGACGACGCCGGGGTGCTCGTCGAGGCACTGTTCGATCTCCGTGGGATAGACGTTCTCGCCGCCGCGCAGGATGAGATCGGACCGTCGGCCCGTGAGCCGCAGACGTCCGTTCTCGATCGCGCCGTAGTCGCCGGTACGCAACCATCCCTCCGGGGTGATGGCCGCGTCCGTTGCGGCCGGATCCTCCCAGTAGCCGAGCATTACGTAGGGACTGCGGACGCAGATCTCACCCTCGGTGCCGTCGGGCACCCGTTCGCCGAACGGATCGCGGATCTCCATGCTCACCGTGATGATGGGGGAGCCGAGGGTTCCGGGGAAGGCCTCGATTTCCGGGGCCGTCGCCATGGCGATCGCGGTGCTGCACTCGGTCAGCCCATAGCTGTCCACCAGAGCCTGTCGCGCGAAGGGGAACTTCGCCTGCAGGCGTTGCTTGAACTCGGGGGAGGACGGAGCAGAAGCCAGCGCGAACGCAGTGAGCGAGCCGAGGTCGTACTTGTCGGTGTTCTCGTGCTCGAGCATGCGCGAAGCCATCGTCGGCACCGCACCCCAGTTGGTCACCCTCTCGCGCTCGATGAGCGTGAAGACCTTGTCGACGTCGAACCCGCCTTCCGTCATGACAGCGGCGCTTCCCGTTGCGAGTCGCGGCACCGCAAGGTTGTGCAGGCTCGCGATGTGGAACAACGGTGAGGTCAGGAGATACCGGTTGTCGTTGGGCACCGAGTCGTCATAGGGGCGCTGCTGCATCGCGGCAACCAGCGCGTCGGAGTATCGGTGATAGTCGACGACGGCGAGCACGTTGCGGTGGGAGTGCAGTGCCCCCTTGGGACGCCCACTGGTACCGCTCGTGAACAGGATGACCGCGGGATCGTCCTCCTCCACGTCCGCCGACGGCAGTTCGGCGCCGGACGCCGCGGCCACGATCCGGGGCACGTCCTGCTCGGTGGTGAGCAGATCGAACCCGGAGACCCCCGCTCTCCCCAGCAACGCGGCGCGTTTGGCGTCGGCGACGATCACCTTGGGCCGCACCAGGTTCACGCCGTACGCGATCTCGGGCGGCGTCCACCAGGAGTTCAGGCCCACTGCAATTGCACCCAGGCACTGAGCGGCCCAGAAGGTGATGATCCATTCGGGAGAGTTGGCCGCGAGAAGCGCGACGCGGTCGCCCTTCTTCACGCCGTGCTCGTCGCGCAGGACGGTCGCCAGGGCGGCGACGGCGTCGGCGTGCGCGCTGAACGAGAGGCGGCGATCGGCCGTCACGAGGTAGTCGCGGTCGCCCCATTGCCGGGACGCGGCGACGAGGTCGCCGATGCGGCGGTCGCGGTTGCGCATGACCTGCATCCGGTTGCCGCGCACGTCCTCTTCGACGATTTCGAATCGGCCACCGGGGCCGGTGAGCTGGGAAACGACCATCTGCAACATCTGCTGCAGATCTGCTTGTGCTGTCAAGGATTCGCCTTTCTCGGTCCCGCACGGTTTCGTCGCGCAGCAGGGCGTACACAGGGGATCGGAGAACTGTTTCGGGTGACGTAGTGCATAGAACCCTAGGCGCTGTGTTCACTGTCACAGATTTGTCCCGGTGAGTGAGAGTGGCCCAGGTCTCACTCTGTGGGGTGGCTACCTTCGCGACACCCGGCCTACCGTCCGGCGCCCCGGAATTGCGCTTCAGCCCAGACCGAGACCAAGGAGTCCATCGTCGTGAAACTCAGCGCTGCCTCGAAATCGATGGCGGGTCTGTTCGCCGTCGTAGTGGCGACGTCCGCTTGTGCGTCGGACCGCGGCGCCGACCCGTCGGCGGGCGCCCTCGCTCCGGCGGCAGCCGCCGCAGCGGCGGCCCCCACGGCCGAGGAATCGTTCGGAACCCTCGCGTCTCCGTGCGGGCCGGGGGATGCGGCAGGAAGCACCGACCAGGGAGTGTCGGATACCGAGATCCGCATCGGATACGGCGACGACCGGGGCTACTCGAAAAGTCCCGGACTCAACAAGGAGATCGGTGACGCCGTCTCCGCGATGATCGACTGGTGCAATGCCCAGGGTGGCATCAACGGTCGCACGATCGTCGGTACCCACTACGACGCTGCGATGACGCAGGCCAACGCCGTGATGCAGAACGCGTGTGCGAGCGAGTTCATGATGGTCGGTCACGGCTTCGCCATGGACCAGACGTCCGAGCAGACTCGGGTCGCGTGCAATCTCGCCGCTGTCCCCGCCTTCACCGTGTCCCCCGACGCGGCCAACGGCCCGATGACCTACCAGGGCGTCCCGTTCCCGGTCGACTACGCGAACGGCTCACAGTGGTTCCAGATCGCCGAGATGTACCCGGACCTGGTCGGCGAGTTCGACGTCATCGACAGCACGATGCCCACGATCATCTCGGCGAGCACCAAGATCCGGTCCATCGCCGAGGCCGCCGGCTTCACGCTGAAGAACTGCGGTGTCACGCTCAACTACGAGGGCGAGTCGAGTTACGCGCCCTTCGCCGAGAAGTTCAAGCAGTGCGGCGTCAAGGGCCTGTGGACGTCCCGTTCTCCGGTGCCGGCCGAGTTCAACTTCGTGAAGGCACTCGACCAGGCCGGCATCGACCCGATCCTGCTCGGTGAGGCCACCTGGTACGGCAACGCCGCCCAGGCGTGGAACGGGGAGAGCGGTCTGCTCGACAACCTCCACGCCGGCATGACCTTCCAGATGATCGAGAACGCTGATGCCGTACCGGCCGTGAAGAAGTACGTCGAGCTGGTCACCGAGCAGGACGGCAAGACCGCGCTGCTCGGCATGCAGGCCACCTCTTCGTTCCTGTTGTGGGCGACCGCTGCGGACGCCTGCGGATCGGACCTGTCTCGTCAGTGCGTCATCGACGAACTGTCCCGAATCGACGAGTGGGACGGAGGCGGGCTGCACGCCGTCACCGATCCCGGGAACAACATGCCGGCAACCTGCGGGCTCGTCGTGAGGCTCACCGGCGCCGAATACACCCAGGCGTTCCCCACGGAGGCCGGCACCTTCAAGTGCGACGACCGCTACCGCGTCGCAACCGATCCGAGCACGTGGGGCACCGAACTCGGACCCGACCGCGTCGCGACGAAATACCTGAACCCGAACATCATCAGACCGACCGTCTGATCCGAGCGCCCGGTGCCGGCGAGGCCTGACACGCACTCGCCGGCACCCCGACCAGAGGTACTCGTATGGACACCTTTCTGACCTTCACGATCGTGGGGTTGGTGCTCGGATCGGTTTACGCGATCGCTGCATCGGGCCTCGTTCTCACCTACAACACGTCCGGCATCTTCAACTTCGCGCACGGCGCACAGGCGATGCTCGGTGCGTTCGCCTACTGGCAACTGCGCTACGGCTGGGGGCTGCCCACACCCGTCGCGTTGCTTCTCGTCCTCGGCGTCCTCGGCCCGATGACGGGCCTGTTGCTCTACGTCGTGATCATGCGCGGCATGCGTGACACCGCCGAGGTCACCAAAATCGTCGTCACCGTGTCGATCCTGCTCGGCATGGTCTCGGTGTCGCACTGGTTCTGGCATCCGGAGACCGCACGCACCATGACGATGTTCTTCGGCGACCAGGCAAGGATCGACCTCTTCGGCGTCACCATTCGCTACCACGAATTGATCTGTCTCGCCGCCGCGGTGCTCATCGCCGTGGGACTGCGAATCATGTTCGTGCGCACCCGCGTCGGAGTGGCGATGCGAGGTGTGGTCGATGATCCCGATCTGCTGCGCCTGAACGGGCACGACCCCGACCGGCTCGCCGCGCTGTCCTGGATGATGGGTTCGACCCTCGCGGTGCTGGCAGGTGTCCTCGTGACACCGATCAACGGTGGCACCCTCGAAGCGAACATGCTGACCCTGCTCGTCATCGACGCGTTCGCGGCGGCGATGTTCGGCCGGCTGCGCAGCATTCCGCGCACCTTCGCCGGTGCGCTGTTCCTCGGCCTGGCAGCCACATACGTGCTCGCCTACTTCCCGACCGCGTGGACGTGGACGTCGAATCTGCGGGTGTCCCTGCCGATGATCGCGCTGTTCGTGGTTCTCGTCGTACTGCCGCAGGATCGGTTGCGCGGTGCCGTCACCCGTACCCGGGAGCGCTACCACGTGCCGTCGGTGCGCAAGGCGATCGCCTGGGCGGTCGCGCTCGTCGTCATCGTCTATGCCATCCGCCTGCTCATGGTGACGTCGGCGGTCACGACCCTCACGATCGGCATGGCCTTCGCGATCATCGCGTTGTCGCTGACCCTGCTGACCGGATACGCGGGCGAGATGAACCTCGCGCCGGTATCTTTCGGTGCCATCGCGACGATCGTGGCGTTCCACTTCGGTATCTCCGGGAGCGGACTGGCTGCCCACCTGAACCTGTGGGGCGTGGCGCTCGGCGTCGCCGTCACGGCCGTGATCGGCGGGCTCATTGCGCTTCCGGCCCTGCGGTTGCGCGGCCTCTATCTCGCCCTGGCCACGATGGCGTTCGGTGTGTTCCTGTCGAACATGGTGCTGCGCGACACCACCCAGCACGAGCTGTTCGGCATCAGGTTCTCGCTGTTCACCGACGGCAACATCGCGATCCCGCCGTTGAAGGTCGGCCCACTCGACCTGCGGAACGAGACGGCCTTCCTCATGACGGTGACGGTGATCTTCGCCGTTCTCGGCGTGGGCTTCATCGCCCTGCGCAACAGCGGCTACGGCCGCCGGCTCGCAGCGATGAAGGACAGCCCCGCCGCGGCGGCGATGCTCGGCCAGAGCCTGGTGCGTCTGAAGCTCGGAGTCTTCACCCTGTCGGCGGGCATCGCCGGACTGGGCGGGCTGTTCATGTCGAGTGCGATGGGCTCGGTGTCGAACGAAAGCTTCTCGATCATGGTGAGCTTGTCGCTGCTGATGCTCACCGTCGTGGCCGGTATCGGTTACGTCTCCGGTGCGCTGTTCGGTGGTCTGATGTCGGGTATCGGCTTCGCCGTCATCATGGTTTCGTTCTCCGATCTCGCTGCGGGACAGCCGGAACTGGCCGGAATGTGGACCTTCCTCGGTCACGTCGCCGCAGTGAGCCCCGCGCTCATCGGTATCGGCGTCGCGGCCAACCCGAGCGGCAGCGTCCACCAGATGGTGGAGGGCTACCGTCACCTGAAGAACGCGGAGCCCGTGCTGGTCGGGGGTGCCGCGGTGGTGCTCGTGTCCTACCTGCTCGCGCTCGTCGGCGCGCTCGACAACTGGTGGTTCGCGTCGATCACCATCGCGACGGTGTTCATGCTTCCGGTCGTGGGACAGTGGCTGATGCCCGAAGCTGTGCTCGGCGCAGAGGAAGCGCAACGTCGCGCGCCGCTGGTTCCCGAACGGATCGGAATCGACGAGCCCTACAACGAGCAGGCACGGGACGAGATCGACCGTGAACTCGGCATCGACGAACTTCTGGCCGCACGTGCCACCGGGTCGGAGAAGGAACTGATTCCTCATGGCTGAGACACCCATTCTGGAAACACGCGGAATCACAGTCCGATTCGGCGGACACGTCGCGGTCAAGGACGTGAGCCTCGGAATCGAACCGGGAACGGTGACGGGCCTGATCGGACCCAACGGGGCCGGGAAGACGACCCTGTTCAACACGATCACCGGCCTGCAACGGCCGACGGTAGGCAAGGTCTTCCTCGATGGTCGTGACATCACGTCGCTACCGCCCTACAAGCGGGCCCGCATGGGTATGGCCCGCACGTTCCAGCGTCTCGAGTTGTTCGTGTCGCTGTCCGTGCGCGACAACCTCCGAGTGGCCGGGGAAATCCACAATGCCAACGGACGCAACAAGATCGATCTGGACGAGGAAGTCGACCGGCTCCTCGAGCTGACCGGCCTGGCCGATATCGCGAGCACCGACGTCTCGGACGTACCCACCGGCCGCGCCCGCGTCGTGGAGGTCGCCCGCGCGTTGATGACCTCGCCGCGGGTGCTGCTGCTCGACGAACCCGCCTCCGGGCAGACGGAACAGGAAACGGAGGCGTTCGCCGCCCTGCTCCGCGATCTGGCCGATTCGGGTCTCGCGATCTGCCTCGTCGAGCACGACATTCCGCTCGTGATGAAGATCTGCTCCCGGATTCACGTGCTCGACTACGGCGCGGTGCTGGCCAGTGGCGTCCCGGACGAGATCAAGAACGATCCGGCAGTGATCAACGCCTACATCGGCACCGAGGAGGAAGCGGTATGAGCGTCGAACCGTTGCTCGAACTGTCGGGTGTCCGGGCCGGATACGGTGCGATCGAGGTGCTGCACAGCGTGGATCTCATACTCGAACCGGGCGCGGTGGTCGCCCTGCTCGGGCCCAACGGCGGAGGTAAGACGACGACCCTGCGCGTGTGCTCGGGTATCCATCCGGTCTCGTCGGGTGAGTTCCGGCTGGCCGGCCGTGTCGTCAACGGTGTGTCCGCAGCGGAATTCGCACGTCTGGGGGTGTGCTCGATTCCCGAGGGACGCGGCATCTTCCCCAACCTCACCGTCCGCGAGAACCTGTGGATCGGAACCGGCACCGGTGTTCCTCTCGCAGACCTCGAAGAGGTGGCGTACACGCGATTCCCCGTTCTCGGTGAGCGCCGATCACAGCTGGCCGGTTCGATGTCCGGCGGCGAACAGCAGATGCTTGCGCTGTCGCGGGCGCTCGGTACCCATCCCACGGTGCTGTTGCTCGACGAACTGTCGATGGGTCTGGCACCGCGCATCGTCTCCCGGATCTACGACATCGTCGGCGAACTCGCCGCCGAGGGGGTGTCGATTCTCGTAGCCGAACAGTTCGCGCGAGCGGTGCTCCCGATCGCCACCAGTGCCGCGCTGATGTTGCAGGGCCGGGTGGTGCGCACGGGCGATCCGGCAGAGATCGAAGAAGAACTTTCCACCACCTATCTAGGAGGATGACCATGACCGCACTCGCCGACGAGCGACGTGAACAGTTCAAGAAGGACGTTGCAGCGCTGGGTCTCGACGCTCCCTGTCCGGATTCGGGAGGAAAGGCCCGCATCGTCGGCCTGGCCCTGATGGTGATCGGCGCCATCGCGATCTTCGTCGTCTACATTGCGTCGCTGACCCTCTCCGATACCCGTGACCTGCTGTCCTACCAGTTGCTCGCTCTCGGCTTCGTGGCTGTCACTCTGATCGGTGTGGCGGTCCATCTCGCCGCCGCGGTCACTCGTGTCCTGCGTCTGTGGCTGGTCAGGCAGTTGCTCGAGAGCAGCACGCAGGCCGAGCGGATCGCGCAGGCGCTCGCACGCAACGACTGAGCGCACATACGCCGAACGCGGCGACGGCCCACCCCGAGGGATGGGCCGTCGCCGTTGTCGATGTGCCGGAATCAGCTGCCGGCAGCCTCGAGACCGGTGGTGATGTCGGCAAGGATGTCGTCGATGTTCTCGATGCCCACGGCGAGTCGCACGAGACCCGGGGTGACACCCGCGGCGATCTGCTCCTCGCCGGTGAGCTGCGAGTGGGTGGTCGACGCGGGGTGGATGACCAGCGAACGGACGTCGCCGATGTTCGCGACGTGGCTGTGCAGGGTCAGCGCGTTGACGAAGCGCTTGCCGGCGTCGATGCCGCCGGAGAGCTCGAACACCACGATCGCACCGGCGCCGCGCGGGGTGAGCTGCTGGGCGCGGTCGTACCACGGCGAGGACTTCAGGCCGGCGTAGGCGACGGAGGTGACCTCCGGGCGTCCCTCGAGGAACTCGGCGACCTTCTGTGCGTTCTCCACGTGCCGCTCGATGCGCAGACTCAGCGTCTCGATGCCCTGCGAGATGAGGAAGGCGTTGAACGGGGAGACCGCCGCGCCCATGTCGCGCAGCAGTTGCACGCGCGCCTTGAGTGCGTAGGCCGGAGCGCCGAGGTCGGCGAAGACGACACCGTGGTAGCTCGGGTCGGGGGTCGTGAAACCGACGTGGCGGCCCTGCGTCCAGTCGAACGTGCCGCCGTCGACGATGACACCGGCGATGGCCGTGCCGTGGCCGCCGAGGTACTTGGTGGCCGAGTGCACGACGATGTCGGCACCGTGCTCGAGCGGGCGGAGCAGGTAGGGGGTGGCGACCGTGTTGTCGACGATCAGCGGTAGCCCGTTCTCGTGGGCGACACCCGAGATGCCGGGCAGGTCGAGGATGTGGTTCTTCGGGTTGGCGATCGTCTCGCCGAAGAACGCGCGGGTGTTGTCGCGGACGGCCTCGCGCCACTGGTCGAGGTTGTCGGGATCCTGGACGAAGGTGACCTCGATGCCGAGCTTGGGCAGCGTGTAGTGGAACAGGTTGTACGTGCCGCCGTAGAGATACGGGCTCGACACGATGTGATCGCCGGCCTGCGCCAGGTTGAGGATCGCGAAGGTCTCGGCGGCCTGTCCGGACGCGAGGAGGAGGGCGGCGACGCCACCTTCGAGGGCAGCGATGCGCTGCTCGACCGCGTCCTGCGTCGGGTTCATGATGCGGGTGTAGATGTTGCCCGGTTCGGCGAGACCGAACAGCGCCGCGGCGTGATCGGTGTTGTCGAAGGTGTAGCTGGTGGTCTGGTAGATGGGCAGGGCCCGGGCCTTCGTGTCGCCGCCGGCGGGCTGTCCCACGTGGATCTGCTTGGTCTCGAAGCTCCAGTTCGCGCTGGGATCGGTTGCTTCAGGGGTGGTGTCGCTCATGGCTCTGCTCCGGATTCGGGATGTGTTCTGATCGTCGACATGCTGACCTTCGGGCCCCGCACACGACATCACCGTACGGCGGTGTGGAGGGGGCAGGAACGGGTGCGGCGGTCAGCGGGCCAGGCACCCGCGGATACACGAGAGTTGGGCACGACGGTGCGGCGACCGGCTCGCGCGCTCGTACGTCTTGCTCACGGTCCCGACAATAACCTGTCCGCACGATTCCGACCAGACTCGTAGGAATTCGCTCTCGCCAGGAAACTGACTCCGGAGTACCTACAGTCTGTGTGTACCCCTTCCGGTGTGACCTCTGTTACTGCTAACGTTCTGGAACAGATTCCAGTTTCATGAGGCGCGCAGGGTCGTGGCCAGGACTTATGGAGGTGCAGTTGACCGCCGTCGACTCCGCGCTCGAGCCCGTCGGAACCTCGTCGAAACGAGAACTTCCACCATCGATGGTCGATCGGATGACCCTCATCCTGGAGGCCTTCGACAGCCGCGGCGCACTCACTCTCGAAGAGGTCACCTGTCGCTCCGGGTTGCCCCGTTCGACGGTGCACCGCATCCTCGATCACCTCGTGCGTCGCGACTGGATCGAGCACGCATCCTTCGGCTACTGCCTCGGCCCGCGTGCCCTCGGTCTCGGTGGCAGCGACACGGGCCACCGCCGCATCCGGGAGGCCGCTGCGCCGCATCTCCACGACCTGGCGATGCAGACCGGCGCCGTCGTCCACTTGACGGTCCTCGAGGGCAACGAGGTGCTCTACCTCGACAAGGTTGGTGGACAGTTCGCGTCGAGCGTGCCGTCACGGGTGGGCGGTCGGTTCCCCGCCTACGCCACCGCGGCCGGCAAGTCCATCCTCGCGTGGCTCGAGCCCGAACGCATCGACGCGCTGTACGGCAAGACTCTCGTGCCGTGCACCGAGCGCACCATCCGCGATCACGTCGCACTGCACCAGGAGCTCAACCGCATTCGCAAGCGTCGTGGCGTCGCGTTCGAACGTGAGGAAGCTGCGCGGGGCATCGGATGCGTGGGCGTCGCGCTCCGCGGCGTCGACGGCCCGGTCGCCGCCCTGTCGCTGGCAGCGGACGCGCGTTCGACTCGCCTGGAGTGGGTGGCGCCGATCGTCGCCGATACCGCTCGAAAGATCACGCGCACGCTGTTCCCGGAGCAGGAGCGCGACGACAGCCTGCGGGCCACCGAGAAGGTGGGCTGACGCCTTTCGGTTTTCGCCACGAAGGACTGTGCGCAGTTCTCGTCGGAAATCCCTCGAGGAGATCGACGAGAACTGCGCACAGTTCGTTGTATGGCCGTAGGCCGTGTCAGAGCAGGTGGACCTTCTTGTAGAGGATCTTCGACGGTCCGCCGATGAGGCCGACGTTGTCGAGGAAGGTCATCAGCTTCGCGCCGGACTTGCGCACGCGATCGTGATAGTGCTTGTTGCCCTTCGCCTCTTGCAGAGCGCGCTCGCGATCGAGGCCCGCATTGGCGTAAACGTCGGGGTGGATCATGCTCTTGACGACGAAGAACACCACGAGCGCGGTGTTGAACCGCTCGAACGCGAGTCGCGTGCGGCTCGCACCGGCGAGTCGGCGTGCGACCTCCTCGCGGGCGAAGCGGATGTGGCGCGCTTCCTCGAGGACGTGGATCTTCGACACCGCGCGGGTGACGGGCTGCACCCGCTCGTCGCGCATGAAGTCGCGCTGCATCATGTCGAGGATCTCCTCGGCAGCCATGACCGATGCATAGGCGTTGGCGCCCTTGAAGAAATGGCCCCACAGGCGACCGAGCTGGTGGATGTAGCGGGCCGGACCGTAGCCCGGCATGTTCAGCCGTTCGCCGGCGCGCGCGAACATCACCGAGTGGCGGCACTCGTCGGCGACCTCGGTGAGGGCGAACTGGACGTGACGCGAATGCTTGTCGCGGTCGTAGACGTCGCGCAGGAGCATCTGCATGAGCAGGATCTCGAACCACAGGCCGACGCTCGAAACGCTCGCGGCCTCATGCTTGGTCAGCTCGATGCGCTGTTCGTCGGTGAGCTCGTCCCACAGTGCGGTGCCGTAGAGCGTGCTCCATTCGGGGGTCATTCCGAACTTGTCGTCGGGGACGGGGGCTTCCCAGTCCACCTCGACGACCGGGTCGTACGACTTACGTGCGGACGAGGCGAGCAGTCGTCCGGCGGTTTCTTCGCGATCGGACAGTGCGACGCCGGGGATGAAGCCCTTGCTGGTCTCGCGGGTGAGCGATGCGGTCATGCCTCCACCTTTTTAGTGTGACGACTAGTAACTGTTATCCAGGTTAGCGTGATCACGCGCACAGCACAATGCCCGCGACCTGCGTCGCGGGCATCGAGAAAGAAAAGAGAGGGGAGGGTTACGAGCGCCGGGGTGGCCAGAAGGCGGAGATCAACGCTCCGACCAGCAAGATCGCGGCGACTGCCCACGATGCCTGCTGCAAGCCGTCGAGGAAGGCGTTCTGTGCGAGTTCGGCGAGTTGCTCGCCTGCGGACCCGCATGCTCGGCGACCTGTATCGCGGCGGCGAGCGAATCCTGCACGGCGGCCCGGGCCGCCTCGGGGATCATCGGCGCCACCGGATCGATGCCGTGCCCGTAGGCTGCGGCCAGGACGCTGCCCGTGATCGCAACACCGATCGCCGCACCGATCTCGCGGGTCGCGTCGTCGACCGCCGCATGGGGGCGGTACTTCGTGGTCTCCTCGAGGGCGAAGGAGGTCGGAAGAAGTATCAGTGGGTATGAGGGAGTATCGGGCTTCTCGTCGACTGTTGTCAGCCTGCCGGTCACAGACCCATGTCCTCGTCGTGCAGACCCTCCACGCCCACCGCCGCCTTCTTCTCCTCGCGCGGACGACGCAGGACGTACAGCCGCGAATGCTGGAAGTCCCGCAGCCGCAGCGTGCGCACCGTCTGGAAGCGGAACTCCTCGCAGTCGGAGAGGGCGTCGGCGAGGTTCTCGTCGACGAGGATCGTGCCCGGCCGCGCCGCGCCGGTGAGACGGGCCGCGATGTTGACGACCGAACCGAACAGGTCGCCGAAGCGCGGCAACGCCTGGCCCCACGCCAGTCCGATCCGCAGGTCCGGATAGTCCTTCTGGGACCTGAACGAATCCTGCAGTTCGAGGGCGATCCGTGCGGCGTCGACCGGACGTTCGGCCGCGAACATCACCTCGTCGCCGACGGTTTTGATCACCCAGCCGTTGTGCCGGGCGATGACGTCGGAGACCTCCGATTCGAAGTAGTCGAGCAGCTCGCTCAGCGCGGCCGCATCGATCTGCCGGGTCAACCGTGTGTAGCCGACCATGTCGGCGAAACCGACGACCAACTCGTGGAGCTCCCCGGAATCCTGCGGGCGCGCGGCGGCCCGGGCGGTCGTGGCCACCAGGTGCCGACGCCACATGTGGCTCTGGAGGCTCAGCGTGAGCTCGGTCGTGCGATCGACGATGTGGTCGATCAGCGCGCGGATCTCCTCTTCCTGCGGGGGAGTCTCCGTTTTCGCGTAGGCGGAGGCCAACTGGGTGAAGACGTGGGTGTTGAGCAGATTCAGTTGCCACTCGGTCAGCCGCGACATCGACTGTCCGATCGACCGGGCCGCGGGCACCTCGAGGCTTTCGTCGATCGCGCCGCTCGCGATGATGGCCGCCGTCGCACGCAGGGCCTCGACGTCGCCGTCGGTGAACATCACGACGTCGGGATCGGGATCGACGGTCAGACCGAGTGCCTGCCACAGCCGGCGCACCCGCGCAGGTGCGAGCCCGCACAACTCGGCCACCTCGTTCAGGGTGTAACGAAGAGGACCACCGAGCAGCGCGTTCTCCAGCTGTGACTGGATCACGGACAGCACGTCGGTTCCTGAGGCAGGTGCCGGATCGGACGGGGTCACTCCTCCATCCTTACCGTGCCCCGGGCCCATGCGCGCGGCAGGTCGTATCGAACAGGTGTACAGGCGTGTCGTACGGATGTGCGACAGTGACCGACATCGAAGCCCTGCCGACCCTTCGGCGAACCGAGAAAGGACGTCGCATGTCGCCCCGCAGACGCGCGGACCACCTGACGGAGGAACAACTCGGAGAGCTCGGTGCCGCTCTCGCCGAGGGGCGCCGCGCGACCGTCTACCTCGTCGAGGGCATTCCGAGTCTCGGCATCGACCCGGGGACGTCGGCGCGGGTGGTATCGATCAGCGGCAGCACCGTGATGGTGCGGCCGAAGGGCGTCGACGACGAGTTGCCGTTCGAGACCGACGAACTGCGCGCCACCCGCGAGCCGGCCGGAACGAAGCGCGCACCGACGAAGACCGCGCGCACGTCCGGTGGTGCGAAGCCCGCTCCGGCGAAGGCAGCTCCCGCGAAGGTGCCACCTGTGCAACCCGCGACCCCACGGGCTACCGCATCCAGGCCTGCTGCACCGAAGCCTGCTCCCCAGAAATCCGAGAGCCCAGCAGTCGCTGCGGTTCCCCGCGCCCAGGAGAAGAAGCCCGTGACCCAGACGACCCCCGCTTCGTCCGACACTCCCGCCTCCCGGCCGCCGGCACCGGCGAAGCCGAAGGCCCCGGCCCGCAAAGCGAAGAAGGCGCCGTCGATCACGATCACCGTCACGATCGACCCGGAGAACGAGTGGACGGTGGGGGTCGCGCACGGCACCCGCAAGGTCGGTAAGCCCGCAACGGTCGCACCCGACGCCGTCGAACGTGCGGTGAAGGAACTCGGCGATCCCACGGCCACCGAGGCCGTCCAGTCGGTGATCGAGGAGGCGCGTCGCGCGGCCGAGGAGCGGGTCGCGCAGCTCAGCCGCGAGCTCGAGGAGGCCCGTCAAGCTCTGGAAAGCTTGGGCGCAACCCGGAAATCCGGCGGAAACCTCTAGTACGCTCAGCCCGACGGCTGCCGGACGGCGCAGCGCAGGAGGGCCTCCATGTTCAGAAAACTGGTTGTTGCAATCGCGAGCGCGGTCGCGCTGGTCGGCGCGGGTTCCGGGGTGGCCGTCGCGGCTCCTCCGGTCACCCTCGGTGGCGGTTCGGGCATCACTCTCGGAGACAACGGGCAGGACATCTTCGACTGCACGCTCACCACGATCGGCAACGACGCCGCCGGACGCCTCGTGGGTCTCACTGCCGCGCACTGCGGCTCTCCCGGCATGACGGTGAAAGCCGAATACGACCTCGCTGCCGGCTCGGTGGGCCGCATCGTGTCGACCAACGAACGGCTCGACTACGCCGTGATCGAGTTCGACCGGAGCAAGGTCGTTCCGGTCAACCGCGTCGGCAACGTGACGATCACCGGCCTCGGTGCCCCCGCGGGCTTCCCGAACATCGCCTGCAAGGAAGGCCGCACCACGGGCAACACCTGCGGCATCGTCTGGGGCGACGTGTTCGGCTCGCAGGAGACCTGGACGCAGGTGTGCGTCATCGAAGGCGACTCGGGCGCACCGCTCGTGGTGGGCACGACGCTCGTCGCGATGGTCAACGCCTACCTGCTCGCGCCGTGCGCCGGCCCCGAGGTCGGAACGAACATCGACGTGATCATGGCCGACATCAACGGTCGGGGCGGGCCGGGCGCAGGTTTCCGTCCGATCTAGCAGCACCCCCGGAGCGGGAGGGTTCACCCGACCCTCATCCGCACACCGCACCGTTCGATGCGGAACCGACCAGCTTCGTGTACTTCGCCAGTACACCCCGGGTGTAGCGCGGCGGCAGTGGCTCCCAGCCCTGTCGCCGCGTTTCCATTTCCTTCTCGTCGACCAGCACGTCGAGCAGGCCGTTCGAGACGTCGAGACGAATCCGGTCGCCGTCGCGGACGAAGGCGATGGGGCCGCCGTCGACGGCCTCCGGGGCGACGTGCCCGACGCACAACCCGGTGGTACCACCGGAGAATCGTCCGTCGGTGAGCAGCAGGACGTCCTTGCCTAGCCCGGCGCCCTTGATGGCGCCCGTGATCGCGAGCATCTCGCGCATACCCGGGCCACCCTTGGGGCCCTCGTACCGGATGACCACCACGTCGCCTGCGGTGATGGTGCCGTCCTCGAGCGCGTCCATCGCGGCGCGTTCGCGTTCGAAGACCCGCGCCGTTCCCTCGAAGACCGACTCGTCGAAGCCTGCGGACTTCACCACCGCTCCGCCGGGAGCGAGACTGCCCCGCAGGATCGTGATGCCCCCCGTGGGGTGGATGGGGTCGCTCAGGGCACGCAGCACCTTGCCGTCCGGGTCGGGTGGCCTGATGCCGGCGAGGTTCTCGGCCACGGTGTTCCCGGTGACGGTGAGGCAGTCACCGTGCAGCAGACCCGCGTCGAGCAGCGCCTTCATGATGACCGGGACGCCGCCGATGTGGTCGACGTCCTTCATCACGTGCCGGCCGAACGGTTTGACGTCGGCGAGATGCGGCACCCGCGCACCCACGCGGACGAAGTCGTCGAGGCTCAGATCCACCTGCGCCTCGTGCGCGATCGCGAGCAGGTGGAGCACGGCGTTCGTGGATCCCCCGAAGGCCATGACCACCGCGATGGCGTTCTCGAACGCCTCCTTGGTGAGGATGTCGGAGGCCGTGATTCCGCGACGCAACAACTCGACCACCGCCTGTCCGCTGCGCCGGGCGAAACCGTCGCGGCGACGATCGGTGGCGGGTGGGGATGCGCTTCCCGGCAGCGACATACCGAGCGCTTCGGCCGACGCGGCCATCGTGTTCGCGGTGTACATGCCGCCGCAGGCGCCCTCACCGGGGCAGATGGCGCGTTCGATCGCGTCGAGATCGGTCTCGGACATCAGGCCTCGCGCACACGCCCCGACCGCCTCGAAGGCATCGATGATCGTCACGTCGCGTTCGGTGCCGTCGGACAGTTTCGCGATGCCCGGCAGGATCGACCCGGCGTACAGGAAGACGGCGGCGAGATCGAGGCGGGCGGCAGCCATGAGCATGCCGGGCAGGGACTTGTCGCATCCCGCGAGCAGCACCGAGCCGTCGAGTCGCTCGGCCTGCATCACCGTCTCGACGCTGTCGGCGATGACCTCACGGGAGACCAGGGAGAAGTGCATACCCTCATGCCCCATCGAGATCCCGTCGGACACGGAGATGGTGCCGAATTCGAGCGGATAACCGCCCGCGGCGTGCACGCCCTCCTTCACCGATCGCGCGAGGCGTTCGAGTGGGAGGTTGCAGGGGGTGATCTCGTTCCACGACGACGCCACACCGATCTGCGGCTTGCCCCAGTCCTCGTCTCCCATCCCCACCGCACGGAGCATGCCGCGCGAGGCGGCCTTCTCCATGCCGTCGGTGACGTCGCGGCTGCGGGGCTTGATATCGGGTCGGTCCGTCATGACGCCTTCCTGGGGTCGCGGCCGGTGAGGGCGATGAGCCGGTCCTGCGGGGACGCATCGTCGGGGACCGGGACGGGATCGGCGAACAGACCGCTCGAGGCGAGCATGTCCTTCTGCGGTTCGATGTCGGCGAGCACGGCGTCGACGAGGTCGGCGTCGAGCGTTTCGTCGGCACCGATGGCCCGGGCGAGATCCCAGGTGTGCACGGTGATGTCCGCGACCTGCTGTTTCATGTAGTCGAGGCACGGGACGGTGCCGTAGGACAGGTGGACCTCCTGGGACGGTGACGCCATCGCCCACGCGGCGGTCGCCTGCTCGGCGAAGCGTGCCCATTCGGCGGCGAGATCGTCCCCGATCGGTTCGAGTACGGCCTTCGCGTCGTCGAGGGAACGGCCGGAGAGCAGCGGCTGGATCCAGCGCTGCTCGTCGACCATGTGCCACACCAGGTCGGTGACGTCCCACTCGGTGTCCGGGGTGGGTGCGTGCCAGTCGCGGATCTGCGCGACACGGTCGTCGAACTCGCGACGCGCGGTTCGTTGCAGGGAAAGCCAGTCGGTCACCATGGATCTCAGCCTAGGGCGCGGGCTGCTCGGATCACGGCGATTTCAACTCCTGCGATCATGCGCGGGATGCGGGACGATCGGGAGTCGCACCGTGTCGTCGTCGAGGAGAAGTACATGCCTGTCCCCACCGTCCAGCTCGCGCCCGGTCTCGTCGTCAGCGCCCAGGGTTACGGCGCGATGTCCGTCGCCCCCGCATACGGCGAGGTGAATCTCGACGAGGCACTCGCGACCCTGCACCACGCCGTGGATCTGGGCATCACCTTCATCGACACCGCCGACGTCTACGGCGACGGCACCAGCGAGAAGGTGGTCGGCACGCTGCTCGCCGACCGGCGGGACGAGGTCCAGCTGGCGACGAAGTTCGGTCTCGTCGGCGCGGTCGGCGGCACGGGCACCGCCAACCGTCGCATCAACGGCCGTCCCGAATACGCGAAGCAGGCCATCGACGAGTCGCTCGGGCGTCTCGGCGTCGACCACGTCGACCTGTACTACCTGCACCGCGTGGATCCTGACGTGCCGGTCGAGGATACGGTCGGTGCCCTCGCCGAACTCGTGCAGGCCGGCAAGGTGCAGCACATCGGACTGTCGGAGGCCACGGGCGACGAACTGCGCCGCGCGCACGCCGTCCACCCGATCGCGGTGATCCAGTCGGAGTGGAGCATCGTCTCGCGCGACGTCGAACGGCACGTGGTGCCCACCGCCGCCGAACTCGGCATCGGCTTCGTGCCGTACTCGCCGGTGAGCCGGGGGCTGCTCACCGACGCCTTCGATCCCGGACAGGTCGCCGAGAACGACCTGCGCAAGCGCTTCCCGCGCTTCGACGCCGACGCCCTGCCGATCAACCTCGCGGTGCGCGAGGAGGTGCGGGCGGTCGCGAAGGAGGCGGACGCGACCATCGCACAGATCGCCCTGGCATGGCTGGATGCGAAGGGTCGCGAGTTCGGCTTGCCGTCGGTGTCGATCCCCGGCACCCGCTACGCGAATCGCGTCACCGAGAACGCCGGAGCGCTCGACGTGACGCTCACCGACGAGCAGGTTGCACGGCTGGATCGTCTCGCCGGCAAGGTCGCCGGTCCGCGTGCGGCCGACCCGACGTGGGTGTCGCTCGGGCGTGAGTAATTAGTACCGTTAACAGACCGACGCGTATCGTCCTTGTGACATGAGGGCATGGCTGGTCTGGGGTATCGGAGTCTTCGCCTACATCGTCGCCGTCCTCCATCGGACGGCGTTCGGCGTCTCCGGACTCGCCGCCACCGAACGCTTCGAGATCTCACCGTCGGTGCTGTCCGGCTTCGTCGTCCTCCAACTCATCGTCTACGCGGGGATGCAGATCCCGGCCGGTGTGCTCCTCGACAGGTTCGGTTCGCGGCGGATGATCGCGACCGGCGCCGTGATCCTCGCCGTCGGTCAGGCGATCCTCGCCCTCACCGAGTCGCTGCCGGTCGCGTATCTGGCCCGAGTGCTGGTCGGTGTCGGTGACGCCCTGACGTTCATCTCGGTGCTGCGGCTCGTGCCGGTGTGGTTCGCGCCGCGCCGCGTGCCTGTCGTTTCGCAGCTGACGGGCATCTTCGGCCAGCTCGGCCAGGTGCTGTCGGCGGTGCCGTTCGTCCTGCTGCTCACCGGCACGGGATGGACGGCCGCCTACGGCAGTGCCGCGGCGCTCGGCCTTTTCGCGTGCGTGCTGGTGTTCGCGGTCGTGCGCGACACCCCGCCCGGTGAGACGCGCGAAGCCACCGCGTCAGGGCTGCGGGAGGTGATCGGCGGGCTCGGCACGGTGTGGCGGCGCCCCGGCACCAAACTCGGCTTCTTCACCCACATGGGCACGCAGTTCTCGGTGACGACCTTCGCGCTCATGTGGGGCGTGCCGTATCTGGTCTCCGCTCAGGGCCTGTCACCCGCGGCGGCCGGCTCGATGCTGACCGTCTCGGTGGTCACCGCCATCTCCGCCGGACCCATCCTCGGCGTGCTGTCGGGACGCTTCCCGACCAGACGCTCGTGGCTCGTGCTCATGATCATCCTCGCCAGCGCAGTGACGTGGTCGGCGGTGCTCGCCCTGCCCGGACCCGCACCGCTGTGGCTGCTCGTGGTGCTCGTCGTCGTCATCTCGGTGGGCGGGCCGGGATCGATGATCGGCTTCGACTACGCCCGCACCTTCAATCCCGGGACCGCGCTCGGCACGGCCAACGGCATCGTCAACATCGGTGGCTTCCTCGCGACACTGCTGGTCGTGCAGACGATGGGCATCGTGCTCGACCGGCTCGGCGGCTACACCTTCGACGCCTTCCGCGTCGCATGGTTCGCGCAGTACCCGATCTGGGTGATCGCGCTCATCGGGGTGCTCGTGACCCGAGGACGCGCCCGCCGCGAGGCCGGCATCGAAGCGCGTTCGCTGCGGGCGGTCGTGCTCGACCGACTCGGTCGGGGTAAGCGCTGAACTCGGTTGGGGCAAGCACTGGGCTTCGAGGCGTCCGGATGCCTCGATCGACGATCGGCGGGAGTCCTGTTCGAGTGGACCGTCTCGCATCACTGCAGGTCAGGGCGGTCAGAACCGCCTGTCGTGGTCGGACTGGCAGACTCGATCCCGGAAGTGATCGAGGAGGAATCGAGTGAAGACGACGGTGGGCGAACCCGAACCGGGACTACCGACACCGGACGACGTGCAGGCACCGCTGGTCGCAGTGGAGCATCTCGCGCAAGATCTGCGACGCGCACTCATGGTGTACAAGTTCGGCATCGACGAGATGATGACGAAGATCAACATCCTGCGCGAGGAGTTCACCTACGCCCGCGAATACAACCCGATCGAGCACGTGAAGTCGCGGTTGAAGAGTCCCGAGTCGATCCTCGCCAAGGCGGAACGGAAGCGTGCGCCCGCCTCGCTCGACGGCATCCGCGAGGCCGTCCGCGATATCGCAGGCATCCGCATCACGTGCAGCTTCACGTCGGACGTCTACCGGATCATCGACATGATCACGAGCCAGCTCGACGTGACGGTCGTCGAGATCGAGGACTACATCGCGCGCCCGAAGCCCAACGGGTACAGCAGCGTGCACGTGATCGTCCAGATCCCGGTGTACATGTCCGACCGGGTCGAGCGCGTCTACGTCGAACTGCAGATCCGCACGGTCGCCATGGACTTCTGGGCGAGCCTGGAACACAAGATCTACTACAAGCACGACCGCGAGGTACCGGACGAACTGCGCGAGGAGCTCCGCCTCGCCGCGGAAACTGCGCGCGATCTGGACCTGCGGATGGAAGCACTGCACCGCCGCGTCCACGGCCCGAACAACGGGAACTGACCGAGGTACGCAATGCGGGGTGAAGGCTCGCAACACGGTCGGTCACCAGCGGTGTTGCGAACCCGCCATCGGTGTTGCGTACCCATCACCATTCCCACTGTTGACGCGGAACCTTCCGCGCGATGCGTAAGCGTTCCCGCACCGGGAGAGGACGAAGGAGTTCTGGGGCCTCGGGTGTGGTGACGAGATGGCGATCTTCGGGACACCCATGGAGACGGTCGATGAGTCCGAGCAGCGTGTTGGGATCGCTCACGAGAACGTACGCCGGCACGGTGAACGAATCCGGCTTGTCGTGCGCCACGCGAGGCGGAGTCGGTTCGTAGCCGGGTACGTGGAGACGGATGAGTGGATTGTGCGTAGACGCCCCGCGGCCCGAGACGGTGTAGACATCGGCATCCACTTCCTGGATCTCGTCCCATCGAACGAACACGTCCGAAACGCCACGCCGCACGAGCCATGTCGTGCGGCGGCGAATACCGTCGGCATGGAGACGGGTGGATCCCCGGGGGTGGATCAAGAAGGGTAGAGCGCACACCGCCACGGTTGCACATGTCGTCCATGCGATGAACGAGCCGGAGTGGGGGAGCTCGTGTCTCGCAAGAAGCATCGCTCCGTCCGGTCGGTTCGACGCACGAATCATGAATGCGCCCGACACTGTGATGCAGGAGAACACAGCGGACAGCTGAACGGGAAGTATTCTCACGTAGGGAATCTCGATGCCGGGGCCGTGAATGTCGTCTCGGCACTGCCGGATCCTCGGATGCAAACCGAATCGGTGGAAGCCGGCCCGCTCGAAGCCCCAGGCCGAACCTAACGCCGTCATCAGAGCGAGACAGAACCCCAGGGCGATGGCTCCGAGGTCATCCGCTCGCCGATCGTCCATGGTCTTCTGCAGCACAAGGATTCCGGCCCCGGCCAGGAACACGCCGAGGCAGAGCGATCCCGTACGAAACCGTTGCGGCCAAGCAGGTTCGGATCGTTCTCCGTACGGGCACGGCTCGATGGAATCGCTCACCGGATTCTCAGTCCCTCATGGATTGCATGCAGATGAGCGATAAGGGACTCGGCGCTGTCGGAGCGTGCGGTTGCCGTCAGTTGCGTCAGGTAGCGGTCGTACTCGTGGTCGATCACGAGGTATCGCGTCACGGCGGTGTACTCGACGTCGTCCACTCGATAGGAGCCTTGGATGATCACCGATCGGTGCCCGCGGAAATCGGATGTGTCGCGGAGCGTCTCCCTCCACGCGGGCAGTTCGCGAGCTTCACGCGCCGCGACCTCCAGCAGTTCGTCCGTCGGCCGCCATTTCGACAGTGCGCAGTGGAGGAGGACGGCGTTGGGCACCCAATCGTCCGCGACGTGCTCGGGAGCCACGAGAACCGTATGTGCATGCGGAAAGACATCGCGAGGGAGAACTATCCAACCCTCCGGCGCCTGGAGTTCCGGTTGCGGGTGCCGCGGATCGTCCGGGTCGCAGGGGCTCAGTCCGACTTCGTGTGTTGCGAGGTAGTCGGAGAGCGTCGCCTGAATCGGAGCGTTCACCGAGACGCTTCCTGGTGGCGTACCATCCGGAATCGTTCTCGCAACGGCGGTGGTCTGAGAAGTTCGGCCGCGTCTTCCCGAGCGAGGAGCGTGCGGTCGTTCGGGCGTTCGCTCATCTGTCGGATCAGGGTCAAGAGGGCGTTGGGTTCGGCGATGAGCCAGGTGCAGACGATGGCGAGGGTGTGTTCTTCGTCGTGGGGGATGCGCGCTTCAGGGGGAAACCGCCCGGTCGTGTGGACGTGGATCATCGGAGTCCGGACGTCGCCGTATCCGGAACGGGTCACGATATCCGTTCCGGCGATGCCCTCGATATCGTTCCAATGCACAAATTGCACGGTGGCATTGTTTCGTCGGAGATTGCGAGAGCGTACGACTCTTTCGATTCCTTGCGGGTACAACCCCACTGTTGTCGGGAGCCGGAACCATACGAACACTGCCGACGCGATCAGGGCGACGACCCCACCCACGAGCATGAAGATTGCAGTGGCGTGAGGGTCGCGACCGTAAGGCAACTCGGATTTGTCGGTGATGTAGATGGTCAGCGCCGCTACGGCCAGGCATCCGAGGCCGACCACGACGAGCAGGACCATGAAAATGGTTAGAGGCGTAAGTCCTCCAGGAACAACGATGCCCGTGCCATATTCCGGATGCCTGTAACTTCTGATGCGTGGCGAATACAGGACATGTCGAATCCCGCCGAGTCTGACACACATCACGCCCATGAGCAGCATTGCTGCTCCGTACAACAGCGAACCGATCGTGGATACCAACTCCTCGTGGAGGATATTCGCAGAACTGTCAACCAGACTCCACGTAGCGAAGACCAGAACACATACCCCCGTTATGCACCATCCGATTCGAAGACGTTGCGGCCAACAGGGCGCGTCGGAGGAACTATCGGCGCGAACGTGATTCCGGTCTTCCGGCGTGCCTTCGGTCATTACCACAACTCCTGGATCCTCTTGGATGTGTACCACGTGGCAAAGCCCCCGAGCACAAGCCCGACAGCGAAGCCGGCGGCGGTGCCGACCCCTGGAACGACCGAGCCGGTCGCAGCGCCGATAGCCGCGGTAGTTCCCTTCGACGCCAGGAATGCACCGACCATGCCGACAACGGTTCCGGCGCTCTCGGACACCACCGCCTCGGTGGGATCCATGCCTCCCTTGATGTCGTTGACGATCGCAGGAACGGTGCCTACTGCAGCGGCAGCCGGGTTCATTCCACGTGCGATGTTGCGTGCGACATCGTCGCCCGAGGCCACTGCCGCGTCGGTCAGGAGTTCCTTGGTAGCTCCGGACATTGCGCCGATGGACGACGCTGCGATGGTCGATGGCCAGTCAGGCCACCAGGAGAACTCGCCGTTCTCGTTCTGCACGACCTTCCCCGGCGCCGCGGCATCCCTGGCTGCTTCGAGTACCGCAACGGCAGCGGTGAAGCGATCGGCAGTTTCCGTCGCGGCTCGCGACGCTTGTTCGAGAGCGCCGGTGACGGTGTGGGTCAGTTCCGTTGCTTCGTGTTCGAGGCGGACGCGGGCCTCTGCGACGGCTTCGCTCGGCAGCGTCGCCGAGAGGATGTGGATCTGGTCGGAGGGGTCGACGGTGCCGTCGTCGTGCACGGTGAACCCGGACTGTTCGGCGCCGCCCACGACCGACAGGAGGTGCAGGCGGGTGCCTTCGACGAGCCACGCGCCGGTGCGGTACGCCTCAGCGACCTGCAGGAGTGCTTCGGCGATGGCGCTGCCCAGCGAGCGTTCGCGGACCACTCGCGCGGCGGCGGCACGTGCGGCGTCGCCGGACCATCGCTCGGCGAGCACATCCTGCTCGGTGAGCAGACCTTTCATGCGGTCGTCGAGTGTGTCGACGAGCACGTCGAGGTGGTCGGCGGTGATTCGCAGCGCGTCGGGATTCCAGGACCGGACCGCAGCGACTCCCGGTCTCATCCGTGCTGATCCATCGCCGAGAGTGCAGCCACGAAGTCCGTCTCTGCGACGACGTAATCGTTCGCGGCGCCGTCGGTGATGTCGACGATCTCGCGCAGGCGACTGCACACGTTGCCGAGTGCTTGATCGGTGGCGGTGAAGGCTCGTGCGCAGACGGCCGCGAATTCTGTTCCGGGAAGTGCTGATTGCGACACGGCATACGGTTCGCCGACGTCCCAGTCGTTCATCGCGTCGGCGGTGTCCGCCACGAAGGCTGCGAATGTGCGCAGCACTTCAGGATCTACGTGCAATGTCACCACTGCCCCCCGACAGAATCCCCCGATACGTCCGGGTGGGGACGATAGCAGACGGCGCCCTCACGGAGCCGGAGCGGACCGTCGGGCGACTTCGAGCGGGGCATCGGTCGTACGCGAGGTACGCAACACGTAGTGAAGGTTCGCAACGCCGGCAGTTGCTGGCCGTGTTGCGAGCCCGGAACTGTTGTTGCGTACCTCCCGGCTGTCCGGATGCGCAGACGCCCCCGCCGTTCCGAGAAGGAACGGCAGGGGCGTCCGAGTGAGGCCTACTTGTAGCTGTAGAAGCCCTCGCCGGTCTTGCGACCCAGGCGACCCGCGTCGACCATGCGGCGCAGCAGTGCCGGGGGTGCGTAGTGCGGCTCGGCGAACTCGTCGTACAGCGACTGCGCGGCGTTGAGGGTGATGTCGAGGCCGACGGTGTCGATGAGGGTCAGCGGTCCCATCGGGTAGCCGCAGCCGCCCTTCATCGCGGCGTCGATGTCTTCCTTCGTCGCGTAGCCCGACTCGAGCATGCGCACTGCCGAGCACAGGTACGGGATGAGCAGGGCGTTGACGATGAAACCCGCACGGTCGCCTGCGCGCACGGCCGTCTTGCCGAGGGTGTTCTTCGCGTAGTCGAACACCGTGTCGGCGGTGGCCTCGTCGGTGGTGAGCGCCGAAATGATCTCGACGAGCGGCATCACCGGCACCGGGTTGAAGAAGTGCACGCCCACGACCTTGCCGGGCCGCTGCGTCGCCTGCGCCATCTTGATGACGGGGATCGACGACGTGTTGGTGGCGAGGATGCCTTCGGGCTTCACGATCTTGTCGAGCTCGGAGAAGATCTCCACCTTGAGAGACTCGATCTCGGGGGCGGCCTCGACGACAAGGTCGCGGTCGGCGAACTCCTTCAGGTCGAGGGTGACGCGGATCCGTCCGAGGACCGCGTCGGCGTCCTCCTGCGTGATCTTGCCGGACTTGACGCCACGTCCGATCGACTTCTTCAGACGCTCGCGTGCCGCGGCGGCGAACTCCTCGGTGGTCTCCTTGACGAGGACGTCGCTACCGGCCTTGGCGCACACCTCGGCGATACCGGCACCCATGGTGCCGCCACCGATCACGCCTACCTTTTCCACTGCCACTGCGGTAACTCCTGATCGCTTCGATGTTCCGGGGGTAACCTACGCGACCGGTGTCAGCGCAGCAGCGCGCGCGACATGACGACGCGTTGGATCTGGTTGGTGCCCTCGTAGATCTGCGTGATCTTCGCGTCGCGCATCATGCGCTCGACCGGGAAGTCGGTGGTGTAGCCGGCGCCACCGAACAACTGCACGGCGTCGGTGGTGACCTCCATGGCGACGTCCGACGCGAAGCACTTCGCGGCGGCCGAGATGAAGCCGAGGTTGGGCTCGCCGCGCTCGGCGCGAGCGGCGGAGGTGTAGACCATCAGGCGTGCGGCCTCGACCTTCATCGCCATGTCGGCGAGCATGAACTGCACACCCTGGTTGTCGGAGATCGGGCGGCCGAACTGCTTGCGGTCCTTGACGTAGGCGGTCGCCGCGTCGAGGGCGCCCTGGGCGAGGCCGACGGCCTGCGCACCGATGGTGGGGCGGGTGTGGTCGAGGGTCGCGAGAGCGGTCTTGAAGCCGGTGCCCGGCTCGCCGACGATGCGGTCGCCGGGGATGCGGCAGTTCTCGAAGTACAGCTCGGCGGTGGGGGAGCCCTTGATGCCGAGCTTCTTCTCCTTCGGTCCGACGACGAAGCCCTCGTCGTCCTTGTGGACCATGAAGGAGGAGATGCCGTTGGCGCCCTTCTCGGGGTCGGTGACGGCCATGACGGTGTACCAGGTGGACTTACCACCGTTGGTGATCCAGCACTTGGAGCCGTTGAGGATCCAGTCGTCGCCGTCGGCCTTGGCGCGGGTGCGCATGGAGGCGGCGTCGGAGCCGGCTTCGCGCTCGGACAGCGCGTAGGAGGCCATCGCGCCGTTGACGATGTCGGGGAGGACCTTGGCCTTGAGTTCGTCGGAGCCGCGGAGGATCAGGCCCATGGTGCCGAGCTTGTTGACGGCGGGGATCAGCGAGGAGGAGCCGCATACTCGGGCGACCTCTTCGATGACGATGCAGGCGGCGATCGAGTCGGCGCCCTGGCCTTCGAACTGCTCGGGCACGTGGATGGCGTTGAAGCCCGACTTGTTGAGGGCGTCGAGGGCTTCCTGCGGGAAGCGGGAGTTCTCGTCGACGTCCTTGGCGTAGGGCGCGATCTCCTTCTCGGCGAGCGCGCGGATGGCCTCGCGCAGCGCGTCGTGCTCCTCGGAGAGCTTGAACAGATCGAAGTCGGGATTGAGGGCCATGACGGCGGACTCCTAACGGCACGCGGTGCCAGATTTGCGAACGTAGCTCCCTCGACGATATCGGGGCGAGGGTTCGCGACGTGACGGAATGAGTCGATTGTAACCACGGCACTCAGTGCCAGGTCAACGGCGCTGCTGTGCGCCTTCGAGTTGGAGCCGAACCTGCTCGGCGATCTCGGCCGGTGTCAGGTGGGCCGGATAGGTCACCACCGCGACCGCCGGCGGAGCCGGCGCGACCTTCCCGTTCGTCGCGCCTTCGGGCACCGGAACCACCCCGTACGTGCGGCGGAGCTCGAGCAGCTCCTGCTCGAGGCGTTCGGCAGTGGCGGTCTCGTCGCCGCGGATCATCGCGCGCAACACGAAATTGTGCGTGGCGGTCATCGCCGCCGCGAAGCTGACGGTGCGCACCGGCTTCTCCGTCGGGACGGCGGCGCGCAGGAAGTCGGTGAACAACCGCTCGTAGCGGTAGGTGGTGACGAGTTCGCGCTCCCGCAGCGCCGGCACCCGCTGCACCACCCGATACCGCCACACCGCCAGCTCGCGCCGGTCCCGGAAGTGCCCGAAGACGAGCTTGGCCCCCTCGCAGGCCGCCGCCCACGGATCGTCGAAATCCTGCGAGAGGTACTCGGCGACCTGCTCGAGCAGCGACTCGTGATCGGCGAAGATCACGTCCTCCTTCGACCGGAACTGCCGGAAGAAGGTCCGCCGCGACACCCCTGCGGCCGCGGCGATCTGCTCGACGGTGGTCGACTCGTAGCCGAACTCGGAGAACAAACGGATCGCCTGCGTGACGACATGCACCCGGAACTGGGCGGGATCGGGGCCCGTCGAATCGAGGCGACGGGTGCTGTTACCGGTACCGGATGTCATGGCGTCGAGTATCCAATGCAGTCGTGAGGGGTCGGCTCACCCCTCGGCGGCTTCGGCCGATCGCAGCTCGAACTTCAGGATCTTGCCGGTCGAGGTGCGGGGCAGCTCCAGCGGGAAGACGATGTCGCGCGGCACCTTGTACCCGGCGAGCAGCGTGCGCGTGTAGTCGATGATCTCCTCGGCCGTGACCGATTCGCCCTTCTTCAGGATCACGAACGCCTTGGGACGCTCACCCCACTTCTCGTCCGGAACGCCGACGACCGCGACGTCGAGCACCGCCGGGTGGCTGACGATCGCCTGCTCGACCTCCACGGTCGAGATGTTCTCGCCGCCGGAGATGATGATGTCCTTCGCGCGGTCCTTGAGCTGGATGTATCCGTCCGGGTACATCACGCCGAGGTCGCCGGTGTGGAACCAGCCGCCGCGGAAGGCCTCCTCGGTCGCGTCCGGGTCCTTGTAGTAGCCGAGCATGACGTTGTTGCCGCGCAGCACGATCTCGCCCATGGTCTCGCCGTCGGCGGGCACGTCGTTCATGTCCTCGTCGACGACCCGCGCGGTCTCGGCCTGCAGCATGCCCACACCCTGACGGGAGAGCAGCGCGGCGCGTTCGTCGGCCGGCTTGTCGTCCCAGCTGTCCTGGTACTCGCAGATCGTGTACGGGCCGTACACCTCGGTGAGTCCGTAGACGTGGACAACCGTGATGCCGATCTGTTCGAGCTGGGCGATCACCGTCGGCGACGGCGGCGCGCCGGCCGTGGTGATCCGCAACGGACGGTCGAGTGGATGAGCCTGCTCGGCGTTCGCGATGGTCGAGCACACCGCGGGCGCACCGCACAGGTTGGTGACACCGAGGTTGTCGATGGCATCCCAGATCGCGTCGGCCCGCACCGCCCGCAGGCAGATGTGGGTGCCCGCCGCAGCGGTCACCGCCCAGGGCGTACACCAGCCGTTGCAGTGGAACATCGGCAGTGTCCACAGATACTTGCTCTGCCCGTCGAAGCTGTTGTGGAAGGTCTCGCCCAGCGAGTTCAGGTACGCGCCGCGATGGGTGTACATCACGCCCTTGGGTTTGCCTGTCGTGCCCGAGGTGTAGTTGAGGGTGATGACGCCGAGCTCGTCGTCGACGCTCCACGGCAGCGGCGTCGCATCGAGCGAGTCGGCCTGCGCGAGGAACTCGTCGTACCGGGCGGTGGCCACCCCGGCGGGTACCTCGGGAGCGGGCACGGTGGAGTCGGGGACCTCGATGATCTCGGCGACGCCCGGAACGTTGTCGCGGACGTTCGCGACCGATCCGAGCAGTTCGGAGTCGACGAACAGCAGCTTCGTCTCGGAGTGGTCGAGGATGTACTCGAGTTCCGGCCCGGCCAGGCGCGAGTTCAGCGCGACCAGCACACCGCCCGCGAGCGGAACCGCGAAATGCGCGATGAGCATCTCGGGCACGTTCGGAGTCAGGTACGCGATCTTGTCGCCCGGCTCGATACGGCTGCGCAGCACGCGCGCGAGCCGCTGCGCCTCGTCGGCGAACTCGGCGTAGGTGTACGTGCGGTCGCCGTGGATGATCGCGGTGCGATCCGGGAACACCGCCGCGGACCGTTCGAGGAAGCGCAGCGGGCTCATCTGGCTGTAGTTCGCGGCTCCGGTCGAGCCGGGACGGACGGGGGCGATGGACACGGATACCTCCGGGGTGGCCTACTCGGATTCCGGCGTCTTCTGTGATCGTTGCAACACCGGGCGATGTGCAGGTTACAAATCGTGGAACTGGCCCCTCTACCCTCGAAAGTGGGTGTTCGGAGGGAAGAGCAGGAGCAATCGATGGATGTCGCCGTGCCGGATGTGTTGCGTCCCGACGATCTCGACACCCTCCGCGCCACGCTGCGCGACCTCGAGGCGACGACGGAACTACCGGTGCTCTTCGGTGGCGCGGTGCAGGGCTCGGACGTCGTCCTGTCCGGATTCGTCGGAACCCGCGGTCGTGCCCTGCGCAATCTGGTGATCGCCGCCGAACGTGGACTCGGCGGTCGGGTGGTCGTCGAACAACGACCCGGCGCGGTCGCCGACTACTTCACCTCCCCGCACATCACCCACCACTACGACCGGCAGGTCGCCGGGGAGGGAATCGAGTCGTTGCTCGCCGTGCCGGTCGTGGTGCGCGGACGCACCCGGGCGGCGATCTACGGCGGGCTGAGGGTCAACCGGCCCATCGGCGACGTCGTAGCGGAGAAGGTCGTGCGGTCGGCCGCGGAGCTCGCGCGGGAGATCGAGATCCGCGACGAGGTCGATCGCCGCGTGTCGCTGATCGGGAACACGCGGGCCGCGCACGGCGCCACCGTGCCTGCCGCCGTCTCCGAAGCGCTGACGGAAAGCCTCGTGGCGCTGCGGGCGATCGCGGCGCGCACCGACGACCCGGTGATCAGGGAACAGGTGCGGAACGTCGAGGAGACACTGGCCCGGGCGCGCGACGGTGCGTCGCAGCCGCGGACGCATCTGACCGCGCGCGAGCACGACGTGCTGAGTCATGTGGCGCTGGGCTGCCGCAACGCGGAGATCGCCGACAGGTTGTCGCTGCGCGTGGAGACGGTGAAGACCTATCTGCGTAACGCCATGGACAAACTCGATGTGCGCAGTCGGCACGCGGCGGTCGTCGAGGCGCGGCGGCAGGGACTGCTGCCCTGATCGACCGCACTCCTGATCAGCGGCGGCGCAGTCGCCGGAAGAACCCGCGGATCGCGCTCAGCGCGCGTCGGAACCTGGTCTCGGTCGCGGGACGCTCGAGGACATCGGTACCCACCGGCGTGGGGAGCCGGACGGGCCAGCTGTCGTCGACGTCGACGACCTCGCGACCCAGCCCGCGCAGGTACTCGGCAAAGCTGCGTTGCCGTTCGGCGTGCCAGGCGGCCTGATCGGCCATGATGTCGAGTTCGGCGAGCTCGGGGAATCTCGCCACGAGCGCGCGGGTCAGGTGGCCGGCGGCGAGCGCGTCGGCCTCGGCCTCGTGCGGATTCGGCAGCGACACCCCGTACGCCTCGCACACCGCCTGCAGTGTGCGCCTGCCGGGCCGGCTGCGGTCCATCTCCCGGTCGATGACGTACGGGTCGACGACCGTGCCGATGTCGAGCCCCGTCAGGCCGAGCCGGCGTCCTTCGGCGTCGAGGACCGTCAGGTCGTAGCTGGCGTTGAATGCGACGACGATGTGGCCGCGCGCCCACGCGTCGCTCACGGCCTGCCGGATCTGCTTGTATCCCTCGAGATAGTCGAGTCCTTCGGCGCGGGCGTGGGCGGTGGTGATGCCGTGGATCGCGGTGGTCTCCTCGGGTATCGCGATACCCGGGTCGAGCAGCCACGAGCGTGTGTCGATGCGATCGCCGTCGAAGGTCGCGACGCATGCCGTGACGATGCGGGCGTTGCGGGGATCCCGGTCGGTGGTCTCGAGATCGAACGCGCAGATCGGTCTGTCCGGCCAGTGCGTCATGTTCCGTCCTCGCGTCCGTCGGATGATGATCTGTCGAACGCATTGTTGCGGGAGGCACCGACATGCTCCGTCGCGGCCGCGACGGGCATCCGCACAAGGAGAGAACCTCAGATGGTGTCGGTGCAAACCACGAAGTTGCGTTCCCGGTACACGAACCCCCCCTCGGACGTGGAGCAGTCGTTCACGTCGGAGGTGTCGAGCAGGATCTCGGTGACCTCCTCGCCCTGGACCGCGGGCTCACCGCAGTCGATGCGCTGCGGATCCTCGCCGCCGAGGTCGATGCAGTCGCCCACCACCCAGTCGATGTCGAGACACAACGCGCCGACCTCGATGCCGCCGAAGGACTCGTAGTAGGTCTGGTCGATGTCGCCGGGGCACATGGCACTGGCATCGACGACGTCGACGACCTTGTAATTCGAGCTCGGGCTGCCGCACACCGCGTAGTCGATGGTCGCGTCGTCGACCGTGCCGCCGAGCGCGACGCATTCGCCGGCTGCGACGTCGACGCTCAACTCGGTCGACGACGACGCCGACGGGGTCGTGGTGGGTAGGGAGAAGGACGGCGCCGTGGACGTGTCCAGGGCGTTCGCGGCGGGCACGGCCTGCCCTTCGACCTGGGTCGCGCATCCTCCGAGCACCCCTGCTGCCGCCAACGCCATCGCGGCACCGGCCGCCCCTCGGAGAATGTTCATGGTCGAAGAGCCTACGGAAGTGCTGCCGGTACCCGTACAGGGTGGAACGATGTGCCGCATGGACCTGCCTGTGGTGCCGCCGCTCGCCCCGATGCTCGCCAAGGTCTCCTCCACCGTCCCCTCCCAACCCGAAGACGGTCCCGACGAGTGGTCCTACGAACCCAAATGGGACGGGTTCCGGGCGATCGTCTTCCGCGACGGTGACGAGGTGGTTCTCGGCTCGCGCGGAGGCAAGGACCTCGTGCGCTACTTCCCGGAACTCGCCGACGCCGCGCGCGCCGAACTGCCCCGCAGGTGCGTGGTCGACGGGGAGATCGTCGTCCCGCGCGAACACGACGGCCGCACCCGACTCGACTGGCAGGCGCTGTCCGAGCGGATCCATCCGGCCGCCAGCCGGGTCACGATGCTCGCCGAGCAGACACCGGCCGTGTTCGTCGGTTTCGATCTGCTCGCTCTCGCCGACGAGAATCTCATGGAGACCCCGTTCGCGGAGCGGCGCGCGCGGCTGCGGTCCGAGATCGGCGGGGGTAAGAGCTGTCATGTCACGGTGGCCACGACCGACACCGATACCGCCCGCCGCTGGTTCGAGGAGTTCGAAGGGGCCGGCCTCGACGGCGTGATCGCCAAGCGACTCGACGGGCTCTATGTGCCCGACAAGCGGGAGATGCTCAAGCTCAAACATGCCCGCACCGCCGACTGCGTCCTCATGGGCTACCGCATGCACAAGAGCGTCGAGGGCATCGGGTCGTTGCTGCTCGGGCTCTATCACGACGGCGAACTCGCGATGGTCGGCGGAGCCTCGGCGTTCACGCGGGAGCGGCGCGAGGAACTGCTCGCCGAACTGCAACCGCTGCGACTCGGGGACGACGTCGTCGAGCAGGGTGAACCGACGCGGTGGCGTTCGGCGGTGGACCGCAGCTGGGTGCCGTTGCGTCCCGAACGTGTCGTGGAGGTCGCGTACGACCAGATGGAAGGTGTGTCGGGAGCGGGGATGCGGTTCCGGCACGCAGCGAAGTTCCTGCGGTGGCGTCCCGACCGTGACCCCGAGAGCTGCACGTTCGACCAGCTGGAGGTGCCGGTGCGCTACGACCTGTCGGATGTGCTCGACCGGACGGAGGACTGACATGGCCACGAAGCGTTCGCCCGCGGAGGAGTTGGACGTCGACGGCACGCCCGTGCGGTTGTCGAACCCCGACAAGATCTACTTCCCGCAGCTCGGCGCCGCGGGTGGCACGAAGCGGCACCTCGTGGAGTACTACCGCAGGGTCGCCACCGAGTTCGACGCACCGATCCTGACGGCTCTGCGCGATCGGCCGACGCATCTGCAGCGCTTTCCCGACGGCATCGAGGGGGAGGAGATCTATCAGAAGCGGGCACCGGTCAAGCGACCCGACCACGTGGCGACCTGCGAGATCACGTTCCCGTCGGGGCGTACCGCCGATGCGCTGCGTGTGTGTTCGGCTGCCGACGTGGTGTGGGCGGCCAATCTCGGGTGCGTGACCTTCCATCCGTGGCCGGTGCGCTGCGGCGACACCGACCGTCCCGACGAATTGCGCATCGACCTCGACCCGCAACCGGGAACCGATTTCGGCGACGCGCGGGCCGTGGCGCTGGAGGTCGTGCGCCCGCTTCTCGACGAACTGGGACTCGCCGGATATCCCAAGACGTCCGGTGGGCGGGGACTCCACATCTATCTGCGGATCGTGCCCGAATGGGATTTCGTCGGAGTCCGTCGTGCGGGGATCGCGCTCATGCGTGAGATCGAGCGGCGCAGCGACGGGCGGGCGACGACGGCGTGGTGGAAGGAGGAGCGCGGAGAGCGGCTCTTCCTCGACTACAACCAGAACGCGCGCGACAAGACGATCGCCTCGGCCTACTCGGTCCGTCGCACCCCGATCGCGACCGTCTCGACTCCGCTGACCTGGGACGAGCTGGTCGACGCCGAACCTGACGACTTCACGATCGCCACGGTGCCGGATCTGCTGGCGAAGCGCGGCGATCCGATGGCGGATCTCGATGCGCATGCGCACTCGCTGGACGTTCTGCTCGAGATGGCCGAACGGGACGAGGCGAACGGTATCGGCGACCTGCCGTATCCGCCGAATCACCCGAAGATGCCGGGGGAGCCGAAGCGCGTCCAACCATCCCGCGACACCGACCGGGCAAAGGACACGTGAACCGGAACGTTCGGGGAATCGCGTCCCTGTCGTGACCTCGAGTATGAGTCCTCCCGAGGTGCGAGTCCATAAACTGTCCGAGAGAACAGTCACTCGAGGTTCGGAAGGGTCGATGTCGTGATTCGCTCGTGGGCGTCCGGTCGGGTTCTCGGCGTCGGGGCAGTAATCGCTGCCGCCATCGGGGTCGGTTTCCTCATTCCTCAGACCGCGTCCGCGGCCACGACGTGCACGGCACCGCCGGGTGCCCCGGCCGAGATCGTGCAGATCGACGGTGGCGAAGCGTGCGGTGCGTCCACCGACGGCACCGCCGAGGCGTGGAGCTATGCCGAGCGGGGCGTGGGATTCGCCGATGCCCGCAGTGCCGCACAGGTGGTGGCCGCCGGATTCGACGGCGGTGTCGGCGCCGGGGAAAGCACGTCGGGACGGCTGTTCGCGATCGGCGTGGGGGAGGAGGCCCTGGCGCTCGGTGTGCTCGAAAGTCCGGGCACGGCGGTCGTCGCCGCGGGTCCGCAGTCGCAGGCCTATGTGGGCGACGCCGACGATCCGGTGTTGTGCGAGGGCACGGCGGCGGCCGCGTTCGAACTCGAGGCCGCACGCGGGTGTGTCGTGCTGGGCGACTTCCGGTACTTCACTCCTGGCGCGCAGACGCCGCCGTCGCCCCTGCCGTAGATTCGACGCGTCTCGCCGGGATCCTCGACAGACAGACTGTACGTAAACCCTTCCTTTACGTTCCGTGTCGTCGTAGCCTGTCGCACATGCCGATGGAGGTGTCGCGATGACGACCGGAGCAGTCTTCGAACCTGCCGGGGCGACAGCGTCGTTCGCACCGGTGCACGTCCCGGGGCGGATCGACGCCCGGCCGGGCCCGGCGGCGCCGACCGAGATGGTCGTCGATGCGCGATTCCTGCGGCTGGCCGACGCGTTCTTCTCGCTGTACAAGCGGCCCCGGGACGGCGGCGGCGCACTCACCGCCTATCTCCACGGTGAGAAGGTCCTCGACATCTGGTCCGGCTGGTCGGCCCCCGACAAGCGGTGGAGCCGCGACACCATGGCGTTGTCGTTCTCGACCGGCAAGGGCGTGGCGTCGACCGTCGTGCACCGTCTGGCCGAGCGCGGAGTGATCGACTACTTCGCGCCCGTTGCGCAGTACTGGCCGGAGTTCGCCGCGAACGGCAAAGATGACATCACCGTCGCGGACGTCATGACCCACCGATCCGGCCTGCACCGGGTGCGCGGTCTGGTTCCGGGGACGCGCGGGATCCTCGACTACGAGACGACCGTCGCGGCACTCGAGCAGGCGGCACCGGATCGACGGCGGCGACGCGGCTCGGGCTACCACGCCGTCACCTACGGATGGCTCGTCGCCGAACTCGTGCAGCGGGTGACCGGTCTGCCCTTCGTGGAGGTCGTGGAGCAGGAGATCGCCCGGCCCCTCGGCGATCCCGATTTCTGGTACCGCGTGCCTCATGACGAACGGGGCCGTATCGCGAAGCTCTTCCCACGGCTCGCCCCGGTCGGCCTGCACTGGGGTGCGAGCGCCGCGGTCCTGTCGCGACTCGAACCGACCCGCGGTCTCGCCGAGGCCGCGATGCCCGACGGCTTCGACAGGCTCGTCGGCGACCCGGCCGTGCACGACTCGGTGATGCCGGGCTGGAACGGTGTGTTCACCGCCCGCTCGCTCGCGCGTATGTACGGGGCGATAGCCGCCGGCGGGACGATCGACGGCGTGAAGTTCCTCGACGCCACCACGATCGACGAGATGTCGCGCGTGCGGGTGCGCAGCCGGGACTACGTGCTCGGTGTGCCGATGGCGTGGCGGCTCGGCTACCACCAGCCCATCTTCGCGAGCATCCAGCGTCCGCGTGGTGCGCTCGGGCACTACGGAGTGGGTGGCTCGGGGGCGTACGCCGATCTCGACACCGGTCTGTCGCTCGCCTTCGTCACCAACCGGCTCGGTGCCGGCGCGATCCCGCTCGGGGACCTGCGTCTGGCGCGGCTGGGCGAACTCGCCCGGTCGCTCGCGCGTCGTGCCTGAATCTTTCTGTCATTTTCGTGGTTCCGGGGACGGGGGTCCCTCGAGGGCGGGACGATCCGAATCGGAGCATCGTCGATTCGAGGAGTTCAGCCATGAGCCATGTCTACCGGGTGATCGAGGTCGTCGGATCGTCGACGACGGGAGTCGACGACGCGATCGCGAAAGCGGTGGCGCGAGCAGCGGAGACCACGCGGCATCTCGAGTGGTTCGAGACGGTCAACATCCGGGGCCACATCGACGACGGCCGGGTGGCCCACACGCAGGTCACTCTCAAAATCGGTTTCCGCATCGAATCGAGCGCCGAAACGGACATCTGAGGCACCTCGACAGCCGGAAATTCGATGATCTCGTTTCGAGAACGTGGTTCTCGACCGAAACTGGAACGTGTACTAGTCTGAGGCCCGTTCGTTGTCCGGAATCGGCACTGTAGGCAGGTACAACTGTGGCTTATGTAATCACCCAGGCGTGCTGCAACGACGCCTCGTGTGTCGAGGTCTGCCCGGTCAACTGCATCCACCCGACACCCGACGAAGCACCCTTCGCGACCACGGAGATGCTCTACATCGATCCCGACACGTGCATCGACTGCGGGGCCTGTGTCGACGAGTGCCCGGTGGATGCGATCGCCGCCGACAACGAACTCACGCCGGCGCAGGAGCCGTATCTCGAGATCAACGCCGAGTACTACCGTCGCTACCCGATCGGACCGAACTGGCCCGAGCTGCGCACGCGCCGCAAGCTGCCCGCCGAGCTGGGCACGCTGCGGGTGGCGATCGTCGGCTCGGGTCCTGCGGCGTGCTATGCCGCGATGGATCTGGTGACGCACTCGGCGGTGCAGGTCGACATCTTCGACCGCCTGCCCACCCCCTACGGGCTCGTGCGTGCCGGTGTGGCCCCCGATCATCAGAGCACCAAGGGAGTCGGCGACCTCTTCCGCAGCGCCATCGGCCACAAGAACACCCAGTGCTATTTCAACGTCGAGGTCGGCACCCACATCACCCACGAGGAACTGCTCGCGCACCATCACGCCGTGATCTACGCCGTCGGTGCCGCGGGCGACCGCACGCTGGGCATCCCGGGAGAGGACCTCGTGGGCAGCCGCGCCGCGACCGAGTTCGTCGCCTGGTACAACGGACACCCTGATTTCGCCGACCACACCTTCGATCTGTCGGCCGAACGCGCGGTGATCATCGGCAACGGCAACGTCGCCCTGGACGTCGCGCGAGCCCTGGTGATGGACCCCGACGAGCTCGCGCGCACCGACATCGCCGAGCACGCGCTCGAGGCGCTGCGGAAGTCGAACATCCGCGAGGTCGTGGTCGTGGGCCGGCGCGGCCCGGCGCAGGCCGCCTACACCAACCCGGAGCTGCTCGCGCTCGGCTCGCTGCCCGGTGTCGATGTGGTCGTCGACCCGGTCGAGGTCGAACTCGACCCGGTCAGCCGCGCGCTGATCGACGATCCGGAGGTAGAACCCCGCCTGACGCTCAAGGTGCGGCAGGTCGAGGGCTTCGCGCAGCGCACTCCCACCGAGGGCAACAAGCGGGTCGTGCTGCGCTATCTCGCCTCGCCGGTGGAGATCTCCGGCGACGGTGTTGTCGAATCGATCACCCTCGAGCGCAACGAACTGGTCGAGGTCGACGGCCGTCTCGAGGCCCGCCCGACCGGACAGACCGAAATCCTCGAGGCGGGATTGGTGCTGCGTTCGATCGGTTACCGCGGCACCGCGCCGGCCGGTCTGCCCTTCGACGAGCGGCGCGGGGTCATCCCGAACGAGGGCGGCCGGGTGATCGACGCCGAGGCCGGAGCACCGGTGCCCGGTGTCTACACCGCCGGTTGGATCAAGCGTGGTCCCAGCGGCGTGATCGGCACCAACAAGCAGTGCTCTGCCGAAACGGTCGAGAAGATCCTCGACGATTTCGTCGAGGGCAAGCTGCCCGAGCCGGTCGCCGATCGGGAGAAGTTGGCGGCGCTGGTGGCCGAGCGGCGTCCGGAGCACATCGATTACCGGGGCTGGCTGCAGATCGACAAGCAGGAGAAGGCCCGCGGATCGGCGGCGGGACGCTCGCGCCTGAAGTTCGTCTCGATCGAGGAGATGCTCGCAGCGTCGCGGATCGAGTAATCCCGTCCGGTGGCGGGAACCCGGACCCATGGCTCAGCACTCCCACCCGGCGGTCGCTGCGTCGGGCCGATGGATCAATACCGACGGGATCCGCTACCCGTCCGGCGACACCCACGCATGGACGCCCGGCACCAATCAGACCCTGTGCGGGGTGCCGCTCTCCCGTGCCCGACTCGACCGCTTTCCGCACGTGCCGTGGAGCGACGCGCTGTACCTGGCGGAGCTGGGTGAACACGGAGTCGTCCCGTGTCGTCGCTGCACGGCGACCACCCGCAACGACCGGCCGCGGTGACAGGGGCGATCGGTACCGGGCGCGTACTCGCCGAGATGGCGATCCGAGCGGGTGTTGCCCGCGACCAGGTCGTCGCGGTCGGAGACGCGATCGCCGATCTCCTGCTGTACCTCGCCGATGCACACGGTGTCGCCGCGGCGCAGAAGGCCTCGGAGCACGGGCAACTCCACTTCCACGGGGACTGGATCGCAGCCGGACGCCCTTGGGGTCCCGAAGATCCCTGACCTGCAGGGAAGATCCGGGACGGTCGCGGTGTTGAGACGACCGTGCAGGTGGCGTTGTCGTTGCTGGACCGCTCCCGGACCCGGGAGGGGCAGCGGGACGCTGCCGCATTGCAGCAGACCCTGCGTCGCGCCGAACTCGCCGAGGCGGCCGGCTACCACCGCTTCTGGGTGGCCGAGCACCACGCCGTCCCAGGCATCGCGTCGGGAGCTCCACCGCTGCTCATCGGCACGATCGCGGAGCGGACGAGCCGGATCCGGGTGGGATCCGGCGGCGTCATGCTGCCCAACCATCAACCGATCGTCGTCGCCGAACAGTTCGCGATGCTCGAAGCGATGCACCCCGGACGGATCGATCTGGGTGTCGGTCGTTCCCTCGGATTCACCGCGCCTGTGCGCGATGCGCTGCGGACCCACAAGGCCGACGCGGACGACTTCGCCGCCGACATCGAGGAACTGCGCGGTTATCTGCACGGCACCGCCGAAGTGACGGTGCGTCCTCGACTGTCCGAGCCGCCTCCGATCTTCGTCCTCGGCACCGGGCAGGGTATGCGGCTGGCGGCGCGTCTGGGCCTGCCCGTCGTCGTCGCCGGACCGCTTCTGCGGCAGGGATCGGAACCGTTCGACCGTTATCGCGCCGACTTCCGCCCGGCCACACCCGGCGCTGAGCCCTATGTTGTCGTCGGCCTGGACATCCTCATCGCCGACACCGAAGCCGAGGCTCGGGAGCTGCAGCTTCCGGAGGCCTGGGCGATGGCCGTCTCACGCGAAGAGGGGGCGTTCCCGCCGCTGTCCCCGATCGAGGAGATCCGCCGGCAGCCGATGACCGAGCGGCGCCGCCGCATCGTCGACGAGACCGCGAAGGGTTCGCTGGCCGGCACCGAGGATCAGGTGGCCGAAGGGCTCGAAAAACTGCTCGTCTCCACCGGGGCGAACGAGGTGCTCAGCTCCGCATCCACTTTCGACACCGACGCCCTGTACGACTCCGATGCGCGACTGGCGAGGATCTTCGGTCTCTGAACGGAGGGTGGAACAGATTGTCCCGCTCAACGATTCAGATCGATCAGGCGAGCACTGCCCTGCGCCGCCGCACACATCTTCTCCGTCCCGTCCTCGGTGACGGCGTAGATCTCGCAACGACACAGTGCCTGCCTGCGACTGGTGCTGACGATCGTGGCGACCGCGCGTAGGAGTACGCCCCCGGCGGGCCGCAGGTAGTCGAGGCTCATGCCGGTCGTCACGATCGACGGCCCGAGGGCCGTGCCTGCGGCGAACGTGAGCGCATTGTCGGCCGCGTAGGCCAGAACACCTCCGTGCGCGAAGCCGAACTGCTGGAGCAGTTCCTCCCTGAGCGGTATTTCCAGGACTGCCCGGCCGCGCTCGTACTCGGTCAGACGGGCTCCGATCAGGACGCTGAACGGTTGCGATGCCAACACCTTCCGGGCATCGGCGAGGGTACGGATCTCGGCGATCTCCTCCGACATGCACAGCAAGGTACTCCGCTCCTCGGTTCCCGACCGCCATATCGGAGCGGCCGGCAGTCACTGTGCGGAGGCGACGATCGAGCGGAACTGTTCGCGCAGGGCCTCCGTGAGGTCACGGTGTTCGGGGACGAGATCGGGGTCGACGACGACCGCCACGGTCAGCGTGCCGGCATAGGACAGGGCCGCGAAAGCGACCGCGACGTTGCCCGTGGTGACGATCATCGGCACCATCGACGCGACAGGCACTCCTGCAACGGTGAGCGTCGACGACGGTCCCGGCAGGTCGGACAGGAACGAGTTGACCCGGCGCTGCCGGTCCACGAACCGGCGGAACGCCCCGACGGCCGCAAGGGCGCGGAAGACCGGACCCAGTAGTTCGGCAGACAGGCCCCGCACGTTCGCCTTCTGCAGTCGGGTCGTGCGGGAGACGGATACCGACCGGTGCTCCGGGGTCCCGTCCAGCGGTACCCGGACGGGCATGACGCCGACGCGATTGCCCAGTTGCCCACCCGTGGCAGCGGTGCGGGCGGAGACCGGCACCGAGATCATCAGCTCGGACGGGAACTCGCCGCGCTTGTGCAGGATGGTGGCGAGGGCGCCCCCGACGGCGACCAGCAGCACATCGTTGATCGTTGCGTCCCACTGCCGTCCCGCCCGACGGAGCGTGTCCAGATCCACCTCGACGGTCTCGAGCGCCAGACGAGACCCGATGGGCGCGTTCAACGAACACCGCGGGGCACGTCCGCCGGCGCCCCTCCCGAGTTCTGTCCATGCTGCAGGAAGACGTGCGACGGCTCGCGGTGCCCGGCGGAGCGCCCGCAAGTGACCGATTGCATTGTCGTAGAACAACTCTCGTCTGGTTGGTTGCGTTGAAGCGCGCTGTTCGGGCATGGGCGGTGTGCTGTCCGTGCCGTCGACGAGATGCGCCAGGATCGACAGACCACCGATCCCGTCGGCCAGGACGTGGTGCAGCACCATCACCAACGCCGTGTGCCCGTTCGGGTCCGCGATGTCGGTGACGAGCAGCGCGCGCCACAACGGCTGCGATCGGGGCAGCGGCCGGGTAAGGGCGTCCGCGGCGAGCGTCAGTGCGGCGTCCCTGTGGCGGGGACCGGGGCACCGCAACTGGGAGAAGTGGGCATCGATGTCGAAGTGGGCGTCGTCGAGCCAGTAGGGACGCCCGAGTCCGAAGGCCGGCTCGATCAGGCATTGCCGCAGGCGTCGAATCCGGACGAGGCGTTCGGCGAGCACGGTCATCAGTGTCGTGGGGTTCGTCAGGTTCTCACCGGCGAAGAAGATCGCAGCACCGACATTCATGGGTACCCGTCCCACGTCCGAGACGAGTTCGATCAGGTCTCCGGGACCGATACGGTCGATGCCGTTCGAGGCCGCCACCCTTCGAGGATGACAGACGCACGCTGTCCGTCTATTGCCTACGGCCGAGTAGGGGAGCAGTGTGAACACGGGTGGTTTCGGGTGGGGGGTCGCGCCGAAACGACCGGCGGCGCCGCGTCGGCGCCGCCCTGAGGAGAGGGGTGCCGATCGTGTTTGCACGCTCCACCACAATTCATGCGCATCCGTCGTACATCGACGCCGGGATCAAGCACGTACGCGACATCGTGATGCCTGCCCTGGCGGACATGAACGGTTGCCTGGGGCTGTCCCTGCTGATCGACCGCGGCTCGGGCCGATGCATCGCCACCAGCTCCTGGCGGGACGAGGACGTGTTGCGCTCCAGCGAAGGCATGGCCCGCATGCTCCGGGACGAGGCGGCCCGGATGTTCCATGCCACCACGGACGTGGCCAACTGGGAGATCGCCGTCATGCACCGCGATCACCACTCGACCCGTGGGTCCTGCTGCAGTGTCACCTGGGTCGACATCGATCCCGCGCAGGTGGATCGCGGTGTGGACATGTGGAAGATGGCCGCGCTGCCGCGGATGGAGGAACTCGAGGGTTTCTGCAGCGCCAGCCTGATGCTCGACCGTGCCGGTGGTCGCGGGGTGACCTCGTTGACGTTCGACAGTGCCGAGGCGATGGACCGCACCAGAGCACATGTCGACGACATCCGCTCCGAGGTGACTCGGGCAGCAGGCGCCAGGGTGCTCGATACCGGTGAGTTCGAGCTCGTCATCGCCCACCTCGACGTCCCGGAAATGGTGTGACCGCGGGTCTGCGGCGCGGGTGATATCCGTTCACCCGCGCCGTGGCCGTCCGCATTCGTAATAGACCACTCGGTCCGCTGAGCTGGGAAAACACCGAGACCGTCCGCATTCGAATTGCCCGTCCGTAACCGTCCTGTGTCTAATGAATGGGTACGAGCACGCCGCGCAGGGGAAGTAAGGCGCGGCGCACCGCTGAACGATGGGTTGTGGAATGTTCGAAAAGCGAGCTTTGTCGAACGGTCGCCGCACGGGCCGCCGATCTGCGCGGATCGGTGCTGCACTCGTGGGCGCAGCCGCCGTGGCACTGGCCACCGCCGGTCCTGCGAGCGCGGCACCGCTGTGGCCCGGTGGGCCCGAGGTGCCGAGTGTCCAAGAGCTGATCGAAGGGCTCACGCCGCCCGGGGTGACGCCGCCGCAGCTTCCGCCCCAGCTCGCTCCCGAGCCGGCCGCCCCGTTCTCCGCTCCGTCCGTCAACCCGTCGAACGGGGAGACGGTGGGTGTCGCGCAGCCGATCATCATCCGCTTCAACGAGGCCGTCGGAGATCGTGCAGCCGCCGAACGCGCCATCCGCATCACCACGCAGCCGCCCGTCGACGGGCACTTCTACTGGGCGTCGAACACGCAGGTCCGCTGGAAGCCGTTCGAGTTCTGGCCCGCGAACACCGCGGTGACCGTGAAGGCCGGCGACACTCAGTCGTCGTTCACCATCGGTGACGCTCTGGTGACGGTCGCCGACAACAACACCAAGACCATCACCGTCACCCGCAACGGCGAGGTCGTCCGCACCATGCCGACGTCCTTCGGCAAGCCCGGCCACGACACCCCGAACGGCACGTACATCGTCGGTGAGAAGTACCGCGACATGTACATGGACTCGTCGACCTACGGGGTGCCCGTCGACAGCCCCGAGGGATATCGCACCTACGTCGAGTACGCGACGCGGATGTCCAACAGCGGCATCTTCCTCCACGCCGCACCGTGGTCGGTCGGCGCGCAGGGCAACACCAACGTCAGCCACGGCTGCCTCAACGTGAGCACCGAGGACGGCAAGTGGTTCTACGAGAACGCCAAGAAGGGCGATCCGGTGATCGTGCAGAACACGGCCGGTGGAACCCTCAACGGCTGGGACGGTCTCGGCGACTGGAATCTCTGACACCGACGCACATCTCCGACGCCCCCTGCTTCCGGTTCGTAACGTTCGTCCGGAATAGCAGGGGGCGTCGCCCTTTCGTAACCCATGGTTCGTTCTGTCGGCACACACTGCTCCGGTGTCACCGAGTCCGGAACGAACCCTGCCGCAACACGAACGCGGCCTCCGCCACCGCCCGTGGCGCGATTACGCGCTCTTCGCGGCATTGGTCGGGCCCAATCTCGCGCTGTTGATCCTGTTCACCTACCGGCCTCTCGCCGACAACATCCGGCTCTCCTTCTTCGAGTGGAACATCGCGAGCCCGAACTCGACCTTCGTCGGACTCGCCAACTACCGAGAATGGTTCACGCGTCCCGACAGTTGGGAAATCGTCGGCAACACGATCGTGTTCACCGTGGCGACCGTTGCCGGTTCGATGGCACTGGGACTCGGGCTCGCACTGCTTCTGGACCGTAGGCTCCATGGACGCAATCTCGTCCGGTCGGCGCTGTTCGCGCCGTTCGTCATCTCCGGTGCGGCCGTCGGAATCGCCTTCCAGTTCGTCTTCGATCCGAACTTCGGTCTGGTGCAGGACGTCCTGACCCGGGTGGGAATTCCGACGCCGGACTTCTACCAGGACTCCAACTGGGCGTTGGTGATGGTGACCCTGACGTACATGTGGAAGAATCTCGGCTACACATTCGTCATCTATCTCGCTGCACTGCAGGGACTCCGGCCCGAGTTGAGCGAAGCCGCCGCCATCGACGGTGCCTCCCGGGGAACGAGCTTCCGGCGCGTCGTCCTTCCGCAATTGCGGCCCACCACCTACTTCCTGTCGATCACCGTGCTGCTCAATTCGTTCCAGGTCTTCGACATCATCAACGTCATGACTCGTGGGGGTCCGTTGGGGACCGGCACGACCACGATGGTCTACCAGATCTACGACGAGTCGTTCCGCAACTTCCGTGCCGGCTACGGCGCCACCGTTGCCACCATCATGTTCCTGGTACTGCTCGCGGTGACCGTTTATCAGGTGCGCATCATGGACCGAGGAGGTCACTCGTGACCGCTGTCGCGGAGAAGTCTGTCGTGCACCTGGTCGCACCCGCGGACGAAACGCGTTCGCACCGAAGACGAGAGCGCGCCGTCACGGCTTTGGCCTATGTCGCCATGGTGCTCGTGCTGCTGGTGGTGGCTCTGCCCTTGTACTGGATTGTCGTGACATCGTTCAAGGAGCGGCCCGACATCTACACGCTGCCGGTGACCTGGTGGCCGAGCGTCTTCCATCCGCAGAACTACACGGAGGCAACCGAATCTGTGCCGTTCGGGTTGTTCCTGCGCAACTCGATCGTCATCACGACGATACTGGCGACGGTGAAGTTCGCCCTCGGAGTGTTCAGTGCGTTCGGTCTCGTGTTCCTGCGGTTCCCCGGCAAGAACATCGTCTTCCTCGGCATCATCGCCGCGCTGATGGTGCCGAACCAGATCACCGTCATCTCCAATTATGCGCTCGTCGCGGACTGGGGTTGGCGCAACACCTTCCAGGGCATCATCGTGCCGTTGGCAGGCGTGGCCTTCGGAACGTTCCTCATGCGCAACCATTTCCTGTCCATTCCGGCCGAGATCATCGAAGCCGCACGGATGGACGGAGCGGGCCCGTTCCGGCTGCTGTGGCGCGTGGTCCTCCCCGTATCCGGCCCGACCATGGTCGCGTTCGCGCTCATCACCGTCGTGAACGAGTGGAACGAGTATCTATGGCCGTTCCTGATGGCCGACGACGCATCCGTTGCGCCGTTACCGATCGGGCTGACACAACTCCAGAACAACGACGGTGTCACGAACTGGGGTCCGGTCATGGCCGGCACCGTGCTCGCGATGCTGCCGATTCTCGTGATTTTCCTTGTGCTGCAAAAGCACATGATCAAGGGCCTCACCTCCGGTGCGGTCAAGGGCTGAATCCTCAGGGAGCTGGGAATGGACATCAGGAACATCGACAGGCGTCGTTTCCTCGGGCTGACCGGTCTCGTGGCTGCGAGCGCTGCGCTGACCGCATGTGCAGGGACGGGCGGTGGCTCGTCCCAGACTTCGGGAACGGGATCGGTATCCGGCGATGCATCGCGGATCAGCTTCTGGTCCAACCACCCCGGCAAATCCCAGGACGTGGAGAAGGAGCTGATCCGGCGGTTCCAGGACGCGAACCCGGGCATCACGGTCGATCTCATCGACGGTGGCAAGAACTACGAGGAGGTCTCACAGAAGTTCAACGCCGCGCTCTCCGGCGGCGACCTGCCCGACGTGGTCGTGCTGTCGGACGTGTGGTGGTTCAACTATGCGATCACCGGTGCGATCACCCCGCTCGACGATCTGTTCCGCGAGGTGGGAGTGGACACCGGCGACTACGTCGATTCCCTGCTCGCGGACTATCTCTACGAGGGAAGTCACTTCGCTCTTCCGTACGCGCGGTCGACTCCGCTGTTCTACTACAACAAGCAGGTGTGGCAGCAGGCCGGACTTCCCGATCGCGGACCCGACACCTGGGAGGAGTTCGACGAGTGGGGTCCCCGCATCCAGGGGGTGGTCGGCGACGGCAGGCTCGCGCACGGCTGGGGCAACGCCAAGGATTACCTCGGATGGACCTTCGAGGGCCCGATCTGGACCTTCGGTGGTGCCTATTCCGACGGATGGGACCTGAAGTTCACCGACGAGAAGACGATTGCGGCAGGTGAATTCCTGAAGCGCATGATCCACGACAAGAAGTACGCCGCGGTGACGACCGATATCGCGAACGACTTCTCCGCCGGTCTCATCGCCTCCACGATCGCGTCCACGGGAGACCTGTCGGGTATCACGCAGAACGCGTCCTTCGAATTCGGGACGGCCTTCCTGCCGGCTCCCGAAGGCGTCGCGGGATGCCCCACCGGTGGTGCGGGTCTGGCGATTCCGTCCGGTATCTCCGACGAACGCAAGCGCAATGCCCTGAAGTTCGTCGAGTTCGTCACCAACGGAGACAACACCGCGTACTTCTCACAGAACATCGGTTACATGCCGGTCCGGAAGTCCGCGGTGGACAACCCCGCCATGAAGGAGTACCTCGAGGACAACCCCAACGCACGGACCGCGGTCGACCAGCTGGCCGTCACGCGCTCCCAGGACTACGCCCGGGTGTTCGTCCCCGGTGGCGATCAGATCATCGGGACCGGCCTGGAACGGATCGCACTGCAGAACGCCGACGTCGCAACGACCTTCGCCGACGTGCAGCAGCAGCTGCAGGCGGTCGTCGACAGGCAGATCACCCCCAACCTGAAGTAGAAGGAACACCATTGGCTGCCATCGCCTTCCGCAACGTCACCCATCGGTATCCCGGTGCCGATCGTCCTGCCGTGGACCGACTGGACCTCGACATCGAGGACGGGGAATTCCTCGTCCTCGTCGGGCCCTCGGGATGCGGCAAGTCGACGAGCCTGCGCATGCTCGCCGGTCTCGAGGCGGTCGACTCCGGGCGCGTGGAGATCGGTGGTCGTGACGTCACAGGACTGCCACCGAAGGCCCGTGACGTCGCGATGGTTTTCCAGAACTATGCGCTCTACCCGAACATGACCGTGGCGGAGAACATGGCTTTCGCTCTGCAGAACGCGGGGATGAAGAAGGACGAGCGCACGGCCCGAGTGCTCGAAGCCGCCCGGATGCTCGAACTGGAATCACTGCTGGACCGCAAGCCCGGAAAGCTGTCGGGTGGTCAGCGTCAGCGTGTCGCGATGGGGCGCGCGATCGTCCGTCACCCGGCAGTGTTCTGCATGGACGAGCCGCTTTCGAATCTCGATGCGAAACTGCGGGTCAGCACCCGCGCGCAGATCGCCGAGTTGCAGCGGTCGCTCGGCACCACCACCGTGTACGTGACCCACGACCAGGTCGAGGCGATGACGATGGGAGATCGTGTCGCCGTCCTGGAGAACGGCCGCCTTCAGCAGGTCGCGTCGCCTCGGAAGTTGTACGACGAGCCGGTGAACACCTTCGTCGCCGGGTTCGTGGGGTCGCCGGGGATGAACCTCGTCGAGGCAGCTGTACACGACGGGTACGCCGAACTCGGAGCGCTGCGAATCCGCGTTCCGCGTTCGGTGGATTCCGATCGCGTGGTGATCGGGGTCCGTCCGGAATCGTGGACGACCGTGGGGGCGTGGCGATCCGACTCCTGGTCGCTACGGACGGTCCTGGTCGAGGAACTCGGTGCCGAGTCGTTCGTGTACGCGGTGCCGAAGGACACCGTGGACGGAGATGCCGACAGGATCGTCGTCCGGTGGGATCGGCATGTGCCCGTCTCGTCGGGTTCCGAGATCCACGTGATCCCGAAACCCGACGAGGTGTACTTCTTCTCCGCACGGACCGGGGTTCGGCTCGGTGCTACTGCTCCGCTACCAATGCGTCGATCTGGTTGATGGCGGACGAGGCGCCCTCGACCACGCCCATGTCCAGAACCTGCTGGAGCGCTTCGGCGCTCTCGTAGGTGCTGACATAGGTTGCGCGCGTGCCGCCCTCGAACTCCTCGAAACTGTAGACGCACCGTGAGACGGGTAGTTCCGGTTTCGGGGTGAAGTCCGGCTCCGCGAAGCCGTCCAGGAACGAGAAGCCCGTCGGTTCGTCGACGGTCGTGATATCCCAGTAGCCGGCGTACTTCTCACCATCGGGGCCGGTCATGAAGTAGGTGGTACGGGTGCCGGGCTTCGGATTGTGGTCGACCACCGTCGCGGGGAAGGTCGGGGGTCCCCAGATCTTCTCCAGCTGACGGGGATCGGCGTAGACCTGCCAGATACGGGACACCGGGGCGGCGAACTCCGCGGTGATGGTCAGGGTCGGCTGGTCGGAGTCGTGCCGGACGTCGGTTACAGGCATTTCTCAGCCTTCCTCGGAGGATTCGGATGCGATGAGTTCGTCGATGCGCGCGATGCGACCGCGCCAGAGCTGCTCCATCTCGGTGAGCATGGACGCCACCGACCGCACTGCCGCCACGTCACCACTGGCCAACTGCTCGCGACCGCTGCGTCGCTTCACGAGCAGACCGGCCTTCTCCAGCACGGCGACGTGTTTCTGTACTGCGGCGAAGGACATGTCGTAGTTCGCTGCGAGAGCGGACACCGAGTGCTCCCCCGCCAGGACGCGTCGCATGATGTCTCGTCGGGTCCGGTCGGAGAGCGCGTGGAACAGGGCATCGGCCCGGTCCTCGTCGTCTCCGCTCACATCCCAAATGTACAACCGAATGATTGTATGTCAAGAGTTCGAAGCGATCACGAGTCGGTCGCCGTAGGCTGCCCGCTTCTCCTCGTCGAGGCCGCCGTCGGTGACGATGCACGAGACCTCGTCGAGGCTCGCGACCCGGGCGAGCGCGCGCTCTCCGAACTTCGAACGATCCGCCACGACGATCGTCTTCTCGGCCGACCGGATCATCGCCCGCTTGATCGGGATCTCCAGCGTGTTGGTGTTGGTGATGCCGGCAGTGGGGTGCACGGCGTCGGCACCGAGGAACGCCCAGTCGGCCGAGTAGTCCGAGAGGAACTGCACGGCATGGTCGCCGACCAGGGTGTAGACCGAGCCGAGGAGCTCGCCTCCGGACACGAGAAGCCGGACATCGGGAAATGCCGCAACGTATTTCGCGATACGCAGGTCATTGGTGAGGACCGTCAGTGACGCCTTGTGTCGCAGTGCGACCGCTACCTCGTAGGTTGTGGATCCACTGTCGAGCACCACGCTGTCGCCGTCGGACACCATGGCGGCCGCTACCGCCGCGATCGCCACCTTCTCCTCACGGCGTACGTCCTTCTTGAGGGCGTACGGCACCTCGAGGCCCGCGCCCTCGACCGCTCGGGCGCCCCCGTGCGTGCGCTCGACCTTCCCTTCACGGGCGAGCGAATCGAGGTCGCGACGGATCGTGGACGCGTCGACGCCGAGATCGGCCGAGAGGGTCTTCGCATCGACATATCCGTCGGCGAGGATTCGGTGGAAGATTTCACGTCGCCGTGCGGTCGCTGACACGATTGCTCCTAGGGCTCTGGGCACTCGAATTTCTGGGTACTCGGACGCCGTGGTCGGGGGTCGGTGCACGACCATAACGCACGGGCGACACACCTTTGCGTGGATATTGACACTGTCTGCGCTCAGTGTGCATGATTTCGTGCAGGATTTGCGCGATAGTGCGTGATCGTTTCGCTGGCACCACGTTGTTCGGAGGTTGCACGGTAATGCTGAAGTTGGGATACAAGGCGTCGGCAGAGCAGTTCGGGCCGCGCGAGCTGGTGGAGTTGGGTGTGTTGGCCGAGGCGCACGGGATGGATTCGGCGACGGTGTCGGATCATTTCCAGCCGTGGCGGCACAACGGTGGGCATGCGCCGTTCTCGTTGGCGTGGATGACCGCTGTGGGGGAGCGCACCGAAAGGTTGCAGCTGGGCACGAGTGTGCTCACGCCGACGTTCCGGTACAACCCGGCGGTGATCGCGCAGGCCTTCGCGACGATGGGGTGTCTGTATCCGGGACGGATCTTCCTCGGGGTCGGCACCGGCGAAGCACTCAACGAGATCGCCACCGGCTACGCCGGCCAGTGGCCGGAGTTCAAGGAACGCTTCGCCCGGCTGCGCGAATCGGTGCGGTTGATGCGTGAGCTGTGGCGCGGAGACCGGGTCGATTTCGAGGGCGAGTACTACACCACCAAGGGGGCGTCGATCTACGACGTGCCCGAAGGCGGCATCCCGGTCTACGTCGCCGCCGGCGGCCCGGTCGTGGCTCGCTATGCCGGACGCGCGGGGGACGGGTTCATCTGCACCTCCGGCAAGGGCATGGAGCTCTACACCGACAAGCTGTTGCCGGCCGTCGCCGAGGGGGCGGAGAAGGCGGAGCGGGATGTCGCGGGGATCGACAAGATGATCGAGATCAAGATCTCGTACGACACCGATCCGGACAAGGCGTTGGAGAACACCCGCTTCTGGGCACCGCTGTCGCTCACGCCGGAGCAGAAGCATTCGATCGATGATCCGATGGAGATGGAGGCGGCGGCGGATGCGTTGCCGATCGAGCAGGTCGCCAAGCGGTGGATCGTGGCGTCGGATCCGGACGAGGCGGTCGAGCAGGTCAGGGCGTATGTCGATGCGGGGTTGAATCATCTGGTGTTCCACGCGCCGGGTCATGATCAGAAGCGGTTCCTGGAGTTGTTCGAGCGCGACCTCGCCCCGCGCCTGCGCGCACTGGCGTGACGAAAGGCGTTGGCAGAAACATGGATACGGAAACACAGGATGTGACGACCACGGAGGCCTGGCGAGCCCTCGATGCCCATCGCGACGAGATCGCCGCGGTGTCCCTGCGGGAGCTGTTCGCGATCGAACCGCAGCGCGCGCAGGCGTTGACCTCGCACGCCGGGGATCTGGTGGTCGACTTCAGCAAACAACGTCTCACCGGTCGCACTCTCGAACTGCTCCTCCAGCTGGCGGAGCAGACGGGTGTGGCCGCTGCTCGGGAGGCGATGCTCTCGGGTGCGCACATCAACGTCACCGAGGATCGGGCGGTGCTGCACACCGCCCTGCGTCTGCCCCGCGATGCGCAGTTGATCGTCGACGGGGTCGATGTCGT
>NZ_JAIFKB010000021.1:0-50123 GCF_019641445.1 Rhodococcus sp. DMU2021
CGCTACCGCAGCCGGGTGGCGGCGCACGTTCTCGGCATCGCCGCACGGGAGGCCCTCTTCGCCCCGGCGGTGCGGGAGACCTATCGGGTGCGGCTCGCCGGGCTCGGCTACCGCTCCGAAGCCGAACTCGCCCTCGGTGTGCGTGCAGGACGAGATCACCTCGACGACCCGCAGGTCGCCGAGGTGATCAGGGGGTTGGCCGCGAACCGGCTGAAGGTCGCGAACCCGAAATATCGCTGACGGATCAGTGCGTGGCGGCGACCTCCGCGCCGATGCCGGTCTCCGCGCGCACCAGCATCTCCGCGAACTTCTCGTCCTCGAGGCGGCCTCGTCCCCGACGCTTCTCGCCGACGATCGATCCGATCACGCACGCGGCAATGCCGAGCGGCATGGTGACGATCACCGGGAGCTGGATGGTCAGGGGAGCGGGGCCGCTGCCCATCCACAGGGCCTCGGTGAACATCAGGCTCACGACCGTCGAGACGAGACCGGTGAGCACACCCCAGACCGCGCCGGTGGCGTTGAAGCGCCGCCAGTTCAGACTCAGCACGAGAGCGGGCAGATGCGCACTGCCGGCCACCATGAACGCCATGCCCATGAAGAAGGTGATGTTGGTGTCGTCGCCGATGAGCATGGCCAGGCCGATGGCGAGGACGCTGAAGGACACGGCCCCGTACCGGGCGATGCGGGCCTGGGCCTGGTCCTCCCGGGCCTGCTCGTCCGCGTCGAGATTCTCGATCGGTTCCTTCCGCGTGACCGCCGGCCACACGTCGCGGGCGAAGGTGCCGGCCGCGGAGATCACGACACCGGCGACCACTGCGACGATGGACGCGAAGGCGACCGCGGCGACGAGTGCGAGCGCGATGGACCCACCGACCGTGCCGGCTCCGCCACCGAGTTCGGTGACGAGGACGGGTGCCGCAAGGTTGCCACCGGGCCCGACGAGATCGGTGCCGTTCGGTCCGAGCACGGCCGCGGCGCCGAAGCCCATCACGATGACGATCAGATAGAACAGGCTGCACAGCGCGACGGTCCAGCCGAGCGAGCGACGTGCCGTCGTGGCCTCGGGGACGGTGAAGAACCGGATGAGGATGTGCGCCATTCCGGCGGTGCCCAGGGCGAACGCGAGCGCGTAGGAGACGAGGTTGATCGCGCTGGTCTGGCCGAAGATCAGGCCGGGGGACAGGATCGCGTCGCCCGCGACGGCGTTGTCGGTTGCGGCGTCGAGGACCTTCGGGAATGCGAACCCGAACTGCGCCAGGATGCCGAAGCACACGATGATCGCGAGCACCGACAGGATCGTCGACTTGATGACCTGCACCCAGGTGGTGGCGAGCATGCCCCCCACGAAGACGTAGATGCCCATGAGCGATCCGGCGACCACCACCGACAGCCAGAACGGGATGCCCGAGACGGATTCGAGGAGCACACCCGCGGCGACGAGCTGGGCGAGCAGCACGAAGGTGCCGGTGGCGATCGTGCTCAGCGCGACCGCGACCCGCACGTTCCGCGAGTCGGTGCGGAAGACGAGGACGTCGGCGAGGGTGTACTTGCCGAGATTGCGCATCTTCTCCGCGAGGAGGAACAGCACCGGCAGGAACGAGATGACGGACGTGAACAGGATGACGGTGCCGTCGACGCCCTTGGAGAAGATCAGACCGGTGGTGCCGAGGAAGCTACCGGCGGAGATGAATTCGCCCGCGATGGCGAATCCGTTCTGCCAACTCGAGATCGAGCGACCTGCGGCGAAGAATCCGTCGGCGCTCTTCGCGCGCCGGGATGCAGCGAAGGTCACCCATAGGGTCAGGGAGATGACGGCGCTGCAGATCGCGATGGCGAGATAATCGGCGTCACCGGTCATGATGCGACCTCCTCGGATGCGGGACGGTTCCGTTCGACGGCCACCACGGCGTCGTCGACGGCGGGGCCGATGTAGGTGCGGGAGAGACGGAAGTACGCCCAGACCAGCACCCAGGTTCCGGCGAACTGGGAGAACACCACCCACAGCGACAGCGGGATGCCGAGGACGACGGTGGCGCCGAGTTGGTCGGGGAACCCGATGAAGGCGACGAGGAAGGACGTGAACAGCACGACGGTAATGCCACCGAGCGTGTTGGTCACGCGGGCGCGTCGGCGACGCAACTCGGCGATCTCGGGAAGACGGAGCATCCGCGTCCAGACGAGCTCGTCCTCCGGGGACGAGGTGGGGACGCCGTTCACGGTGTCGGTCATGCCCGCACCGCCGCGCCGCGGGCGCTGTCGAGCGCGAAGAGGTTCTCGTCCCACCCGGCCTCGAGCGGTCCGAAGAAGTGGAAACGCACCTGCTTGACCTTGTAGAGCCAGCGGCCGTCGACCTTGACGACCTCGTCGTTGTAGCGACCGGCCGCGATCGCGGGGGTGCCGTCGGTGACGCACGGCTGCCACAGGAACGAGCGCACGGTGGCGCGGTCACCGTCGAGGTCGATCTCGAGGTTCGTGATGAAGTGCCAGAAGGAGGTCAGGCCGCCGTCGGCGAGTCCCGCGAAGAAGGTGCGCATCTCCTCCTTTCCTTGCGGGTGGGACAGGCCGTCGAACTCGCCGTCATCGGTGAACAGCTCCATGAGCGCGTCCCAGTTGCCGTCGTCGAGGTGGCGGCAGTACTGCGCATCGAGCTTCCGGATCGCCTCGAGGTCTTCGAGGTGGGTGATGCGGTCGAGCAGGGACGGTCCGGGATGGGGACTGGACACGGCAGATCCTCCGTTGTGCGTTTTATTAACGTCCGTTCATGTGAGCTGGACCATAACAAGCGTGCGCATGCCCGTCAACGGGAAGGTTCTTGCTGGTCGGCGCGATGTGTGCCTACTGTGCGGGGATGAACAGCCGGTCGAACGGAGCGTCCTCGTCCATTCGGGAACGGATTCTCGAGACCGCGCTCGACGAGTTCTACGAGTGCGGATTCCACGGGGCGACGATGCGCAATATCGCCAACGCCGCAGGTTGCAGCGCTGCCAACGTCTACAACCACTTCGAGAACAAGTCGGAACTGCTCGTGGAAATTCTCCGCCGCGCGAGTGACGAGCAGTTCACGGCGACCCGCAACGCGCTGCGCAAGGTCGGTGACGATCCGGCCGAGCGGTGGCGCGCGGCGGTCGCGGCCCACGCGCTGTACACCGCGCGGAATCCGCGGGCCTGCCTGGTGGCGAATTCGGAACTGCGGTATCTCGGCCCGCTCGACCGCAAGCGCGTGGTGGGCTCACGCGACGCGCAGGAACAACTCTTCGTCGATATCGCGGAAGACGGTGTGGAGCAGGGACTTTTCACGATCGAACGAGTGCATCAAGGGGTCACCGCGGTGCTGACGATGTGCGCCGGCATCCCCCTCTGGTTCCGGGAGAGCGGACCCCTCTCGGCACAGGAGGTCGCCGACGATTTCGCCGGATACGCGCTCAATCTGGTCGGATATTCGCGCTGAACCGTTGACGGGTCATGGGTGCCGTGCTGTACTGGGTGAACAAGCGTTAATGACCTACTCCGGTCCATCGAAGGAGTGCACCTCCCATGACCCACCGCCCCTCGCAGCCGCGCACCGATTCCCCGCGCTATCTCACCGAGGAACGCCTCGCGATCCGCGACCTCGCCCGTGACTTCGCGATGACGAAGGTGCTGCCCGTCGCCAACGAACTCGACCCGGTCCAGGGCGCCATCCCCGACTCCCTCAAGAAGGAGATGGCCGAGATCGGCTTCTTCGGGATCATGATCCCCGAGGAACACGGCGGTCTCGGGCTCGGCGTCTTCGAGTACTGCCTCGTGGCCGAGGAACTGTCGCGGGCATGGATGAGCGTGTCGGGTCTGCTCGCCCGCGGCAACGGAATGGGCGGTGGATTCACCCCCGAGCAGGAGGCGGCACTGCTGCCCAAGGTCGCGCGCGGTGAGTACCTCGGCGCGTACGCCCTGTCGGAGGCCGAGGCCGGCTCCGACGTCGCGAACATCTCGTGCCGCGCCGTGCGCGACGGCGACGACTGGGTCGTCAACGGCACCAAGATGTGGTGCACCTACGCCGACGAGGCCGACTACCTCGTGCTCTTCGCCCGCACCGACCCGAACAAGGACTCGGCCAAGCCGCATCGCGGCATCAGCGCCTTCCTCGTCGAGAAGGAACGCGGCGTGTTCCCCGAGGGCATCTCGGGTACCAAGGTCCGCAAGATCGGCTACTTCGGGTGGAGCACCTGGGAACTGTCGTTCGACAACTTCCGCATCCCGGCCGACAAGATGCTCGGCGAGGAGGGCAAGGGCTTCTACCTCGCCGTCTCCGGCCTCGAGGTGGGCCGTGCCCACACCGCCGCCCGCGCCATCGGCCTCGCCCGCGCCGCGCTCGAGGACTCGATCGAGTACGTGCACACCCGCCGCCAGTTCGGCCGCCCCATCGGCGATTTCCAGCATCTGAGGTTCAAGATCGCGAAGATGGCCGCCGACATCGAGGCCGCACGCCAGCTGATGTACTCGGTCGCCACCGACATCGACACCGGCCGGCGGTGCTCGCTCGAGGCGTCGATGTGCAAGCTCGTCGCCACCGAGATGGCCGAGCAGGTCACCAGCGAGGCCGTGCAGATCCACGGCGGCGCCGGATACACTACCGACTTCCAGGTCGAACGCCATTGGCGCGACGCACGTCTGACGAAGATCTTCGAGGGCACCAGCGAGATCCAGATGCGCATCATCTCCGACGAACTCCTGGGAAGGCCCGAGCAGGCATGAGCGCACACACCGTCACCCGCCCGCTCACCGTCGGGGACCGCACCGCCTCGGAACCCTGCACCGTGGCCGATGTCCTGACCGCCTCCGGTACGGTGGCACCGGCGAACTCACCCGTCCTCGGTGCCCTGGCCGTCGCCTCGCTCGTCCCGTCCGTTCCCGGTGGCGTACCGTCCGGATTCGACTGGAACGCAAACGATCCGGTCTCCGCATCGGACGTCGTATCGGCGGACACCGTGATCACCCGCGTGTCCGGACGGACCGCGCACCGCTACGTCCGGCTCGTGGACCAGGCCGGCACGGTACGCGAATCCGGCACCGAGACATGGACCTTCGACGACGAACAGCCGACGGTTCCCGAACTGGACTTCTGCACACCCGCCTGGGGCGCACTGCTCGCCGAGAGCCTCTCGGAAGACCGGGACTTCACTTCCTCGCTGTCCACCTGGGACGGCACCATCGGACTGCGCAGCGGCGAGACCGAACTGCACCTGCGCATCTACAAGGGGCGGATCGTCGACGTCACCCGGCGCACCCCGCACGGCGCGACGTTCACCTTCGTCGCGTCCGACCACGCCTGGACCGATCTCGTCCTGTCCGAGGAGAACGACTTCATGCGCCGCGCCATCCGCGGCGAATTCTCCTCCACCGGAGACGGATACGAATACCTACGCCTGACCAAGCCGCTCAACACGATCATCGGGCATGCCCGTGCCCTCGCCCGAAAGGCCCGCTCATGATCGAGGCCCGCTACCTGGAGATCGGCGGAGCGCTCGGCTTCGTCGAGATCGTCACTCCCGACGCACGATCCGGCAACGCGCTCGACGCGACCGATCTGCCCACCGTCCTGTGTATCCACACTGCGGGCCAGAGCGGCGTGCAGTGGCGCCACGCGGCCCGGGATCTCGCCGACCGCGGCTACCGGGTGGTCGTCCCCGACCTGCCCGGCCACGGACGTTCCGAACCGGCACCCGGCGGCCCCGTCACGAGCCTGATCACCTACGGCGACTGGTTGTGCGAGGTGCTCGACGCGCTCGGGATCGACCGGCCGTTCGTCATGGGCTGCTCGATCGGGGGCAAGCTCACACTCGAACTCGCGACCCGCCCGGACCGTCCGCTGTCCGGGGCCGTGGCGATGGAAGCCGAGCCCGGCCCGGGCCGCGTCAACGTCACCGGTCTGCGCCGCGAACTCGAGGACGTCGCCGGACCGTCGCGCTCCGAGCGCACCTATCTGGGAACTCTTGCATCCGTGGGACGTTCGGTTCCGGAGGTGAAGGCGCACACGATCGCGCTCATGCACAAGCGGGAGGACCCGGAGATCTCGTCGTCCGACCTCATCGGCTGGGGAACCCACGACGTGCGCGACCGCCTCGACCGGGTGACCGCACCGATCCACCTCGTCGCCGGCGTCGACGACCCGTGGATCGACCCCGACGCCGTGGCCCGGGCAGCGGACACCATCAACGACGCACTTCCCGGACGCGCCCGCTTCACGGCACTGGCCGGTATCGGGCACTATCCGATGGAGGAGATCGACGACTTCGCCGCGCTCGCCGACACCTGGATCGGTGAACTGCGCCGGGTCGCTGTTCCCGAGGAGGCAGCGCTGTGACCACCACCCGCACCGACACCCTGCCCGCACTGCTCGACGGGCTCGTCGCCGCGAATCCGGATGCCCCGATCGCCTACGACATCGTCGACGACGTGGCGGTGGCCCGCAGCCGCGGAGAGTTCCGCGACCGGGTCGAGGCCGTGCGCAGCGAACTCGACGGCATCGGCCTGCGCGCCGGCCAGTGCATCGCGGTGATGTTGCCGAACTGGTCCGACGCACTCGTGTGGCAGTTCGCGGCCTCCGCGCTCGGTGCCCACGTCATCGGTGTCAACACCCGCTACAACACCCGTGAGGTCGCGCACATACTCACCGCCGCACGACCTGCCGTCGTGTCCGTGCCGGCCGCCTTCCACGGACTCGACCTGTTCGGTCGGCTCACCGAGGCCGCGGCGTCCGTGCCCGATGTGGCCACCCCGGTGGTTGCGGTGGTGCCCGGACCGGCGAACCCCTCGGCGTCCCCGGCCGACTTCGATCTCGGTGGAGGCGCGTGGACGGCCGGCAGCGGCGACACGCGTGGCGCGAGCGCTCCCGAGACCCCCGACACCGCGACACTCACCCCGGCCGGGATCGACGACGATCCCGAGGATCGGATCGCGGTGGCGTTCACGACATCCGGTTCCACGGGCGTGCCCAAGCTGGCCGCACATCGCGGCAACGCGGTCGTCCGTCACGGACGCGCCGACGCCGCGATCATGAAGGTCGCCGAGGGCGACGTGGCGCTGTGCGTGCTCCCGGTCTCGGGTGTCTTCGGTTTCAGTACCGCGATGGCGGCGCTCGCCGGTGGGGGAGCGCTGCTCATGGAGACGGTCTTCGATCCGGATGCGGTCCTGCGCCGGATGCGGGAGGTCGGGGTCACGCACGCGGTGGGCGCCGACGACCTGTTCGGCCGTCTCTACGACGCCTGGCACGACGGCGAACGCGTCGATCTGTCGTCATTGCGATGGGTCGGCATCGCCGACTTCCTCGGCCGCTCCCACGAGATCGCCCGATGGCTGCGCGACGAATTCGGCACCCACACCTCCGGTGTGTTCGGTTCGTCCGAGGTCTTCGCCCTCGCGATGCTGTGGAACGCCGACGATCCGGAATCGGTGCGTTGGAACGGTGGCGGACGCGCGGTCGACACGGCGATCGAACTGCGGGTCGCCGATCCCTACGACGATCGGGTCCTCCCGGCCGGCGAACAGGGCGAACTGCAGTTCCGCGGCCCGAACGTCGTCGACGCCTATCTCGGCAACCCCGACGCCGCCGCGCGCGCGTTCACGGCCGACGGTTGGTTCCGCAGCGGCGACCTCGCCGTCGACCTCGGCGACGGGGGGTTCCGTTACGTCTGCCGGATGGGCGACGTCCTGCGCCTGCGCGGCTTCCTCGTCGACCCCGCCGAGATCGAGACGCGTCTGGCGGAGCATCCCGGCGTGGCCACGGCCAAGGTCGTCGGCATCACCGGCGACGGCGGCTACACGGAGGCGATCGGTTTCGTCGTCCCCACCGACGACGCACCCGCGGACACGACGTCGGTGACCCTTCGGGCCTGGTGCCGCGAGACCCTCGCCGCCTTCAAGGTGCCCACGGCGATCCATGTCATCGAACGGATGCCCACCACGGTCGGGGGCAACGGCTCGAAGATCCGCGCCGTGGAACTGCGCGAGTGGGCCCGCGAGTGGGCCGGTAGCGAACGCGACTTCCGAGCCGGATAGCGTCCTGCGTCGTCACGATCCGCACGCGGTCGCGTCGCTCAGTTGCGGCCCATCGGTGCGGTCGTGGCGACGCGGCCCCTGGTGAGAATCGACAGCGACGCGGCGACCGCGCACAGGGACGCTCCGGCCCACCACGCGTAGGTGTAGGTGCCGAGGTTGTCGCGGATGACCCCGGCTCCGAAAGCGGCCGCCGCGGCACCGATCTGGTGGGAGGCGAACACCCAGCCGAACACGATGGTTCCGCGGTCGCCGAAGATCCGGCGGCACAGCATCGCAGTCGGCGGCACGGTGGCGACCCAGTCCAGGCCGTAGACCACGACGAACAGGATCATGCTCGGGTGCACGGACTCCTGCAGCAACCAGGGCAGCAGGAGCAGACCCACGCCGCGGAAGGTGTAGTAGAAGGCCAGCAGCTTGCGGGGGTCGAACTTGTCGGTCAGCCATCCGGAGGCGATGGTGCCGACGATGTCGAAGATCCCCACGGCGGCCATGAGGCTCGCCGCGGTGGTCGTGGGCATGCCGTGGTCGTGGGCCGACGGGATGAAGTGGATGCCGACGAGTCCGTTGGTGGTGGCTCCGCAGATGGCGAAGGCGATCGCGAGGGCCCAGAACGCCCGGTGACGCACCGCGAAGACCAGCCCTTCGAGAGCGCGGCCGACGGCACCACCGGTCGCCCGCGCCGGCGCGATGTAGGTCTCGGGGTCGGCCCCGTAGGGCAGGACGCCGCGCTCGTCGGGATGATCGCGGATCACCGCCCACACCAGCGGGACGACGACGAGCGCCGCCGCGGCGATCACGAGGGAGGCCTGCCGCCACCCGACGTTCTCCGCGAGCGCGGCCACGGGAGGGAGGATCACCAGCTGGCCGGTCGCGGAACCGGCCGTGAGGATGCCCATCACCAGGCCGCGCCGCTCGACGAACCACCGGTCGGCGATGGTCGCCGCCAGGACCAGGGCCATCGACCCCGTGCCGGTACCGATGAGCAGTCCCCAGAACACGAGCAACTGCCACGAGGCGGTCATGGCGACGCTGCCACCGGCGCCGAGGGCCACCAGGAACAGCGCCGACGAGATCACCCGGCGCATGCCGAACCGGTCCATCAGGGCGGCGGCGAACGGTGCGACGAGTCCGAACAGGACGAGGTTGATGCTGACCGCGAGCGACATGACGCTCGTCGACCAGCCGAACTCGTCGTGCAGCGGCACCATGAGCGCGCCGGGTGCCGCCCGGAAGCCGGCGGCGCCGAACAACGCGAGGAAGGCCACCGCGGCGACCCACCATGCCGGGTGGATGCGGGCCGGTCGGTGGTCACTGCGCTGGGCCGGGCGCACACTCATCACGAATTCACTTTCTTCGAGAAAGCAACAGGATGAGCAGACGATACCCAGCAGTGCGTCGCGGGAGGCGAGCGGTCAGCCGTCCTGGCTCCCCGGCGTCCGGTAACTCGCGTCGCGGCGCGCGGCCTCGTCGACCTGTTCGGGGGTGAGCAGGGCGATCGGCGTGGAGCGCGCGGCGCCGGAGGCGATGGTGCGGAGTTCGAGTGTCGCGGCCGCGATCTCGTCGGGCACCTCGCCGAGCACGTACAGATCGTGACCACCGAGCGCGAAGTGCACCGAATCGACCGTCCCGCCCACACTTTCGACCATCCGGACGATGGCGTCGCGCCGGGACGTACCGCCGTCCGTGAGCAACCCGCGTGCGCCGTCCGCGGTGTAGTTCACCTGCCAGAGATATCGCGGCATGATCGTCTCCTTTCGAGGATCCCGACCTCCATGGTCGGTCCTCCCCTCGTCGCCCGGGACGGTTTCGCCGGGAATCGCGGCCTAGTCTCGATATCGAGATCCATCCACCGCATCGAAAGGGAGTGCCGTGCCGAAACGACCCGTGCCCGGGGCCGTCGCAGAATTCCTCACCCAGCCCAACTACGCCACGATCAGCTCTCTGCGCCCGGACGGTCATCCGGTGTCCGTTCCGACCTGGTACGTCTACGAGGACGGCCGCATCCTCGTCAACATGGACTCCACCCGTAAGCGCCTCGACTACCTGCGGAACGATCCGCGGGTGAGCCTGTCGGCGATGGATCCGCAGGACTGGATCACGCACGTGAGCCTCCAGGGGCGGGTCGTCGAATTCACCGACGATCCGTCCCTGGAGGACATCGACCGGATCGCTCGCCACTACACGGGCGAGCCGTACCACGCGCGCGACGGCAAGCGCGTCAACGCGTGGATCGAGATCGACCGCTGGCACGCGTGGGGTCGCCTGCGCAACGCCTGAGATCGATCGGGGAAAAGGCCGGTGGTCAGATGACGCCGGCCTTCTTCGCCGCACTGCGTGCCTGGAACGCCAGGATGATGAGCAGCACGCCGAACAGGATCGCGTAGATGCCGAGCAGGACGATCAGGCTCAGGATGCCCTCGCCGGGGAAGATCAGCAGCACGATGCCGAACAGGACGGCGACGACGCCGGCGAGCACCGACCACACCCATCCGGACTCGGGGACCTTCCGGAACCGGATGCCGCCGACGATGCCGGTGATGCCGAACAGGATGGCGTAGAACGCGATCACGTACAGCAGTGCGAGTGCGGTGATGCCGGGCCAGAACAGTGCGACGAGGCCGGCGAGGACGGAGACGACGCCCATGGCGAGCCACCAGCCCCAGCCCTCGGGCTTGTCACGGACCGACTGGACGACCAGTACGATGCCGTCGATGATCGCGTAGGCCGCGAAGACGACCACCAGCGCCCACACGGTGATGCCGGGCCAGACGAGTGCGACGACACCGAAGAGGACCGCGAGGATGCCGCGCAGCAGCACCACCCACCAGATCTGCTTCAGTAATGATCGGAACGGATCGTTGGAAGAAACCGGGCTCGTGGACATGACGGCTCCTGGCGTGTGATGTGATCTTGTAGCCCAGAGGATAAGCGCGGTCGTGCTGCTTCGCGTGCCGAATCGAAGCCGAGGTTACGCTCGGAAACGTGGCCGGGGCGAGGATCGGGATATCGGGATGGCGCTATCCGGGCTGGCGCGGAGACTTCTATCCGGAAGGACTCGTCCAACGCCGGGAACTCGAATACGCCGCCCAGCGGTTCGGATCGATCGAGATCAACGGCTCGTTCTATTCGCTGCAGCGCCCGAGCAGCTATCTCGCGTGGCGGGACGCCGCACCCGACGACTTCGTCTACGCCGTCAAGGGCGGGCGGTTCGTCACCCACATGAAACGGCTCGCGGGTGTCGACGACGCCCTCGCCAATTTCTTCGCCTCCGGTGTGCTCGCGCTCGGCCCGAAACTCGGTCCGGTGCTGTGGCAGCTCCCGCCGACCCTCGGTTTCGAGGAGGACAGGTTCGCGGACTTCTTCACCCGGTTGCCCCGCACGACGATGGCCGCCGGCGAACTCGCCCGCCGGCACACCGACAAACTCGCCGACGATCGGGTGTGGGTGGAGGTGGACGCCGAGCGTCCGCTGCGGCACGCCGTCGAGGTGCGGCATCCCGACCTCGCGAGCCCGCAGGCCGTGGAGTTGCTGCGCGCGCACGACATCGGGCTCGTCGTCGCCGACACGGCCGGAAAGTTCCCGTTCCTCACCGACGTCACGAGCGATTTCGTCTACGTGCGGATGCACGGCGACAAGGAGCTGTATGCGAGCGGGTACACCCCCGACGTTCTCGACGTGTGGGCCGAGCGGATCCGCGGATGGCTGGGCGACGGCCGGGACGTCTACGTGTACTTCGACAACGACATGAAAGGCTGTGCACCGCACGACGCGCTCGCGTTGCAGGAACGCCTGTGACCGGGCGTCGGAGGAAGGACAGGAGATCGCTGTGTGGCCCGACCACTGGCCGAGAACGCCGCGGGAGATCGCGACGGCCACCGCCGATGCGCTCGCCGCTGCCCGCAGCGAGTCGGCCGAGCCCTTCGACGAGGCGGTCGCGGTACTGGTCGACCTGCCCTACGAGCAGGTCACGGCCGTGCACGCGGGCATGGTCCGGGAGTTGCTCGAGGAACTGCATCCCGACGGTCTCGCCGGTGAGGACGTGCAGGCCGTGCTCGAACGCTCCGTCCGTTCCGGACTGCGATGGCTGCCATCGCTCGAACCCGAAGCCGTTGTTGCTGTGCTCACGGGTGCGCTCGGAGTGTCCGATTCCGACGCCGAACGCCCGAAGATCCGTCCCGAGCAGTATCTGGCCGCGGGCCTGCTCGTCGTCGCCGATCTCGTCGCTGCGCGCCGCGTGGCTCCCGAGGCGTATCTGCGCCGCGCCGTGAGCGAGATCGAACGGGCCGAGACGCAGGAGATGCCCTGACCTGTTCGGGGGATCAGGCCGGATAGTGGTTCTCGACGTTGCGGACGACCTTGCGCAACAGGTCGGACAGGACCTGAACCTCGTCGTCGTCGAGTCCGTCGAGCATCTGCCGCTCGCGTGCCAGGCGTCGCGGGAACTCCTTCTCGACGAGTGCGCGCCCGTCGTCGGTGAGGGTGAGGAGGACGACGCGGCCGTCGCGTTCGAGTCGTGTGCGTTCGACGAGACCGAGTTTGGCGAGTCGCTCGGTGTGCTTCGTCGTCGACGCACCGGAGATCCCCGTGATCGAGGTGACCTCGCTGGCGCGTAACGGGTGGTCGCTGCGGGCGAGCGCGCTGAGTACCTCGAACTCGCTGCGGCTGATGCCGCTCGGTTCGAGTTCCCGATCGAAGTAGGTGAGCGCGAGCGACCCGATGCGGGTGATGCGACCGATCACGTCGATGGGGCGCAGGTCGAGGCCGGGGTAGTGGGCGGTCCATCCGAGACGTACGCGATCGACGTAATCGGGCTGGGGCGTCTCGGAGGGCATGTGGCAAGTCTAACGGCAGCGGACGAACAATTTCATAGATATTTTACCAGTGAAACAATAGGGTGGACGGATGCTGGACCGCCGACTCGACGACCGCCCTCAGCTCCGTCACACCCGGAGAGCGCTCGCGCATCCGCTGTCGGCGAGCGCGTGGAAGGACGCCCTCGAAGTGCGGCGCGGCGATCCGACCGTGGCCGTGGCGCTGCGCGTGGGGTTCGCGACGATGCTCGCCCTCGTCGGCGGCGGTCTGCTCGGTTACGGACAAGTCGCCGGCTTCGCCGCCCTCGGCGCACTCACCAGTGCCTTCCTGCGATACGAACCGTATCCGCGTCTCGCCGTGCGCCTTCCGTGGGTCGGCCTCGGCATCGTCGGTTACACCGCCTTCGGGGCTGCGCTCGGCGCGATGGGCGCCCCGCTGTGGGTGCAGATCGTTGCGCTCTCGCTGGGCTCGGCCGTCGCGTACTGGGTGTTCACGGCCTTCTCGCTCATGGGCCCCGGCCCGGTGATCCTCATCTTCGCGGCCGCCGGCGCCGCCGGTTTCTCCGACGGATGGGGCGATGCGGGGCTGGTCACCGCCGCGGCGACCATCGGTGCTCTGCTCGGATATGTCATCGCGATGCTCCCCGCGCTCTCCCATCCCCACACGCCCGCTCGTCTGGCGGTCGCACGCGCCCTCGCGGCGGTCTCCGCCGTCGAGATCCGCGGTGCGGACGCCGTTCCCGCTGCGCGACAGAGCATCCGGAAGGCGCGCGAGACCGTCGCACTGAACGCCTCGCGACGTCCGGACGCCCATGTCCACGAACTGGCCGCACTGCTCGACGCGGCCGAGACGGTTCTCGACAGCGGGTCGCACGACACCTCCCGCGCACGTTGCGACGATTTCTCCCGATTCGAGAAGGAACTTCGGAAAGCGCGGCGCGACATCGAGATTCCGCGTGTCGATGCCGAGGGGCGGCCGGTGCTGCCCACGCCGCCCGGCTTCGTCCGCGAAGGATGCGGTCGTCTGCTCGACCGTCTCGTGCTGATCGGAGCGGCCCGGATCTTCGTGGCGTCGTTGCTCGCCGCGTCGTTCGCCGCACCGATCGGGCTCGACCATCCGTTGTGGGCTGCGATGGGTGCCATGGCGGCGCTGCAAGGATTGAACTACCGCAACACTGTTCAGCGCGGTATCCAGCGTCTGATCGGAAATGTCGGCGGCGCCATGATCGCTGCCGTGCTGCTCGCGCTCGACCTGGGCTACTGGCCGGTGGTCGCGGCCGCCGTGCTGTTCCAGACGCTCACCGAACTCACGGTGACCCGGAACTACGGGCTCGCCTCGGTCGGGGTGACGACGATGGCGTTGCTGCTCACCGGTCTCGGGCAGCACGCGGGTCCGGGCCTCGCCGTCAACCGGGTCGCCGACACCGTCATCGGCGTGGTCGTGGGCGTGATCGTCGCTGCGGTGACCATCCGACGCGACGACCGGCACCATCTCGTCGCGTGACGAGGCGGCACCGGTCGTCGGTGGCGTTCATGGCCTGCCGCGGGGGAGGCAGCCGGGTGATGCTCAGGAGTGAGCGGCTTCGAACCGCTCGAGGATGTGACGCGGGATCCGGCCGCGCGAGCTGACGTCGTAACCCTTGTTACGGGCCCAGTGCCGGATCGCGGCCAGTTGCTCCGGCGACCGGGTGGGCGGAATCGCCTTGTGAGTCCCCGCCGTCCGTGTGCGGGCCTTCGTTGCCGTCTGCTTCGGCGTGATGGTGCGGGTGCTCGAAGCGGGCTTCTCAGGTGCCTTCTCGTGCAACCACGGGCGGAGTACCGCCAGGAACTTGTCTGCGTTCGCCGGCCGCAGGTCGATTTCGTACTCGTCGTCGTCGACCGTGATGCGGAACGACTGCGCCAGGCCGTCCATGATCGGTTGGCCGTCGATATCGTCGAAATATTGGACGCGCACTTTCTGTGCCACGTTTATCTCCTTGTCCCCGAACTGTGCGCTGTCGACGCTAGTTCTTACTCGGGGGTAGGTTCAAGTCGCGAATGTACGATCCCACCCGCTCGACGAAATGATCGAAGAACTCTGCCGGACGGGTGCCCGCCACGATATCCGCGTTCGGCGTCCTCTGCCACATACCGGACAGATCGGCGACCGTCGTGCCCCGGGTGAGCCGTCCGTCGAGCTCGACGTCGACCGTCGCGGGCCGGGAGGTGTAGGGAACCGTGCCCAGCGCGACCGCCGCGGCGAACGGGTCGTGCACGTGCGCGAGGAAGCCCAGGCCCTGGTCACGGTGGAATTCCATGTAGAACCGCAGTGCATCGGAGATGTGGCGGACGAGAGGGACATCGGCCGTCGACCGCGTACCGCGCGGAGCGTCCGGGGACAGCTCCCCGGATCGGGGCACACCGACGACGTCCCCGATCCGCGCGACATGCTCGGGATGCATCTCGATCGACTCCGTGACGTCGAGCGGGCACACGATCGGTCGCCGGTCCGGAGGGACGATCGAGAACGCGTCGAACACGACCTTGGCGGCCTCCGGATCCACCGCGACGTTCCATTCCGAGGTCGGCGTCGTATTACCGGGATGGTGGAAACACCCACCCATGATCACGAGGCGACGCAACCGCGACGGCAATTCCGGGTCGATGCGCAGGGCGAGGGCGAGGTTGGTGAGCGGGCCGGTGACGAGCCCGGTGAGCTCTCCCGGATGCTCGCGGGTGAGATCGACCCACGCCTGCGCGGCCGATCGCGGCGACCGCGACTGCGACGCAGCGGGGAGTTCCGCATACCCGATCCCCTGTGGACCGTGCGTGTCCTCGGTGGTCATCAGTGGCGCGACCAGCGGAACCTGCGATCCGGCAGCCACTTCGATATCGGACCGACCGCACACCTCGAGCCACGACAGCGTGTTGGCGGTGACCTGGTCCACTGGCACGTTCCCCGCCGTGCACAGGGCGGCGACGATCTCGGCTTCCGGGCTCGCGACGAGATAGAGCAGGGCGAGAGCGTCGTCGATGCCGGTGTCGACGTCGACGATCAGGCGGGTACGGGCAGCCGGAACATCGGGTTCGTGTACATGCACGATCCCATCTTCGGGTATCCCGATGAACGCACCGCGGCCGGTGCTGGGAGAATTCCCGAATGCACGAGCGCAAGAACCGCGGTTTTTTCACCGAGGACGACGGTGTCTACCTGCCCACGAAGTATGCGACCAGCCCGTGGTCGGACACGATGCTCAACGGGCCGTGTGTGAGCGGTCTGGTGGCGCGTGAGCTCGAGATCCACCATGCCGTCGAGGGTTTCGTCCCGTCCCGGTTCACCCTCGATCTCTTCAGGCCGGTCCGCAACGAGCCGATCACCTTCACCACCACCCGGGTGCGCGACGGCAACCGCATCCGCGTCGCCGACGCGAACCTGATGCAGGGTGGAGAGGTGTCGGCGCGCGCGACGCTCACCTTCCTCCGCAAGTCGGCGCCGCCGCCCGGGTCGGTGTGGTTGCGCGGCGAGTCCCCGACGCCTCCTCCCGGTTCCCCGGAGACGCAGCCCGGGCCGCTCGAGTACTCGTCGTGGTACGGCAGCGACGGCCCGGGATGGACGCGGGTGCGGTCGGAACACCAGAACTCCGATCGCAAGCGCCTGTGGTCGCGGCAGCTGCCGATCATCGTCGGCGAGGAGCTGTCGCCGTTCGTCAACACCGCGACCGTCGGTGAGGGCACGTCGTTCGTGACCAACTGGTCGGACAAAGGTGTCGGCTACATCAATTCCGATGTCACCCTGGCACTGTCCCGTCTGCCGGAAGGACCGGAGGTCGGTATCGAGGCCGACAACCACATCAGCAGCGAGGGCATCGCGGTCGGCACGGCGGTGCTGTTCGACCGTCTCGGCGCGTTCGGCACCGGTGTGGTCACCGCGCTCGCGAATGCGCAGCGGCAGGTCGATTTCGGCTGACCCGAACAGGAGTGATGTCATGCGTGTTCGGCGGATCGTCGACCTGACCCACATCGTCTCCCCGGCCATCCAGGTCTATCCCGGGGATCCGGCACCGACGTTCACACCGCACGCCACCGTCGAGACCGACGGATTCGACCTGATGCGCATCGACATGGGATCGCAGACCGGCACCCACGTCGACGCGCCGCGACACGTGCGCAGCGGCGGCGCCGCCATCGACGCGGTACCGCCGGAGAACTTCGTGGGACGCGGAGTGGTGCTCGACGTGCGCGCCCGCGTCGGCGCCGGTGCGCTCGTCACCGCCGACATGTGGGGTGGGCCTGCGATCGGCTCCGGCGACATCGCGCTGGTCCTCACCGGCTGGTCGCGGTATTTCGGCACCGACCGCTATTTCGAGCATCCGGCCCTGAGCGTCGACGCGTGCCGGTGGTTGCTCGACCGCGGCGTCCGCACGGTCGGAATCGACGCGCCGAGCGTGGATCCCACGGGCGACGAGACGCTCGCAGCGCACCACGTGCTCGCCGACGCGGGGGCGATCATCTGCGAGAACCTGCGCAATCTCGACGCGATCGACTTCGCGGATCCGCTCGTGTCCTTGCTGCCGATCCCGTTCGCGGGCGTCGACGGGGCCCCGGTGAGGGCGGTCGCGATGCAGATCGAGAAGTGACCGTCCCGCACCCGGGAGGTCGAGAACCGTCCGCAGAGAACCGGCCCGGCTATCGGCCGAGTGCCGTCGTGAGCGAGGACAAGTGGTCGCGGGTGACGGCGGCGGCGGTCACCCCGTCACGGTCCGCGATGGCGTCGTAGATGCGTCGGTGGGTATCGTGGTCGGCGTCGTCCCCGTGGGTGCCGCCCGTGCGGAGCATTTCGATCATGGCGTGACGGTTACGGGGTGTGAAGCCGTCGAACAGGTCGAGAAGGATCGGGTTGTGTGCGGCGACCACGATGGTGCGGTGGAAGACGATGTCGGTGTCGACGTGTTCCTCGATGGCCGTGCGATGGGTTTCGCGTTCCCGCAGTGACTTCTTCAATGCCCGCAGTTCGGCGGGGGTGCGGCGCGCGGCGGCAAGGGCCGAGGCCTCGACCTCGACGGCGATGCGGGCCTCGATCACGGCGAGGATGTCGGCGCGCGCGACCGTGCGCGTCCAGTCCTCGGGTGCGTCGAGAGCGGTGACGAACACGCCGGCGCCCTGCCGGGTGGTCAGGATGCCGCGTCCGGCGAGCTGACGGATCGCTTCGCGGACGGTGGAGCGGCCGACGCCGAGCTGCGGAGCCAGCGTCGTCTCGCCGGGCAGCTTGGCGCCGAGCGGCCATTCTCCGGATCGGATGCGTTCGAGGAGCAGTTCGGCGGCCTGGTCGGCGAGAGGCTCGCGGCGGACGACGGTCATGGTTCCATCATCGCAGAGTCGCCTACTTCTCTACTTGTCCGAGGAGTTATGTTAGCCTTCGGGACATGCGCTCCTTCGCGTTCCTTCTCCTTCGCCGCCACGGCGGGGCCTAGCCGGACCGGCTCCCCGTCGTGGAGTCGAACACGCGCCGGTCCCTCGTAACGACGATCGACGAAGGACTTCTCCTATGAGCACCAGCACGTTCCCGCGAATCTTCACTCCTGCCGGTCCGGTTCCTGCCGACGCCCCCGTCTGGAACAGGCAGCGGCACTCCGCCATGCCCTCACATCGCTACCGCGATGTGTACTCTCGCGTGGAGGTTCCACTGGCGCAACGGAACTGGCCCACACAACGTCTGACCGCGGCCCCACTGTGGGTGCCGGTGGACCTGCGCGACGGTAACCAGGCACTGGCCGAACCGATGGATCCCGGCCGCAAACGCCGCTTCTTCGAGCTGATGGTCGCGATGGGATACAAGGAGATCGAGGTCGGTTATCCGTCCGCCTCGCAGACCGACTTCGACTTCGTGCGCCTGATCGTCGAGACCGACATCGCGCCGCCGGACGTCACCATCGTGGTGTTCACCCCGGCACGTCGCGACCTCATCGAGCGGACTGTGGAATCCGTCCGGGGTGTCCGCAACGAGGTCGTCGTCCACATGTACACCGCGACCGCTCCCACCTGGCGCGAGGTCGTCCTCGACCGCGACCGTACCGCGCTGACGGAACTGATCGTCGCCGGTGGCCGCGACGTCCTGGAACTGGCCGGCGACCTGCCGAACGTGCGGTTCGAGTTCTCACCCGAGGTCTTCAACTTCACCGAACCCGACTACGCGCTCGAGGTGTGCGACGCGATCACCGAGTTGTGGGACGCGACCCCCGAACGGCCGGTGATCGTGAATCTTCCGGCCACCGTCGAGATCGCGACCCCGAACGTCTATGCCGATCAGATCGAGTACATGCACACCAACCTCGCGCGACGCGACGCGGTGATCCTGTCCGTGCACCCGCACAACGATCGCGGCACAGGTATCGCGTGCGCCGAACTCGCCGTCCTCGCCGGGGCGCAGCGGGTCGAAGGGTGCGTGTTCGGCAACGGGGAACGCACCGGCAACGTCGACATTGCGACACTCGCACTGAACCTCCACGCACAGGGCATCGATCCGATGATCGATTTCTCCGACATCGACGAGATCCGCCGCACCGTCGAATACTGCAATCGCATCGAGATCCACCCGAGGCACCCGTATGTCGGCGACCTGGTGCACACCGCCTTCAGCGGCACTCATCAGGACGCGATCAGGAAAGGGTTCGCCGAGCACCGGGCACGCGCCGTCGCCGAGGGCCGTCCCGAGTCCGAGATCGATTGGCGAGTACCATATCTGCCGATCGATCCCGCCGACATAGGACGTACCTACGACGCGGTGATCCGTGTCAATTCGCAATCCGGTAAGGGCGGGGTCGCCTACCTGCTCGAGAGCGAATACGGCATCGAAATTCCGCGTCGGCTCCAGATCGACTTCACGCGCCACGTGCAAGACCACACCGACACCAGCGGCGGGGAGGTCACTGCGACCGAACTGTGGGAGATCTTCGACACCGCATATCTCGCACGGCCGGACGTCCCGGGTGCACCGGTGCTGCGCGCCTTCGACGTGACCGACGCGGGCACCACGATCATGCTGGGTGTCGGCGGCACCGAACACCGCAGTGTCCACGAGGGCGTGGGTCCCGTCGAAGCATCGACCGACGCTCTCGCCCGTCTCGGCATCGATATCGAGGTGCTCGGCCTCCATCAGAGCAGCGTCGGCACCGACGCACTCACCCTGATCGAATTCCGCAGCGGCGACGACACACGGTGGGCAGCGGGGCGTCACAGCTCCGTGCTCACCGCGAGCCTGCACGCGGTCGTCCGTGCTGCCGCCTGCATCCCGAGGCCACTCAGGACAGCTGGGTCACCACGATCCGTGTGACGCCGTAGAAGGCGGTACCCGCCGTGACGATCGCGAACAGCGCGATCCATACGGCCGCCGGAACGCGGGTCAGTCCGCGCAACTGGTCGGCGTCCGAACCCCGGCCACGACCGCGCGAATGGGTGCGGGCGAGTTCGAGGACCGGGCGGGTCGCGCCGAGGAGCAAGACCCATGTGATCAGGTACGCCGCGGTGTACCGGACGATCGGGTCCCCGAGATAGGCGGCCGCACCGACGAGCGCACCCGCGATCACCACCGAGACGAATCCGTACAGATTGCGGATCAGCAGCAACAGGACGGCGAGCGCGGCGAGGATCGACCACAGCACCGCGGCGGGCCGATCCAGGGTCAGCAGCGTCGCCGCCGCGAATCCCAGCACGGCCGGACCGGTGTACCCGGCGAAGGTGGTCGCGACCATGCCGGGGCCTCGCGGGTTGCCGGACGACACCATCACCCCCGAGGTGTCGCTGTGCAGACGGATGCCCGACAGCTTTCGGCCCACGAGCGCCGCGACCAGCGCGTGCGACCCCTCGTGCGCCTGCGTGACGACATGGCGGGTCTTCAGCCACAGCGGCCGAACGGTGACGAGCACGAGTGCGACGATCGCCGTTCCGACGACGACCACCGTCGGAGCGGGCTGGTCGACGGTCGACACGGCCTGCCAGGCGGAGGACACGACCTCCGTGAACGATGTGGACACAGATCACCTTCCTCCGGGCCGGGCGCCGAGACTTCCGGCCCGGCGATAGCCTGATGAGCATGCCCGACCGTCGTACCCTCGAGATCCGCGCGGGTATCAAGGACTCCTGGGCCGTCGGGCTGGGACTGATCCCGCTGGGGCTCGCGTTCGGTGTGGTTCTCACCCAGGGCGGGTTCGAATGGTGGTGGGCGCCGATCTTCTCCACCGTCATCTACGCGGGGTCGATGGAGTTCCTCGCGATCGGTCTGATCGCGGCGGTCACGCCGCTCGCCTCGGTCGCCGCGGCGACGCTGCTGGTGAACTTCCGGCACGTCTTCTACGGCCTGTCGTTCCCGCTGCACCGCATCCGCAGCCGGCTCGGGCGTCTCTACGGCGTCTATGCGCTCACCGACGAGTCGTACGCGATCGTCGCCCCCAAGGCACGTGAGCCGCTCTCGGGTACCCGCATCCTCACGGTCCAGGTGCTCTGCCAGCTGATGTGGGTCGTGTCGGGCACGATCGGCGCGTTGATCGGGGCAGTGCTCCCCGACGGGCTCGCCGGACTCGAGTTTGCCCTCACGGCACTGTTCGCGGTGCTTGCGATCGATGCCTTCCGCGCCAACCGCGACGTGCCGGCGCCGGTGCTCGCGCTGGTCTGCGGTCTCGTCGCATTGCTGGTCGCGAAAAGCCAGATGCTCGTCGTCGGGCTCGGGTTGTTCGTGGTGTGCCTGTTCGTGCGTTTCGTCTACCGGAACAAGGTGGCCCGTGCCTGAGTCGGTGCCCAGCGCCGGATATGTCCTCGGCGCTCTGGCGGTGATGTTCGTCGTGACGGTCGCGTTGCGCGCGGCGCCGTTCCTCGCGTTGTCGGCGCTGAAGAACTCCGCCTTCGTCGATTTCCTGGGCCGTACGATGCCCGCGGGCGTCATGGTGATCCTGGTGATGTACACACTGCGTGACGTGGGGGAGTCGACCTGGCTACCCGCGACCGTCGGTCTCGCGGGCACGATCGCGGTGCATCTGTGGCGACGCAACGCCGCGCTGAGCACCGTTGTCGGGACGGGTCTCTATCTCGTCGCGTCGGCGTTCTGGACCTGAGCCGGCGCGGCGACGGTCTCCTCGCGCTCGACGGCGTTCTCGGCACCGGGGCGACGATGGCGCGCGGCGACCATCGCGGCGACGAAGACTGCGATCGCGGCCAGGCACTGCGAGGTCCCGAGGACTTCGAGGAGCAACTGCTCGACCCAGCCGCCGGAGGACGCCTCACGCAGCAGGTGGTTGGGTCCGATGAGGAAGACCACGGTGGCGGGCCCCAGCACGGGCCACCAGCGGCGGTAGGCCGGCGCGACGAGCAGCGGCACGAGGAACAGCGCGTACACCCAGTGGTGGGTGACGGCGATCGGAGCGGCGAGCAGCGACGCCAGGCCCACCAGGGCCACCGCGACCACGGGCTCGTCGGCACGCAGGAAGCGGTAGGCGGCCCACGCGGTACCGGCCACGACGACCAGGGCACCGGCCAGCCACAGCGCCTTGGCGGTGCCGTCGGAGAAGTCGAAACGGGCGATGAGACCGGTGAGCGCCTGGTTGCGGAAGAACGACGGGTCGCCGGCGCGGTCGGTCGCGAAGAACTCCGTGGTCCAGAAGTAGACGGTCGAATCGGGGCGCAGCCAGTAGCCGAACGCGACGGTCGCGGCAAAGGCGCTCAGCGCGCGGAATGCCGACGGCCAGTCGCGGCGCAGCAGGAAGATCAGGCCGAAGGCGGCCGGGGTCACCTTGATGGCGGCGGCCAGCGCGATGCCGACACCGCGGAAGCGCTTCGGGATCACACCGAGCAGGTCGGCGACCACCAGTGCCATGAGCACGATGTTGATCTGGCCGAACGTGAAGTTGGAGCGGAACGGCTCGAGCCACAGCACCGGTCCGAGCGACGCGGCTGCGATCAGGCTCGGCTGCGACATGTCGAGTCGCTGGTAGACGACCTCGAGCACCCACCACACGAGAGCGATGAGTCCGATCGTCCACAACACCTGCAGGGCGGTGCTGCCCACCAACGCCATCGGGGCGAAGAGGAACGCCGCGAAGGGTGGGTAGATGAACCGGAAACCGGAATGGCTGAAGAACCCCTCGGTGTACAGCGGGGTGTGGTGCAGGAAGGCCCAGCCGGCATCGCGGAAGACGTCGAGATCCATGAGGTACTCGTTCAGCGCGTCGCGCAGGTATCCCGCGACTGCCAGCGCCGAGACCGTCAGACCGATGGCGATCAACAAGGATCGAACAGGTCGGGTACGGACTTCGGTCAACAGCACGGGCGGTACCTCCCGGTAGGAAACAGGTGCGTCGCCACGTTACACAATCGTTGTCTTCGGGATCAGGCGACGAGAATATCGCCTCCCCAACCGTTTTGGTCGGGAAATCCGTTTCGCGAACTTGGGGAGTGAGGCGGATCACGTTGCGGAAGGATCTCGACCGGCCGGACGTGAGGGGAGTATTCGTCTTTCTAGCTCCACAGCTAGAAAGACGAATACTCCGGTAGCGGAGTCAGGCGACGCCGCTGATCTCGTTCGGGGTGTGCGGCAGTTCGGCAGAGCGGATCTCACCCGAGGTCACGTCCACCGCGTACAGGGAATCGGTGGCGGGATCGGTGACGAACGCCGTATCGCCCCGCACCTCGAGTGCGGGCCGAGGTGCCTGCCACTCGTCGGGCTCGGTCCACGGCTCGAGCACCTCGATCCGCCGGACGATCTCGCCGGAGTCGGGATCGATCACGTGGAGGTTGCCGTCGGTGCCGAGAACGAGTGCTTCCCCTGCCGGTCCGCGACCGAGGGAGCGGAAGGTGTAACTCGTACCGAGGTCGACGAGACGCACCGACGCCGTGCGGGTGTCCACGAGCGCGACGCGCTCGGGACGCTCGAGCTCGGCGTCGGGATCGGTCTTGTAGTCGCCGAGGACGACGGGCGAGTCCTCGCTGCCGGCCTGGTTCCCGATCCGGCCGTAGGGGTCGGGTACCGGCGCCTTCGTGAACGTTCCGTCGCGGAAGATCACCATGCCGTCCTCGCATCCGAAGGCGACGACCCCGTCGGCCGCGACCGTCTCACCGTGCACACCCGGGCACTGTTCGGTGCGCGTGATCTCGGTGCCGTTCTCGTCGAGCAGCGCCACACCGGTCCGATCCTCGGAATCGCCGAGGGTGACGAGCATGCCGCCGTCGGGCATCGGGACGGCCACGCCGTGGTGGGCCTCGGGGAGCGCGCGACTGTCGAGATCCGGCAGGTCGGTCGCCGAGGCGAGATCGGCAGGGTCGAACACGTCGATGCGTCCGGTGCCGTCGTCGAACAGGGCGGTGACCCCGGCGTGCGGCACGACGTGTCCGGGCTTCTCGGCGGCGAACGTCAGGTCGGTGAGCGTGGGTGCGCCGGCGTAGTGGTGACCGTGGTCGCCGTGGGCTTCCGTCCAGCTGCCGGTGTCGAGCACGCGGAATCCGCCTTCGGTGGAGATCAGCACGTGGCGTCCGTCGCCGGCAGGGGAGAGGCGGTTGAAACCGTCGAGTGCGAAGTCGTCGACGACGGTGAGTTCTTCTTCCTCGACGACGAGGACGCCGCCGTCGTAGGTCAGGGCGAGGCGCGGCTGCGCCGTCGCCACTTCGGAAGCGGCGGCGGAGGTCGTCGTCTCGGGGGTGTCGGCCGCAGTGGTGTCGGCCTCGGTCGTACCGCCGCAGGCGGCGGCGAAGGTCGCAGCGACGACGGTGAGGGCGGCGCCGCCGTAGCGGGAGAGCGTTGTCATGGGGAAAGAAATAGCCACTATCGAAAATGAATGTCAAAGTCTGAAATGCGCATGCGTGCATGTCGCTCCGGGCGGCCGAGGTTGCAGTTGTTGTCGAGAAATCGCCGAAATGTCGACAACAACTGCGGTTTCGAGCTCGGACATACGCGAATACGGCCGTCTACGACACGCACTAGATGAGCTCAGAATCCGATGAGTTCGCCGTTAGCATCGACGGATGGATCCTGTCCGCAACCCGTACGCCCCGGGCGCGGGACAGCGCCCGCCCGAGCTCGCCGGCCGCGAGAAGCAACTCACCGCGTTCGAGGTGGTCCTCGAACGGATCGCCCGGGAACGACCCGAACGCAGCGTCGTCCTCACCGGCCTCCGCGGTGTCGGCAAGACCGTCCTTCTCAACCATCTGCGCTCCGCCGCCATCGCGAAGAGCTGGGGCACCGGCAAGATCGAGGCCCGTCCCGATCAAGGACTGCGACGCCCCCTGTCGTCGGCGCTGCACATGGCGGTCCGCGAGATCGCCGCCGCGCATCCGGACCCGGAATCGGTGGAGTACTTCCTCGGGGTGCTCAAGTCGTTCGCGCTGCGGGCTACCGCCGACAAGGGCATGCGCGAACGCTGGCAACCCGGCATCGATGCTCCGGCCGTGAAAGGGCGGGCCGACTCGGGCGACATCGAGATCGACCTCGTCGAACTGCTTGTCGACGCAGCAGGACTCGCACGCGACGTGGGCGTGGGCATCGCGTTGTTCATCGACGAGATGCAGGACCTCGGCTCCGACGACGTCTCAGCGATCTGCGGGGCCTGCCACGAGCTGAGCCAGGACGCCGCGCCGCTCATCGTCGTCGGGGCCGGTCTGCCGCACCTGCCCGCGGTGCTGTCGGCGTCGAAGTCCTACTCCGAGCGGCTGTTCACCTACCACCGCATCGACCGGCTCGACCGTGCGGCAGCGGATCTCGCGCTCATCGCGCCTGCGGCACGAGAGGACGTCGAGTTCACGCAGGACGCCCTCGACCTGCTGTACGAAACCGCCGACGGCTACCCGTATTTCGTGCAGGCCTATGGTAAGACGACCTGGGACGTCGCAGCGGATTCGCCGATCACCGCCGACGACGTGCGGGTCGCGGCACCGACTGCGGAAGAGGAACTCGCCGTCGGCTTCTTCGGCTCCCGCTACGAACGGGCGACCCCCGCCGAACGCGAATACATGCGGGCCATGGCGGATCTGGCGGGCGACGACGGGCCTGTCGCGACCTCGAAGATCGCCGTCGAACTCGGACGGAAGCCTGCCTCCCTGTCACCTGCGCGCGACGGATTGATCAAGAAGGGCCTGATCTATTCCGCCGAGCGCGGGTTCATCGGGTTCACCGTTCCGCACTTCGGGCGGTACCTGCGCGCCCAGAACGACTGACCCGGCCGGGGTGATCGAAAGTTCAGTCGACCCACTCGACGGTCTCGTCGAGCGACGCGCGATTCGTGCGACACGCATTGGCCGGGTGCGCCTCGTCGGCGTAACCGAACGAGATGGCGCAGACGATGTCGCGGTCGTCGCCGATGTTCAGTTCGCGTCGCAGCGCGGTGGCCGTCATCGCGACGGCGGCCTGCGGGACGGCGGCGATGCCGAGCGACTCGGCGGCGAGCAGCAGGGTCGAGACGTAGCCACCGCAGTCGACGGCGCCGTACACGCCGAGGGCCTTGTCGGAGGTGATGATCGCGACGTGCGGTGCGCCGAAGAAGCGGTAGTTCTCGAGCATCTGCTCGGTGCGGCGCTGGTAGTCGTCGCGGGCGATGCCCAGCGCGTTGTACAGGGCGTAGCCGGCGCCGCGGCGACGCTCGGCATAGACGCCGCGGTATTCGGCGGGTCCCGGGATGTCGGGATCCATGTTCCCCGAGGTGGCCTGCGCGTAGACGGCGTCGCGCAGGCGGTTGGTGGCGTCGCCGCTGACGATGTGCACTTGCCAGGGTTGGGAGTTGCACCAGGACGCGGTGCGCTGACCCATCTGCAGCATGCGTTCGATGTCCTCGCGCGGGACCTGTTTCGTCAGGAAGGCGCGGCAGCTGAAACGGGTGTCGAGCAGGGACGACAGCGCGTCGGCGGCAGAAGTCATGTCACCACGATGGCACATCACTTCACCGAGCGTTCGTTCAGCCGGTCGGGAGCACACGACAGGCGACTATTCGGCTTTCTACGATCCGTCCGAGAAAGCGGTAGAGAAGGTCAGACGATGTCCCTCTCGTCGCCGGGTGTGACCCGGCGCAGCCCCCGATAGGCATCGGTGGGGGTGCTCTTCCCGGTCACCACGGCCGCGACCTCGGCGGCGATCGGCATCTCCACCCCGTACTCGCGGGCGAGTTCCATGACCGTCGGCGCGGTCTTCACCCCTTCGGCGACCTGCCCCAGCGCCTCGACGGCCTCGTCGATGCTGAGCCCGCGCGCCAGCGCCTCACCGACCCGGCGGTTCCGCGACGACGGACTCGTGCACGTCGCGATGAGATCACCCATCCCCGTGAGGCCCGCGAACGTGCGCGGATCCGCACCCATGGCCTCACCGAGACGCGTCATCTCCGCCAGCCCACGGGCGAGGACCATCGCGCGGGTGTTGTCGCCGACGCTGAGCCCTTCGGCCATGCCGGCCGCGATCGCCACGATGTTCTTGAGGATCCCGCCCAGTTCGCAGCCGAGCACGTCGGTATTGCGATAGACGCGGAACAACGACGTGGCGAACAGCGGTTGCAGCGCCGCACTCACCGCTTCGTCCTGCATCGCGACCACCGACGCGGCGGCCATGCCGTCGGCGATCTCCCCGGCGATGTTCGGACCCGCGAGCAGCCCGACGGGGTGCCCCGGAAGGCATTCGGCGATCACCTCGGTGGGCCGCAGGCGGGTGCCCGGCTCGAGGCCCTTCACGAGCGAGACGACCGGAACCCACGCGCGGATCTCGTCGACGACCTGCTCGAGTGTCTTGCGCACTGCATGCGACGGCACACCGATCACCAGGACGTCGGCTTCGCGGGCGGCCTCTTCGAGATCGGAGGTCGCGCGCAGGCCCTGCGGCAGTGGCCGTTCGCCGAGATATCGACGGTTGCGGTGCTCGGTGTCGATCTCACGCGCGATGTCGTCGTTGCGGGCCCACAACGTCGTCGGGGTGTTGCGTGCGGCCAACGACGCGATCGTGGTTCCCCACGATCCCGATCCGAGAACGACGACGCGAACCGCACGAGCCATCGGTGACCTTTCGTCCGTACGGGCAGGTATCGACAGAGTGTCAGTTTTCCGGTCCCGGCGGGTCCGGTTTGTGGTCCCGGGATCCTCGCGGGGCGGATGTGCTGTGGAGGCGCACGACGACAGGATCGAGGCGGCGCATCGTGGCACGATCGGACCCGTGCCCGGTAAACCCGTCACCGATCAGCGTCTGCGCGACCTCGCGTTGCTGCGCCGCGTCCGCGACCGCATCGACCGCGAGCACGCCCAGCCCCTCGACGTCGAGGCCCTCGCCCGCGGCGTGAACATGTCGGCCGGCCATCTCAGCCGCCAGTTCAGGCTCGCGTACGGCGAGTCGCCCTATTCGTATCTCATGACCCGGCGCATCGAGCGGGCCATGACGTTGCTGCGACGCGGCGACCTCACCGTCACCGAGGTGTGCTTCGAGGTGGGCTGTTCGTCGCTCGGCACCTTCAGTACCCGGTTCACGGAACTCGTCGGCGTGCCCCCGAGCGTGTACCGCAAGCAGGCGTCCGAGGAGACGAACGGCATCCCGTCGTGCGTGGCGAAGAATGTCACCAGACCGATCAGGAATCGAGAAGCGCGGACGGGTCCGCCGGTCATACCGTGATCGGCATGGACATCACCATTCACCAGACATTCCTTCCGCACACCGATCCCGAGGCGTCCCTCGCGTTCTACCGCGACACCCTCGGCTTCGAGGTCCTCAACGACGTCGGTTACGCCGGGAAACGTTGGATCACCCTCGGCCGCGGCGACACTCCCGGCACGTCCCTGGTGCTGTACCCGCCGGACGCCGACCCCGGCATCACGGAGGAGGAGAACGCCACCATCGCCGAGATGATGGCCAAGGGCACCTTCGCATCGATCATCCTCGCGACGAAGGATCTCGACGGGACGTTCGAGCAGCTGCAGGCCGGCGACACCGAGATCGTCCAGGAACCCACCGACCAGCCGTACGGCGTCCGCGACTGCGCTCTCCGCGACCCCGCGGGAAACATGGTCCGCATCCAGCAGTTGCGCTGACCGATCCCACGATCGGCCTTACTCTCCGATCGTCGCACCCGTTCCGCCCCGCATCCGTACGACCACTGGAGTCTTCGAACATGACCTCGACGAAGGACACACCGGCACATGCAGCGCACGTCGCCGACACCCACGATGCGATCCGGGTCCACGGAGCGCGCGTGAACAATCTCCGCGACATCAGCGTGGAGATCCCCAAGCGGCGATTGACGGTGTTCACCGGTGTCTCCGGCTCGGGCAAGAGTTCGCTGGTGTTCAGCACGATCGCCGCCGAGTCGCAGCGCCTGATCAACGAGACGTACAGCGCGTTCGTGCAGGGATTCATGCCGACCCTGGCCCGCCCGGACGTCGACGTGCTCGACGGCATCACCGCGGCGATCATCGTCGGCCAGGAACGGATGGGATCGAATCCGCGCTCGACAGTGGGCACCGCCACCGATGCCAACGCGATGCTTCGCATCCTGTTCAGCCGGGTTGCGGAGCCGCACATCGGTCCGCCCAACGCCTACTCGTTCAACGTGCCGTCGGTGCGGGCCAGTGGTGCGGTGACGGTGGAGAGGGGCGCGGGGAAGACCCAGGCCGAGAAGGTGACCTTCAACCGGCTCGGCGGCATGTGCCCGCGATGCGAGGGCAAGGGCAACATCTCCGATTTCGACCTGACCGTGCTCTACGACGACGGTCTCTCCCTCAACGAGGGCGCCCTGAAGATCCCCGGCTACAGCATGGACGGCTGGTACGGCCGGATCTACCGCGGCTGCGGCTTCTTCGATCCCGACAAGCCGATCGCGAAGTTCACCAAGCGGCAACTCCACGACCTGCTCTACAAGGAACCCACCAAGATCAAGGTGGAGGGCGTCAACGTCACCTTCGAGGGCCTGATCCCGAAGATCCAGAAGTCGTTCCTGTCCAAGGATCTCGACGCGATGCAACCGCACATCCGTGCGTTCGTCGAGAAGGCCGTCGTCTTCTCCACATGCCCGGACTGTGAAGGGACGCGTCTCGCCCCCGAGGCGCGGTCGTCGAAGATCGACGGCAGGAGCATCGCGGATGTGTGCGCGATGCAGATCAGCGATCTCGCCGAATGGGTGCGCGGACTGGATCTTCCGCAGGTTGCCCCGCTGCTGAAAAACCTTTGTCATCTGCTCGACTCCTTCGCGGACATCGGGCTGGGATATCTGTCGCTGGATCGTCCCACCGGCACCCTGTCCGGCGGAGAATCGCAGCGCATCAAGATGATCCGCCATCTCGGATCGTCGCTGACCGATATCACCTACGTCTTCGACGAACCGACGATCGGCATGCACCCGCACGACATCGCGCGGATGAACAACCTGCTCCTGCAACTGCGCGACAAGGGCAACACCGTGCTCGTCGTCGAACACAAACCCGAGGCCATCGCGATCGCCGACCACATCGTCGATCTCGGCCCGCGCGCCGGCACCGAGGGCGGACAGGTGGTCTTCGAGGGCACCGTCGACGAACTGCGGCGTGCCGACACCCTGACCGGTCGTCACCTCGACGACCGGGCGTCGCTGAAACCGACGGTGCGCACCCCGAGCGGAGCCCTGAAGGTCCGCGGCGCAGACACGCACAACCTGCAGAACGTCGACGTCGATATCCCGCTCGGCGTGCTCGTCGTGGTGACCGGCGTGGCCGGATCGGGCAAGAGTTCGCTGATCCACGGTTCGGTGGCCGACGGCGACGGCGTGGTCACGATCGACCAGAGCCCCATCAAGGGCTCGCGTCGCAGCAACCCCGCGACCTACACGGGTCTTCTCGAACCGATCCGCAAGGCGTTCGCGAAGGCCAACGGTGTCAAGCCGGCCCTGTTCAGTTCCAACTCCGAGGGCGCCTGCCCGACCTGCAACGGCGCCGGTGTCGTCTACACCGACCTCGGGGTGATGGCCACCGTCGAATCGGTTTGCGAGGACTGCGAGGGCAAGCGCTTCCAGACCGCCGTGCTCGACTACACCCTGGCGGGGAAGAACATCGCCGAGGTGCTCGCCATGTCCGTCGCGCAGGCCCAGGAGTACTTCGCCGACGGCGAGGCACGCACCCCGGCGGCGTCGAAGATCCTGCAGCGACTGTCCGACGTCGGCCTCGGCTATCTGCGGCTCGGCCAGCCCCTGACCACCCTGTCGGGCGGTGAGCGGCAGCGGCTCAAGCTCGCCACCGCGATGGCCGAGAAGGGGGAGACCTACATCCTCGACGAACCCACCACGGGCCTGCACCTCGCCGACGTCGAACAGCTGCTCGGTCTGCTCGACCGGCTCGTCGAGTCCGGCAAGTCGGTGATCGTCATCGAACACCACCAGGCCGTGATGGCCTACGCCGACTGGATCATCGACCTCGGTCCCGGCGCCGGCCACGACGGTGGACGCATCGTCTTCGAGGGCACCCCCAGCGAACTCGTGGAGGAGCGGTCGACGCTCACCGGCGAGCATCTCTCCGAGTACGTCGGGGTCGGGGTCAGCGGCTGAAGTCCGGACGCTCCATCAGCCACGACACGGCCACACCCGCGACGAGCCCCCAGAACGCCGCGCCGATGTTCCAGACGGTGATGTTCGAGGCGGTGACCACGAACGCGACGAGCGCACCCATGGTGTGCTTGCTCGCGAACCCGGCCACGAAGGCGCCCTGCAACGCTTTGAGCATCGCCAGGCCGCCGAGAGTCGCGACGAACGAGGCGGGCGCGGCGATCATCCACCGGACGAACAGCGGCGCGAACAGTCCGAAGACGATCGCCAGCGTCCCGCATGTGATCGCCGCGGTGTACTGACGGGACCGTTCGCCCGACGACACGAGCAGCGCGTTGGTCGGTCCGGTCAGACAGGTCGACACGGCGCCGACGCACGCGGCAAGGAAGGACCACAGTCCGCACGCGATCGCCGAGACGTTGACGGGCGGATTGTGCCCGGCCGAGCGCAGCACCGCGATGCCTTGCCCGTTCTGCACGACCAGCACGGTGATCGCGAGCGGCACGACGAGTTCGAGGATCGCCGACCACGTGAACTGCGGGGCGGTGAACACCGGTGCGGCGAAGACCGCGCTGTCGGTCCCGGACGGTGAGAACCGGTCCGACAGCGCGACCGCGCCCACCCCGGCGAGCAGGGCGCCGAGGATGGGAGGCATCCACTTACCGAGGACTGCAACGGAACTGAGCAGGAGGAAGACGATCACCATCGGTGCGGCGATGGCGACGTCGGAACCGAGCGCCGAAACCAGATCGATGCCGAACTTCAGGAACACCCCCGCGACCATCGCCATGACGATGGGCATCGGCAACGCTTCCATCACTCGGCGCACCAGTCCCGAGGCCCCCAGCACCGTCACGAGGGCCGCTGTCACGAAGAATGCGCCGACCACCTCCGCCCAGCTCAGGTGGGTGAGCGACCCGCCGACCAGCACGGTGCCGGGGATGGTCCAGAAGAACCCGAGCGGTTGCCGGTAGGCGACGCTCATCACGATGGTGAGCAGCCCGTTGAGGGCGAACACCCCGAAGATCCACGACGCCAACTGCGGTGCGCTCAGCCCGCCCGCGGCGCCGGCGGCGAGGATCACGGCGACCGGTCCGGTGCACGAGAAGACGAGCCCGATCAAGCCGTTCGCGGCGTATCGTGGGCCGAGATCCCGGAGTATCCCGCGCGGTCCGACGACGGGACGCACGGGGCGTTCGAACAGATCGGTCTCGGCGGTGGGGCGATCGTCCACGGCGGTCAATGGTCAACCTCGATCCTGTTGTCGGAATTTCGCGGCGAGCTCGCTGCGCGAGCGGATGCCGAACTTCGAGTACACGCGGGTCAGGTGGTACTGCACGGTCTTGACGGACAGGAACAGCTCACCGGCGACTTCCTTGTTGGTGCGGCCCGACGCGACGAGTGTGGCCACGGCGCGTTCCTGTGGAGTGAGGGTCGTGAAATCCGAACGCGGGGTCTCGGTCTCGCCGTCGCCGGTACGAAGACCACCGGCCTTGAGTTCCCGGTCGCAACGTTCCACGTACGAGACGGCGCCGAGCGACGCGTACAGCTCACGGGCGGTGCGGATCACCGCGTCGGCGTCGCGGCGACGCCCCGCGCGGCGCATCGTCTGGCCGTACGCGAAGTTGATGCGTGCACGGTCGTAGGGCAGTGGCAGCGTGTCGATCTCGTCGAGTGCGTGTTCGAAAGCGTCGCGGGCGGCGTCGATGTCGCCGCGGGCTCCGAGGATGCGACCGCGCACGTAACCGAGGCGGGCCTTGGCGGAGCGGTGACCGCGTTCGGCGGCGAGTTCCTCGTGCGGCCGCAGGAATTCGTCCGCTTCGTCGACGCGTCCGGTGATCACGAGGGCGTTGCCGTAGAGATCCGGCCACGGCCAGTGGCCGGGTTCGTCGACGGCGCCCCGCTCGCGCATGGTGACGATCGGTTCCAGATAGCGCAACACGCTCGTGTAGTCGGAGACGACCTCGGCGCACTGCGCCAGACACAGGCAGGCCGGTACGAGCATGAGCGGGTAGTCGTTGTTCCCGGCGCGGGCACGGTGGGCGTGTTCCCGTGCCGCGGTCCAGTTCCCGCGCAGCGCCTGGACCTGGGCGCCGGTCCAGTGGACGAGCGGTCGGAGCAGATCGAGTTGTGTCGCGTCGAGCTGCGCCGCCGCGCGATCGACGGTGCGCAGCGCGTCGGACCACGCACCGAGCGCGAATTGTGTTCGCGCGAGCCAGGCCTGCGCCCACAGCGAGATGCGCAGCGACCCGCCGCGGAAGATGGTCGGTTCGGCCGCCTCGAGTTCGGTCCGGGCGAGATCGGGCCGGTCGAGCACCAATGCGAGCCACCCCTCGGCCATGCGGATGCGCTGGCTCTGCGCTCCGAGCCGGATGACGTCGGACAGAGCCGAATACGACTCGACGGCCTCATCGACGCGACCGGTCATCGCCAGCCCGAGTCCGCGGATGGCCCGGGACTCGACGACGGGTGGAGCCGTCTCGGGGAGGGTGTCCGCGGCACGATCGGCCCACAGGACAAGATCGTCGCCGCGCAGCCGTGCCAACGAATGCAACACCATGCGTTGCGAAATCGTCGCGGCGAGTTCGGGTTCGGATTCCGGATCGTCGAGCATCGACCACGCTTCGGTGAGAAGGTGGTGCGCTTCCGCGGCCCGCCCCCGCTGGATCGCGAGATAGCCGAGCACGGCGTTGCGCATCGGTCCGCTCGGCACGCTCTCGATCTCGGGGACGAACGTCTGGGCCTGGGGCAGGTCGGCCGCACCGGTCAGTGCGTCGACACCGCGGATCATCCTGCGGGTCCGTAGTTCTCGGTCGAGAGTGATACGGCTCGCGGTGATGAGCGCTTCGGCCGCTTGGGACCAGGCGCCGTCGGCGGCGCATCGCCGGGCGTAAGCGTCGAGGTCGGCGGCGAGTTCCTCGTTTCCGGTCGGTGTCGCGGACACCAGGTGGAACAACCGGGCGCCCTCGTCGTCGACGAGCGAAGCGGCCCGCGCGTGCAGGCTGTGCCAGCGGGCCGGGCCGATCTCGTCGGCCACGGCGGCGCGGGTCATGGGATCGGGGAACGACAACGACACCACGCCACGCTGTTCACGCATCGTGAGCAGACCGAGCCGGTGGGCCTCGTCGAGCGGCCCGGTCGTGTCGCCGACCTCGGCGAGTTCGGCGACGAGCGCGAGGGATTCGGTGGCTCCCCGTGTCGCGGCGGTGTCCAGGACGGCGACCGATTCGACGAGCGCGCGCGTGTCCGGTGAACACCGGGCAAGGATGCGACCCACTTTCCCCGCGTGTTGTCTCGGTGCTGGGAAACGCGCCTGCCAGCGGTGCCATTCGTCGCGAGGGATCTCGTCGAGAAGCTGCAGGATCGAGCGGGTGTTCCCGAGCGTGTGTTCCTGCAGGCGACGCGCCGTCCACGCGGACAGGTCGACGCCGATGCGATGCAGTGCGAGTTGCGCGACATCCGGGGGCGCCAGCGCGCCGACGTGGAGGGTGTCCACGCGGTGGCTGTTCGAGAGGAGGTCGGCGGTCGCCGGGGCGACATCGTCGGGAAGCACGTCGGGCACGATCCAGATCATGAGCAGGGGACGTCCGTGCGCTCGCCTCAGCGACGACGACAGCGACTGCAACGACTCGGCATCCGCGTAGTGCGCATCGTCGACGACGATCACCGTCGCGTCGTCGATCCGGTCGAGGAGCGTGCGTGCCGCCTCCACCGGGTCGCCCGCCGTGACGGTGTCACCGAGCAGCTGTTCGAGCACGGACCACGGATGGCCGGCTTCCCAGCGGGCCCCGGTCGCGTCGTGTACGGCGAGGTCGTCGTGGCGAGCGACGAAATGCGAAACGAGGGAGGATTTTCCGACGCCGGACGCCCCCTCGACGAGGACCAGCGAGGGGACACCCGCGCGGGCTTCGTCGAGGAGGCGTTCGAGTTGCAACAACTCGGAGTTCCGGCCGATCAGCACAACGTTGTCCGTCACACATCCACGGTAGTCGGCACGGGGCGATCGGAACTGCGGACCGGCGAGACGGACTGGACCGGGCGGGGCACGAACCACGTGACCAGACCACCGGCGAGCGCGATACCCGCGAAGATGTAGAAGTTCACGTTGTTCGCGAAGCCCGCGCCGATGAGAAGACCTCCGATGACCGGGCCGACGATGCCGCCCAGGCGGCCGAAGCCGGCGCACCACGCCACACCCGCGGCGCGGGCGGGGGTGTCGTAGTAGTTGGACACGAACCCGTAGATGAGCACCTGGGTGCCGATCGTGCCCGTACCGGCGATCGCGACGGCGGTGAGCAGCACCGGCAGCGGGAAACCGAGCGTGAGCAGCACGAGGGCCACGGCCGCGAGGAAGAAGGTGGTGACGATGACGGACTGCGGTCCGCGGCCGTCGGCGACCTTCGAGGCGAGCAGGCCGCCGAGGATGGCGCCGCCGTTGAGGACGAGGAGGAAGGCGAGCGAGCCGTTGGCGTTGTAACCGGCGTCGGCCATGATCTTCGGCAGCCAGGTGTTGAGGCCGTAGGTGAGCAGCAGACCGGCGAAGCTCATCATGCCGAGCAGTCCCGTACCGAGGGCGTACTTGCGGGTCGCGAGTGCCGCGAAACCGATCTTCTCGGTGGAAGCGACAGGTGCTGCGGACGGCAGCGGGAAACCGAACTTCTCGCACACACGCTGCGCCTCGTCGGAGCGTCCCCGCGACTGCAGCCAGGCGGGCGACTCGGGAAGCTTCATCAGTGCCAGCGGGAGCAGGATGAGCAGCGGCAACGCGCCGATGAGGAACAGTCCGCGCCAGCCGATCGCGTCGCGCAGCAGGATCGCGAGCAGCGAGGCCATCACACCGCCGGCGGGGACACCGCTGTAGACGATGGCGTTGAACAGGTTGCGCTTGCCGGGCGGAGCGAACTCGGCGACCACGGCTCCGGCGGTGGCGACGAGACCGCCGACGCCGATGCCGGTGAAGAAGCGGAGCGCGCCGAACATCGTGATGCTCGTGGAGAAGGCCGCCGCACCCATGCCGACGGAGAACCAGACGATGTTGATCAACATCATCTTCCGGCGGCCGACGCGGTCACCGAACGCACCGGTCAGCAGCGCGCCGACCATGACGCCGATGAGCGCGTAGGAGCCGAGGGCACCACCCTGCTGGGCAGAGATCTCCCCGAGCTGGGTCGGATCGGCCATCAGGGTCGGAAGGACGGTGCCGTACACGACGAGGTCGTAGCCGTCGAAGATGATCGCGAGGGTGGCGAGCGCGACGATCCAGATGACGCTGCGCCGATGTTGTGGACTGGCCCAGGTCTGCGTGGCGTGGGGCATGCGTTGCTCCGGTCTGTGGGTGGAGTCACAAGAGGATTCGGGGAGAAAAGTGGCCTCACCGGGGGGGACTGGCGCCTCCGGTGAGGCCGAGCGAGGGGCGGTCAGCCCAGATCGCCGCCGGCGACGGGAAGAACCGTGCCGGTGATGTAGGAGGCCTCCTCGGAGGCCAGGAAACAGATCGCGGCGGCCTGCTCGTCGAGCGTGCCGTACCGCTTGAGCAGGGAGGAATCGACGGTCTGGTCCACGATCTGCTGGTACCAGGCCTTCTCCTGCTCGGACTGCGGCGACGGACCGCGCGCGATCCGCCGCTCGGGAGCGACGGTGCCGCCCGGGGCGGTCGCCACCACGCGGACCCCGTAGGGGGCGAGTTCGAGGGCGAGCGACGCGGTGATCGCGTTGACCCCACCCTTCGCCGCCGAATACGGCACGCGGTTGACGCCGCGGGTCGCGACCGACGAGACGTTCACGATCGTGCCGGCGCGTCGCTCGATCAGATGGGGAGCGGCGGCGCGACACGTCCACAGAGTGGGGAACAGCGACCGCCGGATCTCCTTCTCGATCTCCTCCGGCGCATAGTGCTCGTACGGCTTGGCCCAGATCGTGCCGCCGACGACGTTGATCAGCACGTCGATGCGGCCGGTGGTGCGGACGGCGTGGGAGATCGCCTTCTCCGCGCCCTCGAAGGTCTCGAGATCCGCCGTCACCGAATGCGCCTTGCCGCCCGCCTCGCGCAGCTGCTCGGCCACCTCGTAGACGAGATCCGCGCGGTCGACGAGCACGACCTCACCGCCCTCGGCGGCGATGCGGGTCGCCACCGTGAGACCGATGCCCTGCGCGGCGCCGGTGATCGTCAGGCACCGTCCGTCGAACCGGCCCGGGAAGATCTTCGTTTCGATCATGAGGAGACACCTGCTGGGGCACCGCTGGCGATGGCGCGACGCATCGTCTCCTTGGCGTGCTGCGAGTGGACGACGATCAGGTCGCGCGCGGCGGCCTTGTCGCCCTTCTCGAACGCCTCGACGAGCTGCAGGTGCTCGTCGACGATGTGCTCCTCGATCCACTGCGCGTCGCGCAGGACCTGCTTCATCAACCGGGTGACCTCGAGCTTGTTGTAGGCCTCGAGCAGCACCGGGTTGGTGCAGCAGCGGAAGAGGAACTCGTGGAAGGCCGCATTGGTGTCGGTGAACGCCGCGGCGTCGGTGAAGTGGTCGCCTTCGACCGACGCGCCGGACGCCTCGGCGAGGATGCGGAACTCGACGAGCTGCTCCGGCGTGAGCCGGCCGATCGTGAGTTCGACGACCCCGAGTTCGAGGGCCATGCGGGCGTCGAACTGCTCGTCCGATTCGGCGACGGGCGGATGCTCCTCGCCGATCTCGTAATTGCCGGGCTCGGGGTTCTCGAGCACCACCGGACGACCGGTCTCGGCGGCAGCCTTCTCCGCCGCGGCCTTCTCGGCGTCGGTGGCAGCGGGTGCGGTTGCCCCACCCGGGGTGGCCGAGGTGTTGAACTTCTCGAAGTAGAAGTTCGTCGGCTCGATACCGTTCTCGGACAGGTGGTTACGCACCGCCTCCACCATGGGCGGCGGACCGCACAGGTAAATGTCCACATCACCGTCGTTGAGGTGCGACGGCTCGAACAGACCCGTCACGTATCCCTTGTTCGGGGCGGACGACGCTTCGTCGGCGACGCAGTAGTCGAACGTGAAGTTCGGCAGCCGCTTCGTGTACTCCTCGAGCGCGTCGAGTTCGACGAGATCGTGATCGAAGGTGACACCGTAGATCAGGTGCACCGGCTGGTCCGAGCCGTCGGCCTCGATCTTCGACAGGATCGACAGCAGCGGCGCCAGGCCGGTACCGCCGGCGAGCAGCAGCGACGGACGCTTGCGCTCGCGCAGGAAGAAGCTGCCGAATGGGCCGGTGAACTCCAGGGTATCGCCGACCTGCGCGCGGTCGCGCAGGTACTCGGACATCAGACCGTCCTCGGTGATCTTCACGAGGAACGCGAGCGAATTCTCGTGCGGGCCGGTGCTGAACGAGTACGAGCGGGTCGCCGGCTTACCGGTGCCGTCCTCGCTGCCGGGCACGCCGATGTTGACGTACTGACCGGGCAGGAACACCAGATCGTCACGGTTGTCGATCTCGACGGTGAACCCGACGACGCTCTCGGAGTAACGGCGCAGATCTGTGATGGTCGCGCTGTACGAGGCGGCCGCGGTCTTCGCGACATCGGAGGTGCTCGCGATCTGCACCACCAGATCGGATTCCGGCATCATCTGGCACGGCAGGCAGTAACCCTGCTCGGCCTCTTCGTCGGTGAGGGCGTCCTCGATGTAGTCGCCGCCGTCGTAGCTGCCCGATTCGCAGAAGGCCTTGCAGGTTCCGCACGCGCCGTCGCGGCAGTCGAGCGGAATGTTGATGCGTGCCTTGTACGAGGCGTCGGCGACGGTCTCGTTCGGGTTGACCTTGATGAAGCGGGTGACCCCGTCCTCGAAGCTCAATGCCACCTGGTAAGCCATGGCACGTGCCTCCTTTCGTGATCGGGGTGGAACTAGACGACGTAGACGTCGACGATGTGGTGGATGTAGTCGTTCTTCAGGACGATCTTCTTCTTCTTGATCACCGGCTGTGCGCCCGAGACATCGAGGGTGAGGAAGGTGGTCCCGAAGTAGGTGTCGGTGGTGTTGTAGCGGAAGTACAACGAGAACCAGTTGTGCCGCAGGTCGATTTCGGTGCCGCGACGCTCGAGGATCTCGACGTTGGTGATGTTGTGTCCCGTGCGGGGTTCGGGCAGCGAGGTCGCCGACGAACGGTCGGTGCGGATGCGGAACACCCGGTCCTCGAGGCCGCCGCGATTCGGGTAGTAGATCAGCGAGATCTCGGTCTGCGGGTTCTCGGTGAGAGCACCGTCGTCGTCCCAGGCCGGCATCCAGTACTCGGCATCGGGGTGGTAGCACTCGAGCCACTGCTCGAACTCGCGGTCGTCGAGCAGTCGGGCCTCACGGTAGAGGAACTGTTCGATGTCGGTCTGCGTGAATTCGTGTACGGCAGTCATGATTCCGGTTCCTCTCAGAGCGCGGACGGGTCGGCGGCGGAACTCTCGGCGGCGATGGCCTCGCGCATCGCTTCGAGCCAGTAGCCGTGCTGGATCGGGTACAGGCCTTCGTCCTCGGTCTTCACACCGCTCGACAGCACCTTCGTCATGCCGAGATCCTGAGCGACCTCGTCGGGTCCGTTGAGGATGTGGGTTGCACCGCGGCTCATGTCGTTCCAGGGCGCAGCCGATGCGAGGTAGGTCTTCTGGCAGGAGCGGAACTCCTCGAGATCATCCGGGGTGGCCATGCCGGTCGCGTTGAAGAAGTCCTCGTACTGACGGATCCGGTTGGCGCGGGACTCGGCGCTCTCACCCTTCGGTGCGATGCAGTAGATCGTCACCTCGGTCTTGTCCACGGAGATCGGGCGGAAGTGCCGAATCTGCGAGGAGAACTGGTCCATGATGTACACGTTCGGGTACAGGCACAGGTTGCGCGACGCGCCGACCATGAACTCGGCCTTCTTCTCGCCGAACTCCTTCGCGAGTTCGTCCTTGCGCGGGTACAGCGGACGGTCCTCGGGGTTGCCCCACCACATCCACAGCAACAGGTGGCCGTGGTCGAACGAGTAGTAGCCGCCGCCCTGCTTGCCCCAGGTGCCGGCGTCCATCGCCTTGGTCTCGTTGCTGGACTCACCGGCAGTGCGGCGCGCGGTGGTCGCGGCATAGTTCCAGTGGGTGGCCGAGACGTGGTAACCGTCGGCGCCGTTCTCGGCTTGCAGCTTCCAGTTGCCGTCGTAGGTATAGGTGGACGAACCGCGCAGCACCTCGAGGCCCTCGGGGGACTGGTCGACGAGCATGTCGATCATCTTCGTGGTGTCACCGAGGTGGTCCTCGAGCGACTTGACGTCGGGATTCAGGCTGCCGAACAGGAAACCGCGGTAGCTCTCGAAACGAGCGACCTTCCGCAGGTCGTGGCTGCCGTCGGTGTTGAACTGCTCGGGATAGCCGGCGTCGCGGGGATCCTTGACCTTCAGCAGCTTTCCGTTGTTGCGGAACGTCCAGCCGTGGAAGGGGCACGTGAAGGTGGTGCGGTTGTCGGTCTTGCGACGGCACAGCATCGCACCGCGGTGGCTGCACGCGTTGATCAGGCAGTGCAGCTCGCCTTCCTTGTCGCGGCTGATGACGACGGGCTGGCGGCCGATATACGTGGTGAAGTAATCACCGACGTTCGGGACCTGGCTCTCGTGGGCGAGGTACACCCAGTTGCCCTCGAAGATGTGCTTCATCTCGAGTTCGAAGATCTCCTCGTCGGTGAAGACGTCACGGCGGATCTGGTACCGCCCGGTGCTCGGGTCTTCGACGAGTGCGCCGTCGAGGCGAGTGCGCACGTGCTCCACGATGTCGGTCATGGGATCCTCCAGGTATCGGCTTCGTTCCCGGGACGGACGGGGCGGTGTCCGACGCGGCCGAGCCTGTACTGAAGATTCGTGGTGACCGGGGTCTTTCTCCGGTCCGGCTCGACGCGATGTGTCCGGCGATATCTCCACGATGACAGCCTGTGGCTACGGTCACACCAGGCAAATACCTAGGGATACCTAGGACCCCTGGGTGGGGGGTCGGAAGGCCCTCGAGCGACCGGAGGCGGAAAGACCCCTCGACACGGCCGTACCGCTCGTGCGCATCGCGGTGCCGGAGCAGCGCGTGCGTACGAGCGGTACGGGGATGAGGGTATTCAGCCGGCCGGGGTGAACCGTTCGCGCCGGATGCGTCGCGGCGACATGCGGCGACGCTTGAACGCCTTCACTGATGCCTCGACGAACGCGTCCGATCCGCAGATGTAACCGGTGAACTCCTTCGCGGACGCGACGTCCTCGAGGAAGGCGTCGGTGACGTATCCGTCGCGGTCTCCGCCGCTCTCCCTACTCACGCAGGTGATGTAGCGGAAGCCGGGATGGCGGGTCTCCAGTTCGCGGAGGAAGTCGACGTCGTACAGGTCCGCGCAGGTACGGACCCCGTGGTAGAGCAGGATCTGCCGGTCGGGGACGAGGGAGAGCGCCTGCCGGACGATGGCCTCGAGCGGGGCGAGGCCCGTCCCACCGCCGAGCAGGACGATCGGGCCGGTGCCCTCCAGGTCGAAGGTGAAGTCGCCGTACGGGCCGGTGACGGTCACGCGTTCACCCACGTCGATGCGCTCGAAGACCCATTCGCTCGCGACTCCACCGGGTTGCCGGCGGATGTGCAGTTCGAGCTCTTTGGCCTCGGAGGGCGGATTCGCGAGTGAGTACTGCCGTCGGATCTCGGTCCCGGGAACTGTCACCTCCACGTACTGCCCGGCCGAGAACTCGAGCGGTTCGTCGGCGGTGAGCAACACCTTGCGTGTGTCGGCGGCGATGTCGCGTACCTCGGCGACGGTGACGACGACGTCGCGCAGCACGTGCGTGCCGGCGGGTTCCTCCGTTGCGGGGGTCTCGAAGGCGACGTCGCCGCGCGGGGTGGCCTGGCACGCGAGGACGAATCCGGCCGCGAGTTCGTCGGCGGTGAGCGTCTCCTCCGGCGAGTTCCGATGATCGAGTTCGCCGTCGAGGACCTTGATCTTGCAGGTGCCGCAGGTTCCCTGGTTGCAGGAGTTGGGCATCCAGTTGCCGTTGCGCAGGAACGCTTCCAGCACCGTCCGACCGGGTTCGCAGGGAACGACGCCGGTGCCCGCGGTGAGTGTGTACGGCATGGTCAGATCTCCCACCGGGCGTGCAGGGTCTTCGGGCCGCGGAAACCCCAACCCCAGAATTCGACGTCCTCGGAAGTGTCCCGCTCGAGATTGGGGATGGTCTCGAGCAGTTCTTCGAGACCGATGCGGCTCACGTTGTTCGCGAAGTAGATTCCCGCGCAGGCATGCTTGCCGGCACCGAAGGCGAGGTGGGGGAGCGGCGGGCGGGTCAGGTCGTAGCGGCTGGGGGCGTCGAACACGTCGATGTCGTGGTTCGCCGACCCGTAGGACAGCATGACCACCGACCCTTCGCTGATCTCGATTCCTGATACGACGGTGTCGCGCTTGGCGATACGTGCGGTGCCGGACCAGATCGGGGCGGTCCAGCGCATCCCTTCGGCGATCGCGCGGGGGATGAGTCCCGGTTCGTCCACCACGGCTTCGAACTGTTCGGGGCGGGTGAACAGGCCTGCCAGGGTGGAACTCATGGCGTGTCCCGGTTCCTGCATGGCGCCGAGGAGGAAGACGTACAGCGTCGGGTAGATGTAGTCGCGGTCCCGCGTCTGCCCTTCGGGCATCCCGTCGTGCAGCCAGTGCGAGATGGCGCTGTCGTCGGGATGCTCGATCCAGTGGTCGATCAGCGGGTCGACGACGGAACGGATCTCCTCCTTGGCGCGGTCGCCCTCGTCGAAACGTTCCTGGTTCAGAAAGTTTCCGTCCTCGTCCATCGCTGCGTTGGTGAACGAATCCGACAGTTTGTGGAACCATTCGCGCAGTTTGTCCGAACTGACGTCCTTCAGTCCGAGGAGATCACCGAGCGACCGCACACTCACCGGCTCGCAGAACTGGGCGACGAGATCGGCCCTGCCGTCGGACTCGAACGCCTCGACGTAGCGTCGTGCGATCGGGCGGACGAGATCCTCGATCCAGCGGTCCACCTCGGCGGGCTGGAGGGCGGGTTCGACCATCGACCGCAGGTCGCGGTGGATGTCGCCGTTGACGCCGATGATCGCGGGATGACCGAAGGTGCGGCCACCGGCGGGGGTGATGATGCCGTCGAAGTCGTCGCCGGCCGCGACCGCACGGCACGCTTCGGTCGTGGACGCTACGTAGGCGCCGAGGACGGGCACGAAGGCGACCGGAGCTTCGGCGCGCAAGCGCTCGTAGACCGGGTACGGATTGCGCTCGAGTTCTTCCATGGTGATCTCGTCGAGCCACGAAAGGGTGCTGGTCATCGGTGTACCTCCGGGTCGGGAGCCGTCCGGCGACGGCCGGGCCGTTGTTGACGTGGCCAGGACCATACGAGTCGGCCGACGGGCCGGTCGATGCACATTGCGCGGTCCCTGGACGAATCACGCGACTATGTGATCCAGGTCTCGGAAGCGGTTAGTCTCGAAGGCGTGAGTGTGCCCGAGATCGAGGACTGGGACGACGCCTCGCGCGTCGTGGCGGACGTGTACTTCCCGCACCGATTGACGGACCTCGGAAAGGTGGATCGTCCTGAGCTCGAATTGGTCTCGGCCGATCTCGGAGGTGTCACGATCGGTCGGATGGGCTGGGGAGCGGACGTCGCGATCGAATGCGAGTATCCGGGCGCCTACGAGGTGAACATACCGCTGAGCGGGCGGCTCGAATCGCAGGGGCGCTCGGGCACCGTCGTCTCCGAACCCGGCTCGGCGACAGTCTTCCGCGCGGACACCCCGTCGCTCATCACACGGTGGGACGCCGAATGTTCGGTCCTCGGAATCAAGTTCGATCGAGAACATCTCGAACGCGAAGCGGACCGCATTCTCGGTGGTCCGTTGCGGTCGCGCCTCGAACTTCCCGACCGCCTCGATCTGCGGGGGTCGGCGCAGGAATGGCACCGTCTCGTGGCAGCGCTGAGCGAGCAGCTCGCCGGGCCGACCCGGGTGCTCACGAATCCTCTCGTGTCGGCCCAGCTCGGCGGTGCGGTCACCACGGCCTTCGTCCTGGCGGTCGCGCCGGCCGACGAAATGTCACCGGCACCCCGCCCGGGCATGGTCCGGCGGGTGTTGAATGCTCTGCAGGAGGATCCGGGTCGTGTCTGGACGGCAGCCGACATGGCGGAGATCGCCGGAACCAGTGTGCGCAGGTTGCAGGAGGCGTTCTCCGAGTACGTGGGCAGCAGTCCGTCCGCGTGTCTGCGCGACATCCGGCTCGATCGCGCCCACGCGGATCTTACTGCCGGGGGAATCACCGTGGCAGATGTGGCTTTCCGGTGGGGTTTCGGCCATCCGGGGCGTTTCGCCGCCGCCTTCAGGAAGCGGTACGGCGTCACCCCTACGGAAGTCCTGCGGGGCTGAACGCATGCGGATTCGGACGCACGTATGCGGGTGACGACCTCGTGGTCGTCACCCGCTCGTGCGTCCTCCCGGACGGCTCAGCCGAACCAGAGGATGGGTGTGGGCCGATCGAACGAAAGCTCAGGGTAGTCGTCGTCCGCGACCGGCGTCCGCAGCCGCCGCTCGACGTAGTCCAGACCGTTGCTGCGCATGTATTCGATGCAGGACACCGTGTACCCGACGGAGTCCGTGCGCGTACTGACGATGGGGCGGAACAGATTCGGGAAGCCGTGCACCGTCAGGGCATCGCGCTCGAGCGCGGCGCCGTCTCGGCCCTGCAGTGTGAGGCCGCCGTGCCCGTCTACGACGAACTTCGCTCGGCCGACGACGGTGCCGCCGATGAGGATCTCCCACCGATGGTCGATGTCGTCGTAGCGGACGGCGCTCGCGGTGCCGATCTCGTGGACCGCCAGCCGTAGTTCGTCGCGCAACCGGGCCGAGACCCGCTGGGAGGCGAAGGAGCGTCCGAGGACTACCGCGTCGAATTCCGGTGCAGGGGGATGGGACACGGAGGTCGAAGCGGTCGTGGTCATCTCGGACGCTCCTTCGCGGTGGGTGGATGTTGGGGGCCGCGCGCGGACGGGCAGGAGAACGGAGATCATCCGCCCGCGCGCGGGAGTCGGTTACTTGTAGAACGCGCTGACGTCGGAGTTGCCGATCAGGTCGGGCACGGTCCAGCCGTCGAGGTCGTACTCACTCATGAACTGCTCCGCGAAGCCCTTCATGGAGGCGACGTCACCGCGGCTCTCGGCGGCGAACAGCAGCTCGGCCTTGACGTTCTCGTGGTTGCCGGCATAGTTCCGTTCGTACAGTTCGTGGCGGCCACCGAACTCGGAGCCGATCGAATCCCACAGTGCCTTCATGACCTTCACGCGGTCGACCGCCTGGATGCCGTCGGAGCCGCGGACATACTTGTCGAGGTAAGGACGCACGTCCGGGTTCTTGAAGTCGGCGGCGGACGAGGGCAGGTAGATCAGGCCCGAGGCGACGTCCTGCTCGATGATCTCCTTGATGCGCGGGTAGCCCTGCATCGCGAACATGCGGTAGGTGAGGCCGTATTCGAGCTTGGGGATTACAGTGCCGTCGATCCACGGCTCCGGGTTGTTCACCATGGAGTCGGTGAGCGACCAGAACAGGTTGCGCCAGCCGATGACCTCACCGACACGGGTCTGCACGCCGCGGAATCCGCCGGCGCCGGTGGCGTCGAGAGCCTTCATGAGGAGACCGGCGATGAAGTCGAGCTTGACCGCGAGTCGCGTGCAGCCCTGCAGCGTGAAGCGCTGGAGGAAGCCGGAGCCGCCGAGGAAGTTGTTGATCTTCTCGACGTCCCCGTACATGAAGACGTTCTCCCAGGGCACGAGCACCTTGTCGAAGATGAAGATCGCGTCGTTCTCGTCCATCCGCGAGGAGATCGGGTAGTCGAACGGGGAGCCGACGATGTTCGCGTTCTGAGAGTATGAGGCGCGCGAGATGAGCTTGATGCCGGGTGCGTCCATCGGCACCGTGCAGATCAGCGCGAATTCCTTCTTCTTGATCGGCAGACCGTAGTGAGCGATGAAGTTGTAGTTCGTGATGGCCGAGCCGGTCGCGACGACCTTGGCGCCGGAGACGATGAGGCCGGCGTCGGTCTCCTTCTCGACCTTCATGAACACGTCGCCGACCTGGTCCGGCGGTAGCTGACGGTCGACCGGCGGATTGATGATCGCGTGGTTCCAGTACAGGACCTTCTCCTGCGACTCGCGGTACCAGCGCTTCGCGTTGTCCTGGAAGGGCGAGTAGAACTCGTCGTTCGCGCCGAGCGTGCCGAGGAAGGACGCCTTGTAGTCGGGGCTGCGGCCCATCCAGCCGTAGGTCAGCCGTGCCCAGGTGGCGATGGCGTCGCGGTCGGCCCGCAGGTCGTCGGCGGACTTCGGGGTGCGGAAGAACGGCATGGTTACGCCGCCGTTGCCGGTGTCGGTGGGGGTGGTGAGGGTGTTGACGTGCTCACCGGTGTGGAGGGCGTCGTAGAGGCGCGCCGTCATCCGGATCGAGTTGCGGAAGGCCGGATGGTTGGTGAAGTCCTTGACTCGCTCACCGTGCAGGTAGATCTCGCGACCGTCGTCGATGGAGGCGATGTACTCGTCGCCGGTCATGGGGCGGGAGGCGAAGTTCTTCTGCTGGTTGGCCGGGGAGTCCGCGGCGACGTTCACCTTGGAACGATCGAGGGTCTCCGAGGGCCGGGGTTCGGTGGTGGTCATGGGATTTCTCCTTGTCCGGGGGAGTGGAAGATGTTCAGGCGTGGGCTGCGGCGAGGTGGAACGGCACGAAGCGGGTCTGCGAGTCGAACCATCCGCTGTGCGGATCGTCGAGCGAGCCGTTCCACGCGGTGGACGTGCTCGGGGCGCCGAGATCATGGAAAGTGCTGCGGTAGAACAGGAGCGGGTCGACCGTCTCGTCGAAGGTGGCGTCGACGATCTCGCCGATGTAGATGATGTGGTCGCCGCCGTCGTATTCGCGCCAGGGCGTGCACGACAGTGTCGCGGCGGTGCCGGCGAGGATCGGGGCGGTGGGGCCCTGCTCCCAGACCGGCTCGGGCGACTGGGGGCGTCCTGCGAAGTGCAGTGCAGTGTCGAGCTGGTTTGCGGCGAGGATGTTGACCGCGAACGGCGCGTCGGACAGGAACCGGCAGGCCTTGGAGGTGCGGGTCAGGGTGACCTGGCACAGGCGGGGCTCGAGCGAGACGGCGGTGAAGGCGGTGACGGTCGCGCCGTGGGGCTCTCCGTCGCTGTTCGCGCAGGTGATGACGGTGACGCCGCTGGCGAACTGTCCGAAGATATTGCGGAGTGTGCGCTGATCCATGTCTGCGTCCTCCTGTCCGGTGCGGGTTGTGGTGGACTTCGATTCGATGTGACACAGACCATATAGACGTCGTGGAACTTGTGCGATCCAGTGAGCGCGGTCACTATCCACCTAGCGCGGTGAGTGGGCCGAAGGGCCCTGTTTGCCTGGGGCCGTGTTCCGCATCACACTGGATCGCACGCGCTCGAACCACACGGATGCGCAGGTCGGAGCGCCGACGACGAGCTGGAAACGAAGGTGAGGGGCCGATGGCAATGGAGCCGACTCCGGGGCCGGTCGATTGGGAAGAGGTGGAAGAGGCTGTCTCGAATGCCTATTTCGAGCACGAACTGACGCCGCTCGACGACGTCGCGCCCTCGCTCCGGCTCCGAACACTGCCGCTCGGGCCGATCCGTCTCACGCGCCTCGGCTGGGGAGCGGCGGTGTCGATCCGCAGTGAACATCCCGGGGCGTACGCGGTGAACATTCCGATCGCCGGTCGGATCGCCGCCGGCAACGGGTTGGTGTCGGAGGTCGGGCACGCCGCCGTCTTCCGTCCCGACACCGCAGCTCCGGAACAGAAGTGGACGAACGACTGCGAGATCGTCGGGATCAAGCTCGAACGCGACTATCTACAGCGCGAGATGTCGCGCATCCTCGCCCGTCCCGACCTGCAGCTCCCGAATCGGGTGGATCTGACGACGCAGGCGGGCCAGAGCTGGATGACGCTGTTGCGCTCGGTCGTGGAACAGCTCAAAACGGACGAATCGCTCTGGCGGAATCCGCTTGTCTCGGAGCAGTTGTCGGGTGCTCTGACGACCTCGTTCATCCTCGCGGTCATGCCGGAGGACGCGGATCCGACCGGCGGGGCGCGCCCGCGCATCATCAAGCGTGTCCTCGACCGGTTGCACGAGGATCCCGCCTCGGCGTGGACCACCGCCGAGATGGCCGAGGTGGCCGGGGTCAGCGTGCGGCGCCTGCAGGAGGGGTTCCGCGAATATCTCGGGGTGTGCCCGCGCGACTATCTGCTCGACCTGCGCCTCGAGCGCATCCACGAGGAACTCGCGGTGGGCGATGCGGCGGAACTGTCGGTCACCGATGTGGCTCTGAAGTGGGGTATCACCCATACCGGCCGGTTCGCGGCGGCCTACAAGCGTAAGTACGGGGTGGCACCGTCGGTCACGCTGCGTGGGTGATCGAGGGCCGTCAGTTGTGGTGGTAGCCGAGCTCGCTGCTGAGCCTTTCGGCGCAGTTCACGACCCTTTTCGTAGCGAGATCGCGGAACGAGTCGAGGGTGTGCCGACCGGTCGACGTCGAGCACGCGAGCACTCCCACGGCATAGCCGGAGGGGTCGAAGACGGGAGCGGCGATCGTGATGAGCCCTTCCTCGAGTTCGGCGGAGGTGATCGCGTAGCCGCGGTTGCGCACGTGGGCCAGTTCGGCACGCAGGTCGTCGGGGTTGTCGATCGTCGCGCTCGTGAATCGTACGAACTCGGTTTCCTCGAGCACGCGATCGACGATTTCGCGTGGTGACCAGGCCAGCAGCGCCCGACCCATCGACGTCGCGTAGGCGGGGATGCGGGTGCCGACGGAGACGTTGATGCTCATGATCCGGCGGACCGGGACGCGTGCGGCGTAGACGACCTCGGTGCCGTCGAGTACGCCGAGGGATGCGGATTCGTTGGCGTGCTCGGCGATCTCGACGAGTTTCGGCAATGCCGAGTCCACGAGAGTGTGGGATTCGGTGTAGTGCCGGCCGATACTGAGCACGCGTGGAGTGAGCGACCATCTCGTGCCGTGTGAGGTGACGTAGCCGAGTTTCTGCAGGGTCAGCAGGATCCGGCGGACCGCGGGTCGCGACAGGTCGGTCTTGGCGGCCAGCTCGGCCAGGCTGGGGTTCGGGTCCTTGTCGTCGAAGGCGTGCAATACCGCGAAACCACGTTCGATGCTCTGGATGAAGTCTCGATCGTTGCTAGGGCCATTACCTAGGTCGATGCTCGGCATCCTGCCTCCTACCTGCGTACTTGTTGATACTGCCCGATCCGGTGTTGACAAGCTGTGTGACACCACGCACAGTATGTGATGTACGCACTGCGATACACAAGTACGCACAGCGTACTGACCGGTGATCACCGCAGCCCCTGTGTCGCACCGGCCCCACACTTCCGATAGTTCAGTCCCCACGAGGAGAGCCATGACCACCATGGAGAACCCCACCGCCCACGGGTCCGGCAACGCTGCGACCGACAAGTTCAAGTCCGAGCGGGTCACGTCCGACACCTCGGTCGAGCGTGCGTCGGCGATCTACCAGGACGTGATCGGGGCTTTCGCGGACATCATCCAGAAGCACCAGGTGACCTACGACGAGTACCGGGTGCTCAAGCAGTGGCTCATCGACGTGGGTGAATACGGCGAGTGGCCGCTGTGGCTGGACGTCTTCCTCGAGCACGAGATCGAGAAGGTGCACTACAACCGCAAGGGCTTCACCGGCACCAAGGGCTCCATCGAAGGCCCCTACTACGTCCCGGACAGCCCGAAGCTCCCGGCCAAGTGCACGATG
>NZ_JAIFKB010000022.1:0-46439 GCF_019641445.1 Rhodococcus sp. DMU2021
TCAGAAGAGCCGTGAGCCAGACCCGCCCACCAGACCCATCCTGCGCCCACCGAGCCGAGACCGTCACGCCCATCAAGGAGTCAGACCAACCGGTCCACGAGATCCATAGTGAAGAGCCGACAGTGGGCGGTGCGGCTGGGTATCCCGGTGGGTGTCCTGCTGTTGGCGGCGGGCACCACGTTCACGGTGGGGGTGAACATCGGATCGTCGCGTGTCCCGGCGCAGGGCGCGATCTCGCAAAACGAGGCGCTGCGATTCCGTCTGTCGTCGTATCCCGTCGAGCAGGCAGCGGTGTTCGGTCAGCAGTACCTCAACATCTGCCTGACCCGTCCGGCTGCCTCCGACACTGCCGCGGTCCGCACCCGCGGTGAGGTGTTGGCCCGGATGGCGACGAGCGGCACCGAGTCGGGCTGTGGCTACTCCGGTACATCGACAGCAGAGGCGGAGAAGCCGGAAAGCATCGTCTTCACCGGACAGATCAGCTCGGTGCGCGAGGGCTACACCGAAGGGGCCGCAGCGTATTTGACGTACCAGGTGGCGTACGGCGCGGAGAAGACCTTGGAAGCGGTTGTTCCGGTGTGGGTCAACGATCGCGCAGACCCGACGATGATGCGGGTCGTCGGCAATGTCGGTTTCATGCCGGCGCCCCGGTTGGGTGCTCCTCCCGCCTACGCCGAGACCCGAGCCAAGGACGCCCAACTGGCGACGCAGCTGCGCGATCAGGTGCTCTCTCCGTTCATGCAGGCGTGGGGATCGTCGGATGCCCAGCAGCTCAATCTGACGTTGACCGAAGACGCATCGTTTGCGGCCCGCGCTGGACTGCGTGGCTTGTTGGTCAACCCCACCGTGGAGAAGGTGACCGTGTACACCGCCCGGACAGAGTCCGGCGGCACCATCCACTACCAGTCCGGCGACGAGGTTGTCGCCGAGACCACCGTGGAGTGGACCAGCGCGATGAGCACGTCGAAGCAGGCTGGCACGTACCAGATCCGGTTGCGGTACGTGCAGGGGAAGTGGGCGGTTCTCGACGTCACGGGGTCCGCCTTGGATCCGTCTGGGGGACCGGTTCCGAACAGCGGCGCAGCCGCGTCGTCATCGGGTGCGCCCGACAGTTCGTCACGCAGTGGATCGTCGTCGCCCTCGTCGCCCTCGTCGCCGACAACGCCTGTGCAGCCGCAGGAGCCGACGCAGGCCGCGTCCGGTCCATTCGATCCTGCAGGGGTCCCCAGCGCGTAGTCCCCGGGGAAGTCCCTCGTAGAACGCCAATTTCGGCGTCTGTCGGGTTCGGGTGGAGAACCCATGCGAGATCGTGCAGTCGCCGCGACTGGCCCGCAAGGCGGGTGCGGCCCTTACGAGAAAGGAAGCACAGCATGTGGGATCAGGTTCTGGCATTGACGGGAGACCCGTCGACCGCTGTCGTCGCGCAGCAGGGGTGGGGCACGGTCAACGAAATCGCAGAGAGTGTCCGCGACAATCTCCTCCTCATCGGCAGCACTCTGCTGACCGTCTTCGGGTCCATCCTCGCCGTGAAGATCGGTGGCTCCGGCAAGGGCAAGATGCGCGAGCGCATCGGTGACGTCGGCGTGTGGGTCTTCGCCGGGGTCTTCGCTGGGCTGGTCACCTTCATCCCGGGCCTCGCCACCTCGCTCGGCAAGGAGACTGTCCAGTCCGGCACCACTGGTGGCGGGGTATCCGTGGTCGACGGACAGTAGAGCCTCGCAATGTCCGCCGGCGACAACTCTTCCCGAATCATCTCCCATGACTGGACCAACCTGTTCCGGCACCGGTCCCGTCAGTTCTCGATGGACGAGTTCCGCCTCCCTGGCGTGGACTGGGTCGGAGCAGGTGTCGCAGGCGGAGCCGCGCTATCCATCGGGATCGGCACCACGCTGCTGCTGTGGCTGCTCGGAATCGGCTGGTGGTGGATCGGACTGCTGGTCGGCATCGTAGCCGGTGGTGCGGTCTACCCCGTGGTGGCCAAGGACACCGAGGGGCGGGTCACGCCCCTCGAATCGACCACCCTGTGGATCGACTACCACCTGTTCCAGCCCGCAATGCTGCAGGGCACAGGCAAGGACGAGTACCCGACCGATCTGCACTGGCAGGTCATCCTCTACCGCCCCGAGGACATGCCGGATTACAGCGACAGCTTTCCCACACCCGCGCCTTACGGCACCTACCGGAAGTAGCTTCCCGTGACATACATCTTCCTTGGCGTCCTCGTCATTTGCGTCGTCTACTTCGGTGCTCGGAAAGTCCAAGCGCGCAAAACCTCCGCCCCCACGGGGCGCGCTCGGCAGAAGAAGCTGACGACAGTGGCGGACCGGGAACGGCTGCCGTACCGATACGCGGACGACCTGATCTTCATCTCCGGAGACTCAGTGTGGACCGCGCTGCGGCTCGCCGGCACGACCGACGAGTTCCTCACGGCCGACGAGAAGCAGTCAGCTGCCGAGTTGGTGGCGCAGACCTACAACACGCTGCTGGCCGTCTTCAACGGCAAGTCGGTGCAGTGCCACGAGATCATCCGGTACCGGCCGACGTCGGCGGAGGAGTGGGCCCGGGGCTACCTCAAGACGTCCTGGAATCCGTCGCGACTGATGCGCCAGCTTCTGCGCCACGTGTCGGCGTTGCTGTCCGAATCCACACCGGAGCGCCAGCGCTACCTGATGGTGCGGCTCGGCGAGTTCACCGGCGAGACCGTCCCCGACCCACTCAGCGCCATCGCGAATCGGGTCACCGCCGTCGCCGACGAACAGTTCCGAGCATCGGATCTCGAGCCGTTCCGCGATCTCGCGATCCGGGTGCACCTCCAGCTCGCCACGTTCCGCGCAACACCGTGCACCCGCGGCGACCTGATCTGGCTGATCCGAAAGACACTGTCCGGGCACCGCTTCCCGTCCGAACAGCCGATCCTGACGTCGAAGCCGCTGCGGACAAGTTTCTTCGACATGGCCGTGAACTTCCGTGGTCGCAATGGGCAGGACTATGTCGAGATCATCGACACCGACCCGGATACCGGGGACGAGCGATCGACCTACACCGCAACCCTCGTCGTTGCGTCGTCCGCACCGATCCTCGAGTTCAACCCGGTCATGGCGTGGGGTCCGGCCCTCGCGCAGCTTCCGCGGCCGGTCGAGCTGTCGTGGCGCTACGAGCTGATCTCGGCGGCCGAGTTCAAGGACCGAGCCCTCAAGGTCGCCAAGAACATCAAGGATGAGGCCGCCGACCGCGACAAGGTCCAGGCCTCGGAGGATCCGCGATTCGAGAACAAGTACGACCGGGCGCAGGCCTTGTTCGAAGAGGCGAGTACCGCTCCGCAGCCCGCGATGATCGGCCGGTTGCGGCTGGTGCTCTCGGCGCCGACGCCCAAGGAACTCGTCGCCGCCGAAGAAGACGTCCGAGCGATGATGGGCGACCTGGAGATGGTGCGCGTTCCCCGTGCCCAGTCCCACCTGCTCAAAGAGCAGCTGCCGGGGGACTACACGGGCAAGATCTTCGGCGGCCTCGTCGCTGCGCAGGGTGGCGGGGTGAAGATCGGCGAGCGCACCACCGATGTGTGGGCGCCGGCGGTGGCTCGCCTCGATTCCGATGACCAGGTCGGCGACGCAGTCGAGGCGAACCGGGGGAGGACCCGAGGCTGGCGCGGGTTCCCGGTCGGCTACACCTACACCAATGGCGCGCCGGTCCACTTCGGGCTGCACGTGCAGGTTGCGCGGGACCGCGGCGCAGGCATCGCGATCATCGGCGCCTCGGGCGGCGGCAAGTCGACTCTCGCCCTGCTGCTGTACTTCTGGGAATCCGAGTCCGGCACGCAGTGCATGGTGCTCGACCCGAAGAACGACTTCGAGAAGTTCACGTACTACATCGCATTCGGCGAACAGGTGATGCAGCCGGGATTCTCCGCCGACGCGGAAGCCGGGATTCTCGGTACCGAGGAGTCCCAGTTCCAGCCGGTCAACCCGGAGTTCTGGGCCGAGACCACGATCGTCAGTCTCGCCCGCGGCGCCGCTGGCCAGTTGGATGCGTGGTCGCTGACCGACTCGTACGCCGAGGCTGACGAACTCGCCCGCGGCCAGGTCGAGGTGCTGTTCACCGACAAGGACGATCGCACGATCGTCGAGCAGGCGTTGGCTGTGATGAAGGAGGCCTACGACGCCGAACAGGCCGGCGAACCCATTCACGGCGACCCGATCGTGCCGTCGATGGGGACAGTGGTTCGGTTCCTCGAGCAGAGCCGTGAGAAGTACCGGCCGATGGCAGAAGATGCGGACAACGCGAATGCCTTCAACGCGACCGAGAAGCTCGAACAGCTCGATCGAGTGATCAACCGGTTCAAGCGTGCTCGTGACACTCGCTACGCCAAGCTGCTCGTCGGTAACGGCCAGCGAGTCGACCTCGGTGACATGACCCGTCGGCGGGTCATCTTCACGCTCCACGGGTTTGCGCCGCCGAAGAAGCCGGACCAGCCCGAGACGTGGTCGGAGTCCGAGCGCAATGCGGCAGCCGCGATGTTCACGGTGCTCGATCTGGTGCAGAAGCTCTTCGACGATCGTCCGAAGCCGAATCCGGTGACCGGTGAGATGAAGACGCCGCCGCGTGCACTGTTCGTCGACGAGGGGTACATGATCGCCCGGCAGCCGACTGGGCAGGGCATCCTCTCCCGTGGCCTGCGTCAGGGCCGCTCGCTCAACCTGGTGATCGTGTTCATCTCCCAGCAGCCCCGCGACGTGCAGGAGATTGAACAGCAGGCCAAGGACGCCGGCGAGGCCGACTCGAACCAGTTCGGCACCATCTTCATGTTCCGGCAGAAGTCCCCGGTCGAGGCGGCCCGTGCGCTGGAGCTGCTGCGGGATACCAGCGGAGGGACCACGACCGAAACGGTCGCGCTGGCACGCAAGCTCCTCGAGGAAGGCAAGAGCGCTGGCGGTCAGCTTCGTGGTGGTCGGTGTGTGATGCGCGATGTCGACAACCGCGTCGCCACGGTTTCGGTGGACCAGATGTTCGCCGAGCTCGCCCGGGCTACCGAGACGAACCCGAATGACCGTCCTCGAGCCCAGAGCATTCCGATCAGTGGCAGTGGACGGGACTGGGAGATCGACCCGACCACGATGCTCGAAGTCCGCACGGGAATCAGCGAAGCCAACATGCGCGGTGACTACACCGACGACCTCGAACTCGACGAGGACTGGCACGACTTCATCGCTCGCAACATCGACGAGCTCGAAGCGGCCAATGCCGCGGCGGCAGTGACTGCCGAGCGCCTGTACACCGAATCCGGATTGGAGGATGCGCACTGATGGCTACCCTTGCCCCTCAACAGCTCTGGACCGGCCGCAGCTCGCGGTGGGGCCGCAAGTTCATGGATGTGCTCACCCAGCCTCGTCTGATGTTCCGCGGCGTCGCGGTGGTGTCGGCGCTGTTCCTAGCTGCCGGCCTCGTGCAGGAGATCGGCGTCGTGTCGACCCTCGTGGTTGCCTCGATGCTGGCCGGGGTTGCCGGTCTGGTCGTCGCATGGCGGCGTAGCCCGGCACACGTCTTGGCGGCCGTCTCAACGCTGGTGTACGCGGGCGTAGTCGTCGCGCTCGGTGCGGCATCGTCGTGGCTGACGATGATCGAGGGCGGGTATGCGTACTTCACCGCCTACCTGACCGGGCTGCTGGCGCTCGCGGTGCTGGTACTGCGTTCGCGACGAATCGGCCCCTCGCCGGCACTCACCACCTTCCTGGCTCAGACCGCACTGATGGCCACCCTCCCGCTCCAGCTGTGGCTCTCGTCTGCCTCCGCTGCGATCGGCGGGCTGATCCTCGGGGCCGCGGTTGTGTGGTGGCGGCAGCGTCTCGCGCCACGACGTGCGCAGACGGATCAGCGGGTCCGCCACCTCGCGGGTCGAGCGTGGCAGGTGGTAACCGCGGTGGTGGTGACGTTGCTGGTCACGGCCACGGTGATGCTCGGCTCGGCCGCGCCGGCGGGAGCGTGGGGTTTCTCGTCGATCACGAACGCGATCACGGAGCCCGTCAAGGAAGCCATGTGCGGTATGACCGCACCCAACCTCGAACAGCAGCCGGTGGGTTCCGGCCCTGAGGCATGGTTCTCGAACCTGAACCTGGCTGGTGCGGTCGATGCGGAAACGGGTCAGCGTTCGGACAACGCGAAGGACATCCGTCTCGCGGCCGGCGGCGACATGACGCAGTACACCCTCTACGAGATCTCGGGTCTGCGCGGCTTGGACTGGGTGAACTGGCAGTACTCGCCGGACGCCGACGGGGAGGCGAAGCCCGACCAGTGCTCGATTCCGGCATGGATGTGGACGATGTCGGGCAACGCCATCTTCACCGTCAACCTCTACATCCTGCAGGCGACCATCGCGCTCAAGGAACTCGCGCAGGCGAAGAACCCGGTCGCCTGGCTGTACGACAAGTCGAACTCGGTGGTCGCGAACGTCTTCACCAACCTTGCGCTGCCGCTGATGGGTATCGCGATGGCTCTGGGTGCGATCGCGATCGGAATGGCAGCGGTGCGGGGCGGGGGCCGCGACGCGATCGGGAAGGCGGTCGCATCGATTGGCGTCATGATTCTCGCCGGGGCCATGTTCGGCGGCATCATTGCCGACAAGAACAGCGACCAGTCCCTCGATGAGCCGCAGGGCGCGGGCTTCTACGTCGTGGCAAACACGCTCGATTCGATGATCGGGCAGTTGAATTCGGCGCTGACGACGGCGATCTTGTCCGATCTCAACGATGACAATGGCGAAGAGTTCTGCCACGTCCCGCCGGGGAACACCGAGGCTCTTGGGCAGCGGGTGTCCTCGTGTGTGCTCGCGGAAACCTTGGCGTACCGGCCGTGGGCGCTCGGACAGTTCGGGCCTTCGGGTGGACGTGCGATCAACGTCGATGAAGGCAAGCCCGATGCCGGATCCGGGCAGGCTGTGGAAGGTGTCCGATACGGCCAGGACGCAGCGACCAAGGGCGATGGACTGCCGTGCTACGTCAACCTTGACATGTGCCGTGACCTGCGGACCTACCTGATCGTGCAGCAGGGCGGACCGGCCATCGGCGATCTGGTCACGACCTGCCTGAATGCCAACAATCCGAAGAACCTCGCCGATGCGCAGCAGTGCGTTCCCTATTTCGCTGCAGGGAAGGTTCTGGCTGATCGGGTCACCGCCGTTACAGACGCGTCTGACGGTGATACGGGGCAAACAGGCGGTTCTCCCGCACTGGCTGGAGTTGACGCGAGCACGATGTACTCGGCGTTCACCGGCACCAATGGCCTGCAGCGGCTCACTCAGGCCGCGTCGTCTCTCGTCGCGACGCTGGTCATTGCGATCGCACTCACGTCGCTGTCGATCATCACGATGCTCTGGCACGTGCTGCTGTTCGCGCTCTTCATGATCGGCCCCCTGGTCCTCGCAGGAGCGACATTCACCGGTAAGACCAACGGCGCTAAGGAATGGGTGTGGAATGTGCTGCACACATTCAGCGCACGCTTCGCCTACGGCCTGATCATGACCCTGATCATCTGGCTGATCTGCCTGGTATTCCGCTCCGACAGCATCTACACCGGTATGAAGATCATCATCGTCGGAATGGTGCTGTTCGGGTTCTTCAAGCTGATCCGCAAGATCGACGAGAAGATCCGCCCACAGCAGGGCTCGATGAACGTGAACATGGCCGACCAGGCTCGCCGCGGTATGACTACGACAAAGGCCATGACCGCGTACGCCGGATACAAGGGTGCGCAGCGCCTTTCGCGCGCGCCCGGCGCGGTCGGCCGCGGCACGGGCGCTGCGGTGCAGGCCGGCGGCCGCTCCGCGAAGTCCGCGGTCCTCACCGGCGGCCGGATGGTCAGGGGCGCCGCGGTGGGATCGGTCAACGCGCTCGGTGGTGAGCACAAGTCCAACCTCGCCGCGTCCCGGGCCATGGGCCGCAGCGGGACCCGCGTGATGGCGCGGCGTCTGGTGACCGCCCCAGTCACAGGCACCGCCGGCGCGGTCCGCGGCGCCTACCAGGGAGCGCGGGGCCGCACCCCGGCCTACGCCGGGGAGGGAACGAACCGGGCTGTCGACTCCCTGGCTCGCGGCGCGAAGTCCACGGCCAAGGTGACCAAGGAGGCCCAGTTCCTGGCCCAGTACTCGGCGCTGCGCGCACAGGAAGCGGTGGGCAACAGGCTCAATCCGGCACGCAAGCTCCCCGATCAGCGACGCGGGAAGAACGCGAAGCAGGGAGCGGGCAGCAACGGGGGAGGAGAAGCGTAGTGACATTCTCCGACCCGACTTCGACCGATCTCAGTACGACGACTCAAGGACAGCGCATGGAAACCACGGCCAACGGCAACCACCATCCCGCCGATGACCTCGCCGAGGCGCTCGACGCGTTCGACGCCGCCGGATATGGGGATGAGGTGTTGTACGGCTACGACCCTCAGGTGCTGTACGACAACGAGACCGGTGAGGTTCGGATCATCGTCGTCGTTCCCGTGGAGGGCGGTGGCGAGCAGCCGATCCACATTCCACTCGACGACGAGGGGATGGTCGCCGTCGTCAACGGGCTCGCGGAAGCGCGCGGCGTCCAACCGCGCATGTCGGCGCCGGCACGTCACCCGCTGGCCGAGGAGATCGATGCTCCCGGTGAAGCGCCGAAGCGGTCAGCGATCCGACGAATGGTGGATCCGGCTGGGATCGGCGGGCTGACACCGGATGACCTGCCGCCGACGATCTTCGGAGTGCAGTCGAACAAGATGATCGCGTACATCCTGATCGGAGTGCTCATCATCTCGTTCCTGCTGATGATCCTGCTCTGACTCTATCTGCCTCTCCACGAAGCGGCCCCCACCCGACGGTGGGGGCCGCTTCGCGTTTCCGCTGGTCAGCAGCTGGTGGAGAACCCGTACGCAATCGTCTGTCCGACCGATCGACGTCGACGCAGGAAGGACCCGTCATGGATCTTGCTGACCGCACACGGCGGTGGGCTGGACAGGCCATCAACGAGGTCGGGGCCAGGCTCACCACCACCCGCGGTCGCCTGGTCCTCTGGGGAGTCGTTCTCGTTCTCTCGGCGTCGTTGTCCGAGACCGGATCACAGCGACTCGGCGACGGTGGCGTGCGCATGGCCGCCCTGATGCTCGCGGTGATCGCCCTCGAGCTCACGGTTGCGGCGGTCCGCTGGCTGTGGCGCCGGTTCAAGCAGCGACGTGCGCGTCACGCTGTCCGGAGCGGCCGATGAGTACGGCCAGCACGCGGACCGCGCTGGCCGCGATACTGCTCGCAGCAGCGGTCGCCCTCGCGGGATGCGGCGGTGACAGCCCATCTGCCCCGGCAACGCCGACTGTGCTCCCCGACGACCCGGGAAACATCGAGGTCACCCCGAAGCACACCTACGCAGAAGTGCCGGCAGCCGACGCTGAGGCATTCGCTATCGACTTCATCAAGCTGTACGGCACGTTCAGCCCCGCCAACCCGGCGCCAGGGCGGACGTGGATGTCGTCGTGGCGGTCGCTTGCCATGCCGGAAGTATCCAGTCGGGCCGAGGCGGAATTCGACAGCATCTGGGGGTGGACCTGGGACCAGCAGGTTCAGGCGCAGGACGTGTTGCCGGCCGGGCCCGTTCAACTCGACGCAGACTTTGGGACGGTGACCGTCCGCATCCCGGCCCGCCGCTACGTGCTCGGGCTCCTCGCGCAGCACGTGGAGGACGGGCATTGGGAGAACCTGCATTTCGAGGTCGTCGTCGGGCCGAGGACTGTCGGGGAGGCCGACTCCGGTCTGGCGGTGTACCGCGTCGAGATGCGTGGTGCCTGACAGATGTGGGTTGTAGCAGGCAAGGTCGCCGCGAAGGCGGCCACCAAGGCGGTCGCGAAGAAGGCCGCCGGAGGGCAGGCTCCGAAGAAGAAACGGTGGCCGCTCTACCTGTCAATTCTCGGTGCGATCGCCGCGTTCTTCGCAGTCCTGTTGCTGTTGGTCGGGAACATGATCACCGCATTCGTCGCGGCGATCACCGGAACCACCACAGTCGTCTCGACTGACTGCGGTGTCGACCGAGGGCGGGTGTCCGCGTTCGGTGCCGCCGGTGGATCGTTGTCCGGTGTCCGTGCCGGATCACTGGCCATCCCCATGGCCTCGGGTACCTACACGATCTCCTCCGGATGGGGGATGCGTGACGGTGGCATGCACAACGGCAGCGACTTCGCCGCCCCCGTCGGCACACCGATCTACGCCGCCGCCGACGGCGAGGTGACCGTCGCCGGTCCCGTCTCCGGATACGGCAACGCGATCATCGTCGAGCACAACCTCAACGGCCAACGGGTCGCCACGCTCTACGGGCACATGTTTGGCGACGGCGTGCTGGTGAAGGCCGGTGACCTCGTCCGCGGTGGACAGCACATCGCCAACGTCGGCAACGACGGCGACAGCTCCGGCCCCCACCTGCACTTCTCCCTGCATCCTGGCGGCTACGTCAACTACAACTCCGGTGTCGATCCGATGCCGTGGCTCACGCAAGACCTGCCCGCAGCCTCATCGCTGGCAGCTGCGCGTCCCGAGTACACGCCGATCGACCCGAGCACGTCGACCAGCGCCAATCCCTTCGACGCTCTCACCGCGCCGGCCGCCGAGATGGTCGCCTTGCCGGCCGAGAAGGGCACCGAGTCCGGGATGCAGGTCGACGGTGTGCGCGTCATGCGGGCCGCGTCGGCGAAGTTCCCCGCCGTCACGACGATCGGTGGCCTACGGCCCGGGGACCCGGGCGACCACGGGTCCGGTCGTGCCGTCGACATCATGGTCCCGGACTACAAGAGTCCCGAGGGGACCAAGCTCGGCGACGACATCGTCGCCTACTTCCAGGCGAACGCCGACGCCTTCCACGTCGACTACCTGATCTGGCAGCAACGACTGTGGCAGAACGGCTCCTGGTCTGTGATGGAAGACCGAGGATCGGACACCGAAAATCACTTCGATCACGTCCACGTCAGCGTCGCCGGTGGTGGAACCCCGAACGGCGACACACGCTACGGCACCGCGCCGGGCATCTCCCCGAATTCTCCACCCGCGATCCTCGCGGCCGACACGTCAACCTCCACCGCCGACTGCATCGAGCCACAGACCAGCGGTGGAGACGGTCTCGCCGATGGCTCGGTGCCCGAGAAGTACCGGGCGGCGGTCATCGCCGCAGCCTCGATGTGTCCGGAGATCAAACCCCCGCTGATCGCCGCGCAGCTCGAGCAGGAATCCGGCTGGCAGGAAGGGGTCACCAGCGCGGGCGACGGCGTCAACTCCGGTGGCGCCCAAGGTATGGCCCAGTTCATGCCGGGCACGTGGGCAACGATGGGCGTCGACTCCGGCCTAGATAGAAGCGGACGGCCCGAGGCCGCGAACTCGCCTGACCCGTTCAATCCCTTCGACGCGATCGCCGCCCAAGGCAAGTACATGTGCTACATCGTCGACCAGCTCAAACCGCACGTTGCCAGCGGAAAGGTCAAGGGCGACATCGTCGATCTGGCGTTGGCCGGCTACAACGCGGGTGAGGGCGCGGTGATCGAGTACGGGGGGATCCCGCCGTTCGGGCAGACCCAGGCGTACGTTCCGGGCATTCGCGCCCGGATGGCGAAGTACGAGGCCAACATCGGGTCGTCCCCGGAAGTCTCAGGGGGAGGCCCGGCCATCACCGTCGCCGGCAGTCCCTTCGCACGCGCGATGATCGAAGCCGCGTCACGTCAGCAGGGTCTGCCGTACGTGTGGGGCGGTGGTGGAGCTGACGGTCCCACCGCCGGCCAGGGCGGCGGCGAGCTGGGCTTCGACTGTTCGGGGCTGGTGCTGTACGCAGTCGCGCAGGCCTCCGGACAGCGGACGATCCTTCCTCGCACCACCTGGGGGCAGGTCGAGACCGGCACCGCCGTGTCCAAGGAGAACATTCAGCCTGGTGATGCGGTGTATTCCAACGGCACCGCGCACGTGGCCATCTGGCTTGGCGATGGGAAGGTCCTCGAGGCGCAGACTTTCGGGGTGCCCGTCGGCGTCCACCCATTCGACCTGAACAACGCCGAAAACATCAGGAGGTTCGGATGATCCGTCGTGCACTGACCAGTGTCGCTGCGCTCTCGCTGGTCGCTGCCGTAGTGGCCGGCTGCTCCTCGTCGAGCCAGGAGTCGGCACCGCAGCCAACCGAGACCGCGCCGACGAAGGTGATGCCGTCGACCTTGCCTGCGCTCGACGCGTCGACCATCGATACCAGCGACCCGGATGCCGTGGCCATCGCGTTCGCTGAGACGTCGTACACGCTGTTACCGGGGGTCGACCCGGACATGAACGCTGGAATGGCCCGTGCTGCAGCAGTCCTGGAGCCGAAACTCGCCAGCGACATCCGCGGCCAGGTCGGGCGTTCCTCGCCGGGGTACGAGTGGAACCAGTGGGCGCAGGCCGGCGCGATGGTGGATGCCACTGCGGCGATCGACACGCAAGAGGTGCCGCCGCAGACTGATCGCGAGGCGTTCCGGATGGTGCGGGTGACGCAGACGGTGGAGAACTCGACGCGGTTCATTGCGCAACGACAGCTAGTACTGCTGTTGACCCTGGTCAACATCGACGGCGAGTGGAAAGTCTCGCGTCTAACCCAGCTCTGAGCTGTTACCTCAGATCCACGCGTGTCAGGACTTCTCGGAGGCGCTCTTGAATGGTGATAAGCCATTCGGCCATCTCGTCCCACCGGTCGCGGTCGTTGATGTCGTTGAACGGCGAGGAAACGATGATCCGAGCGGCCTTGTTGTCCGGCATCGGATCCCATGTCACCTCGGCGTTGACCAGCGAGTCGACGATGTGGCGATGCTCGACCAAGATGGCATACCGACGCTCGTTCTCCTCGGCGTTGGCCGAGAAGTACACCTGATGTGTAAGGACTCCGTTGAACCAACTCATCAGCAACTGAACGTTGCTGATACCCGTGCCTATGGGTTGCCAGGGTTTGTTCAAGCCGGTGGCGTTCGTCCAAGACGGATACCGGTCCCGAATCCGGTCGAGGACAACCGCCCAGAATTCGCGGTACACCACAGCCGACACGGACTCACCTGTCGAGGTCGCCGCCTTCTTCACTGTCTTCTCCCAGTCGTTCGGTTTGACGACCAGTTCGAAGTTCGGCGCGACAGGGGAGTCGCCGATCCGCACCACACGGATCTCTACACCGAAGAATCTGGTGTCCTCGTCGGTGCGATGATTGAGCCATTCAAGTGCCGCCCGGTGTTCCTCACGGAACCCCGTGGTCACCCACACAATTGTGCTTGGGTTCGTGCCAGCCGCGTACGTGATGATCTGGCCGAGATGCTGGTGATCCGAATGCCCGAGCTGGTTTTCGACGATCACTTTCCGGTCCGTTCCCTGATCCCGGCCGATCAAGTCCAGGCGGAACCCCCCGACTCGATGCTCTGTTGCTTCGAGAACGAGATCGTCGATACCGAGCAGCTCCGCGAGAACGTCCGCGTTCTCCAGCAACCAAGGCGTGAAGTGCAGTGCCTCGTCCGGCCACACGGTGCGGGGCTCGACCGAGGTCAGCCGCGCCAACTCAAAGCCGCCTGTCATCGCTGCTCCCCTCCACTCCGGTTATCCGCTCGCAGCTTATGCAGCCAGGGCCACAGCACGGGACAAAGACGCCAGCACCCGACCGAGTGCTCCAGCAAAGTCCGCCCGACCATCCTCACCCGCCGGGAAACGGCCACGGAGCAGAGGGAACGGGTGCTCGGCACGGACCGGCTTCCGGCTCCGCGGTGCTCGTCGCCACGCCAACTCTCGTTGCCACCACTCCCACATCAGCGATTCCGCGGTGTACAGCCGCTGACGTGCTTCGATCACGCCCGCCACGCCCAGCTTCACAGCGGCAGCAGCCATAGCCGAGACCACCTTCTTCACAGCCCGACCGCACCGAGTGACAAGTCCGAGGTCCTGCAGGAGCCGCAGGTGCCGAGTGACCGTCGCTGCGGGGAGGCCCGTCGCCTGGGAGAGCGAGGAGGTGCTGTGGTGGCCCGATAGGACGGCACGGTGGGTGGCACCGCAGGCGCCACCGAGGCCGGGGCTGGTCCAGAGGTCGTGGCGGGCGTGGAGCAGGGTTTGGTGGAGGAGGGTGCCCAGGAGGGGATCGGGGGCGGGTACCCCTTGTGATTCAGTTCTAACCTCAACGGAAGGAAGGTCCAACCGATACCGATCGGATCGTGTTCCCCGGCACGTGTCTACTCGGGTGATCCAGCCGTTCTCCCGCAGCCAACTCAGCGCCCTCGACGCCGTCGGCTGCGTGACTCCCGCAGTCAGGGCCAGACGTCGCTGATCGATGTCGAACTCTGTCCGTCCGGTCTCCCACGCGATCAGGCACAGTGCATCGAGAACACATCGTCTGTGGACTCCGGCGTTGCCGCTCCACTGTGTGGGGTCGGTACCGGCGGCGTGCTGAATCTGGTGGGCGCGAAGCCTGCCGCCCTTGTCGGTGGTTGTCTCCGCGCGACGGGGATGCTTCTGGGTCCATCGGTTCCAGGCTGCCAAGGCACGGTCCCACTGGCGCAGCGCGAACCGATCGATGTCGGGGCGTTGAACGCGGCCGGTACTGCCGTAGCGGCCGGTGCGGAGATATTCGAGGGCGGGTGCGGTACGCGCGGCGGAGAGGACATCGTCGGTGCGCCATCCGTTGGCGGCCATGCGCAACAGGGCAGAGAACGCAGGGCCACTGTGGTCGTCTCGTGGGCGGATGGGGGTCGACAGCGCGGCGTGGAGCGCGGCGTGGCGGGCGTCGTCTTCGAGGTTGCAGCGGATGGCGGGGGCCCGGGTTTCGACGATGGTCGGGCCCGTGAGGACTTCCAGGCTCGGGGACTTGCGGGATGTACGGGGCTTCGGCTGCGGCGTCGGCTCGGTGGTGCCGGCGGTGTTGAGGACCGTCAGCATCATGGTCAGATGCTTGGAGAGCCGGCGCAGGTCGAGCATGGTCGCGCCGAGGGACAGTGCGGCGAGCGCTTCGTTGGGATCACCGTCGGGATCGGACAGTACGGGGGTGGAGCATGTGCCACTGCGGTGAGCGGAGGCCGGGAGACGGACGCAGCCGGTTCGCGGGTTGGTCAGGGGCGACAGGTCGAGGCTGCTGTGGAGCTGTTTGGTCAGGCGGGCGAGGGAGCGCACGGCTCCGGCGGCTACCGGCTCGGCCATGCGGATCCAGACGTGGCGGCCCCATTGGCTGCCGGAGGCTGTCACCAAGTGTGGGATGTTCAGCGACCGCAGTGTCGAGGTGAAGGCGAGTGCGTCAGCAATGGAGTCAGCGAGTCCGATCGACGGTGTTTGGGTCGAGTCGAAGTCGAACGCGAGGAAGCGATAGGTGCCGTGGGGGTCGGCGAGGTACATCGCGACGGGGAAGTCCGGTAGGTCGGCCGGAAACGGCGCGTCGGTGTAGATGTGGGTGCGCGCGGTGTCGACTCGGGCCGAAGGTCGCGGGGACCATTCGTGAAACGCCTGGTAGTAGGTGTGGCGCCAGTTGTGGTTAGTGACAGTTGTGACAGCGTCGTTGTGTGTTGCCGATGGATCAGCGCATAGATGTGCGCTACCATCGAACTGTCCTGCTAGCACAGGAAAGCTCCTCATTGGTTCGGAGCCGCGGATCAGCAGAGCTGGTAACTCTGCCCCGCACATGAACACTGGTTCGGTGAGTTGGCGCTCACCGAGCAGCTACAGAAGCCCCGCTTATGCGGGGTTTAGCTGTTTCTAGGGGTGGTTAGTTCCTAGACATGTACGTCCACGGCTGATGAAGTTGTTCATGGGCCTGACGCCGGTTGGCTGGTAAGGCCGGCCCGGCGTATGGCGTTAGCCGGTCATCAGCAGCTGGCTCCTCTCGGGCATCAGGTGCCCTAGACCTACGCGGTGGGCAAGCAGAGAGGCGACGACGTCGGGGCGACGAAGAGCTGCCTCGGCCGCGAACTCGTCGAGGACCGGGACGAGTTCCTTGGGCACGCGAATCGCGAGTGTCCCTGTCCCCTCCGATTCATGGGCCACCGATGGGATGACTTCTGCGAAGTCGAACATCGGCTCACCGTGAAGGACGAGGTCAGGGCGACCGGCGGTTTCGGAGAGCAAGTCAGCGACTGCTCTGCTTACAGGCAGACCACGTCGCTCCGCATAGGTAGCGAGAGCATCGACGACGGCCTGGGGCGCGTGGAAACGAATCTGCGTTCGTTCGCCGAGGTGTGGTTGAGCCATGGCGGTCATTAAACACGCATAACTGTTACGGAGTTGCACGACACGCCGCACTTGTAACAGTTACGGCTGAAACACCCGGCGAAGCGCCTCCGTACCTTCACCGACATGAGCACACCAGACGCCCACTCCGTCGGCGGCGACAACCCCGCCCTCGCCGGGCAGTCCCTCCGCAACCGCTCGCGCGCGCAACGCCGCGCCCTGCGCACCATGACCGGTCAGCTCATAGTCACCGCCAGCGCGATCACCGCGACGGTCACCACCATCGCTCTGCTGTTCGTGCTCCCGCTCATGGACGCCCTCGCCGTGGGCACCTACAGCGCCGCGGCACTCGCCGCCGCCTACGCACTCATCACCTTCCCACGCCGCGCCGCAGCAGTCGGCTTCGCGCTCGTCGCAGCGGCACTGGTCTTCACTATTGGTCGGTCCTACGACCTCGGGGCCGCTGCATCCTGGGCCGCTATCCTCGCATGCGCAGTCACCTCGGTGGCTGTGTTCTCGACCCGTCGCACCACCCGAACCCCGTACCTCCCCACCGTCGCAGCCCTGACCGTCATCGTCACGGCCTTCTGGACGACGGCCGCCCTCGCGCTACCGCGTTGGCTGTGGGTAGCCCCCGCCCTCATCACGAGCCTGGTCGCTGTCGGGTGGCGCGCCGCGTGGCCGATCACCTGGCGGGCACACCACGCGGGTTGGCGCTCAAAGATCCGGTACCGCACCGGCGCGCCCCTTGCCGAGCGCCCGAACGGGGACGGCCGGTGGATGGCCGAGGAGTACCTCGAGGTCGGCGCTGACGCCGAACGCATCACCGCTCACATGTTGACCGGCCTCGATGACCGCTGGCACGTGTTGCACTCTCGGGCACTGCACTACACGGCGGCGGATGCGGACCACATCGTGATCGGCCCGGCTGGTGTCCTGCTCATCGACAGCAAGTACCGGTCAGGGCACTTCGAAGCCCGCCCCTGGGTTACCGAAGATGGCACCGCAGGCAGCGACTGGTTCTACAACGGCCAGGTGCTCGACGCCAGCCTCGCGCAGTCGGCGATCTTCGAAGCTGACCGCATCGCGTGGGCCTTCCACGCCGATGGCCTCGATCGCCAAGCGGTCCCGATCGTCCTCGCCATCCACGGCGCCCGCATGAATGTGCCCTGGGGGGAGTGGACGATCGAGCTGCTTGGTGATCCGGTTGACGATGACTCCGAGACGCCGGTGGTCGGTACCCGACTCGTCACACTCGTCGACGCGACCCACCTGGTCGACTACCTGACATCGTTGCCGGCCCGACGGTTCACGACGCCCACAAAGCGCGAGCTCACTGTGGGGCAGGAGAAGTCGTTGTCACCAGAACTGGTCGAGGAACGCGCACAGCATCGCTACGTTCGCGATCTCGCCGCGGTATGTGAGCACCTGTTCCCACGCACCGCGTGACCGCCCAGCATGCCGACACAGGTACAGGAAAGGTTAATCAGCGCGAAGGGCCCGACCGTTGTACGACGAGAACCTTCCGATTGTTGAGACAAACCGATTTTCACTGCAGCGGAGCGGGGGTAGCCGTCGTACAGGACGGTTGAATTCGATTGCGAGCCAGGAGCGCGCTCACCCTTCGTATCGGCTGGAGCACACCTGCCGGTTGGACTCGACGCAGGCACAGGCACTGGCACTGGTTTTGTCCGGAGGATCCGGCAGCCAACCAGGGAGTTGTCTGACCTGAAGGCGCCATCCGCGATCACCAGCGCCGGACACGGTCCGGTCGACCCAGACTGGGGCTCCGTCGAGCCGGGTTCGTAGTGGGCGGGTTCGTGCGGGCCGGGCGTGGAGTGTTGTCGCTTACTGCTGATCGGGGCCATGGGCGGCGAGGAGCTTGGCTCGGGCGACGCGCAACAACGGTCCCAGTGCCTCGGGCTCGATACCGAGGCACTGTGCGATCAGGACGTCGGGCACCCGGGCGTCGCGGAGCCGCAACGCTAACGAATAGGGCACCGGCAGCCGCCTCAGCGCGTCCTCCCATAGGTCCCGTTCGGTGGCCATGCCGCCAGCATCGATCGCCCGGGCTCCAACGGCACGAGTATTCGGCTACTCCAATCCTTATGCGCCGATAGTGAGCGTCGAGAGATGAACAGTGGCGCAACGCCAGAAATGCCGGTCGGTGAGGCCTGCATGGTGACCACCTTTTGTCCTCACTGACTCGTTTATCGGATGAATCGCTCCCTGAGAGGCGACGTGCCGCTTCTACGCTCTATTTATGGGCAGGGCATGGCCGCTGACCGGCCGGGCAGAAGAAATGCAGTTCATCGAGGGAGCGCTACGGCGTAAGAGTGGACCGCGCGGTGTCGTCCTCGCGGGCGCCGCGGGAGTGGGCAAAACCCGTTTGGCCCGAGAGACGATGGCAGGAGCGGCACGGCGCGGCCACGCGGTGTGGTGGGTGCCGGCGACCGCGTCGGCGCGGACGCTACCATTCGGCGCGTTCGCCGGGCTGTTCGACGTAGCGGGTGACGATGCGGGGCAGGTGCTGCAGCGCGCCACCGCTGCGCTCACCGGTGGTCGGGGCGCCGGTGAAGTGGTGATCGTGGTGGACGACGCCCACCAGCTCGACGAGATGTCGGCGCTCCTCGTACACCATCTTGCTGTGCGGTGCGCCGCCGCTGTGGTGGTGACGCTGCGGAGCGATGAGCTGGCGCCGGACGCGATCACCGCGTTGTGGAAGGACCGCTATCTGGACCGGTTGGAGGTGCAACCGCTGTCAGAAGAGGAAACTGCAATGCTGCTTGAGTCGGTCCTGGGCGGGCAAGTCGACTCCGTCACGGCGGGACGGTTGTTCGACCTGTCGCGAGGTAGTGCACTGTATCTGCGGCAGCTGGTCGACGGAGCACTCGAGGCCGGACGGCTGCGGCAGGACGGCGGGGTGTGGCGCTGGGAGGGACCGTCGATGGTGCCGCAGGGCCTGACCGAGTTGCTCGAGACTCGGATGGGCACCCTGCCGGAATCGGTGCAGGAAGTGGTGGACCTTCTTGCTTTCGGAGAGCCGCTACCCGTGACAGCGTTGAGTCGGCTGACGGCTCCGGCTGCGGTCGAGCAAGCGGAGACGCGGGGAGTGATCAGCGTGAGCGGCGATGACGATGCGCTGCAGGCCAGGCTCGGACACCCGCTATACGGGGAGGTGCGCCGGCTGCGCACCGGCCGGTTACGTGCGGCGCAGTTGCGTGGCCGCCTTGCCCAAGCCCTCGGCGACACCGATGACGGCGGGTCGTTCCTGCTGCGGCGGGCGGTGCTGACCTTGGACTCGGATCTGCCCGGGGATTCGGAGTTGTTTGTAGCCGCGGCGGACCGGGCGTTCGCGCTGTGTGATTTCGATTTGGCCGCCCGATTGTTCCGGGCAGTTGTGGTCGCCGGCGGGGAAACCGAATCCCACGCCCGGCTCCTCGTCGCCCTGGCGCAGTGCAACGCTGCGACCGAATTCGAGCACGAAGCCGCCACGCTCGCCGGGCGCGTTACCACCGACTTCGAGCGGGTGCAGATCGCGGTGTCGCGGGCGATCAATCTTTATTGGAACCTGGGGCGGACCGACGCCGCCGCGATCACTCTGGACGGTATCGAAGAGCAGGCTCGAACGGCCGGATTGACTTCGGTGCTCGATGCGCTGCGCGCAGCATTTTTCTCGGGACTCGGCCAGTTCGAGGAGGCGATCGCCGTAGGACAGTCCGCACTGGGGCATGCGGAATTGCCCGATTCCTCGGTGGTTCTTGCCGGCTGGGGAGTTATGGCCGGACTCGGCAATCTGGGGCGGGTCGACGAGATCGGACCCTGGGCCGAGCGTGCTCATCAGGCGGCAGCTAGGGAGCCCCTTGTGCGGATGCTCCGCCCGACCCTGGCCCTGGTCGAAATGCACGTTCTTGGGGTCGGCGGCTACGCCCACCAAGCGGAGAATGTCACGCGGACACGTCGCGACGAGAGTTGGCAGTCGCCGGGTTTCGGCCAGTGGACGGCTACAGCGCTGTTCGGCTGCGCCGCGCTGGCGCGTGGACGGGTCATCACTGCACAGCGCCGGCTCCGTGATGCTTTGGGCGGCTTCGGCTCGATTCAGCACGCAGCATGGCGGAATATCTGCCGTCTGAACCTTGCCCATGCGCTAGCACTGTCTGGGCAACCGGTTGCCGCGGCGCAGGAGTTGTCTCTTCTCGAGTCCCAGCGGGACATCTACTCGACAGTGTTTGCCCCGGAGTTGCTCATCGTTCGTGCCCGGGTTGCGGCTGCGGAGGGGACGGTCAGCGCAGCCATCGCGTTGGCCCATGACGCGGCGCACATCGCGGCAGAAGCGAGGCAGAGCGCATACGAGGTGTACGCGTTGCACACGGCGGTGTGTCTCGGGGACCACACCGTCGCGCTCCGGCTCTCCGAACTGGCCAGCACAGTGCAGGGGCCACGGGCGAGCGCGGCGGCCGCGCAGGCTGCGGCACTGGCCGCCAGCAACGGGCCCGGCCTGCTCGTGGTCTCTGAGGAGTTCGAGCAGAGGGGAGATCTGCTTGCCGCTACCGAGTCCGCCGCTCAGGCCGCGGGGGTGTTCTTCCGCCAGCAGTTGCGCGGGTCGGCGCATGCGGCAGCGACACGAGCACACCGGTTGGCGGAAGACTGCGAAGGACTTCGAACGCCGGCGTTGCTGGAAGCAGACCGTCCGCTGCCGCTGACCGGTCGGCAACGCGAGATCGCGACCCTCGTTGCCCATGGACTGTCCAACCAGCAGATCGCCGACCGGTTGACCATGTCGGTACGCACTGTCGAAGGACATATCTACCGTGCTGCCACCAAGCTGGGCGTCACCAGCCGAACCGAGCTCGCTGCCCTCATCCGTGACGAGGGCCCAGAAGGGGTAGCCGTAGCATCCGCCGGAAATCGGGCGGATTTGGCGTATCCGACTGGTGGGCACGGGGTTTCGAGTTCGGCATGCACTGTCGACTGGTTGGTGCTTGACTGCCGATGATGATGTTGGTCGGTGCTGGTGGAGGCTGAGGTCGTGGCGACGCGGATGTTCGCGGACGAGGAGTTGGAACGACTGCGGGGATTCCCGGAGATCAGCCGCGAGGAGCTGTTCCGGTACTTCACGCTGACGCCTGCGGATCTGGCGTTCGTGGATCCGGGCCGGGGCCGGGGCCCAGCCGAGCGGCTGGGCTTGGCGATCGCGTTGTGTACGCTGCCGTGGCTGGGATTCGTGCCGGATCGGCTGGTCACGGCTCCGCCGGTGGCGGTGGCTCGTGTCGCCGAGCAGTTGCGGTTGGATCCGGTGGTGATCGGTGCCTACGGCAGGCGAGCCAAGACCCGCACCGAGCATGTGCGCCTGGCCGCGCGGTACCTGGGATGGCGTGCGGTCGGTGCGCTCGAGTTCAAGGAGCTCGATGAGTTCCTGCTCGCGCGGGCGATGGAGCACGATTCCCCGACTCTGCTGTTCCGGCTGGCGTGTGAGTATCTGATCTCGGCGAAGGTGATCCGGCCAGGCCCGGTCACCGTGGTCGAGCGGGTCGCCCACGCCCGCCACCAGGCCCAGACCGAAACCTATGACCGGCTCGCTCACGAGTTCACTGCGGCGCGGTGCGCGGAGTTGGACGGCTTGCTTGTCACCGACGCTTCGCTGGGGATCTCGCGGTTGCGGTGGCTGTCGACCGGGCCGGTGGAGGCCTCGGCGGCCGCGGTCCGCGCCGAGGTCGACAAGCTGGGTTTCCTGCGCGGGTTGGGCGCTGATCGGCTGGATATGTCGGTGCTGCCCGCCGAGCGGCGCCGGTTTTTGGCCACGATGGGCCGGCGCCTGAGTCCGCAAGCGCTGCAACGTCGGGATCCGCAACGCCGGTATCCGATCCTGCTCACGGTGCTGGCCCAGTCCGGCACCGATGTCCTCGATGAGGTCGTGGCGTTGTTCGATCAGGCGATCTCGGTGAAATTCGGTGCTGCCGAACGGAAGATGCAGCAGCGGCTGGCCGAACGAGGAAAGACTGGAGAGGACCGTCAGGCGCTGCTGGACGATCTGTTGGAAATCGTCACCGACCCCGGCGTTCCGGATGAGGAGATCGGTGCGCTGATCCGCGGCGAGAAGATCGGGTGGGAGCGCCTGCGCGCGGCGATCGCCCAGGCCAAGCCCAGGTTGCCGCGTGATCACGGGCATCTGGCGGCGTTGGATTCCTCCTACAACTACCTGCGTCAGTTCACCCCCGCGGTGCTCGAAGCGGTGCGCTTCTGCGGCGGTACCGCCGCGACCGAGTTGCTGATCGCGGTGAACATGCTGCGCGAGTTGAACGCGACCGGGCGGCGCAAGGTCTTCGATGACGCCCCGACCGGGTTCGTGCCGATGAAGTGGCGCGGCTACCTCGACGAGGCCCGCAAATCCGGCAGCGCGACCGCGTATCGGCACTACTGGGAGTTGTGTGTGCTGCTCGGATTGCGTGACGGGTTGCGCAGCGGGGATGTGTTCGTGCCGGGCTCGCGCCGTTACGCCGACCCGGCCGCCTACCTGCTCACCACCGGGCAGTGGGAACCGCAACGCGTTGAGTTCTGCGGCCTGGTCGGGCGATCCGCCGATCCTGGCGTCGCGCTGGCCACCGTGGTCGCCGAACTGCACGACGCTCTCGGTGAGCTGGAGGAGGTGCTGGCCGGCGGGGACGGCCCGGTCCGGCTGGACGAGGGCGGGGATCTGGTGATCTCGCCGCTGAGCGCGGAAGATGTTCCCGCCGAGGCGATCACGCTCAAGGCCGAGCTGACCGAAATGCTGCCGTTCGCGCCGATCGTGTCGCTGCTGATCGAGCTGGACAAACGCACCGGCTACCTGGACTGCTTCACCCACGCCGGCGGTCAGGCCACCCGGACGCCGGAGCTCAAACGCAACCTGATCGCGGTACTGCTGGCGCACTCGACGAACCTGGGGTTGACCCGGATGGCCGAGGCGTGCGGAATCACCTACGACATCCTGGCCTGGACCGACGAGTGGTATGTGCGCGAGGAGACCCTGCGCGCGGCCAACCTGGTACTGGTCGGCTACCACCAGCGGCTGCCGCTGACCGCGGTGTTCGGCGCCGGAACACTGTCGTCGAGCGACGGGCAGCGTTTCCCGACGCGCGGTAAGTCGACCACGGCGCGGCCGTTGAGCCGCTATTTCGCCAGCGAGGGCCTGTCGACCTACACCCATGTCAGCGACACCCACGCCACCTACGGCACCAAGGTCATCGTGGCGACCAAACGCGAAGCCCACTACGTGCTCGATGAGATCCTGGGCAACGCCACCGATCTGCCGATCACCGAGCACGCCACCGACACCCACGGGGTCACCCTGGTCAACTTCGGGTTGTTCGACCTGCTCGGGATGCAGCTCTCGCCACGGATCCGGGATCTGGGGCGGATCACCCTGTACCGGCCGGGCCCGCGCGCCGAGGCCGAGGCCCGGTTCCCGCACGCGGGCCCGCTGATGACCCGCAAGGCCAACCTGGGTTTGATCGCCGAGCACTGGGACGATCTGCTGCGGTTGGCCGGATCGCTGAAGTTCGGGCACGCCACCGCGTCGCTGTTGGTCGGCAAGCTGTCGGCGTCGGGGCGGCAGAACACCCTGGCCGCGGCGCTCAAGGAGTACGGGGCGCTGCGGCGCACCATTTACGCCGCGAGATACCTCTCCGATCCGGACTACCGGCGCAAGATCTCGCGGCAGCTCAACAAGGGCGAGTCGCTGCACGCGCTGCGCCGCGACCTGCTCTATGCCCATGAGGGGATGATCCGGGCGCGCCACCTCGAGGACCAGACCGAGCAGGCCTGGTGCCTGACCTTGACGACCAACGCTGTGATCGCCTGGACCACAGAGTATTACGGGTTCGCTGTCGAGCAGATGCGCCGGACCGGGCAGCGTATCGATGACGAGGTCCTGGCCCACATCAGCCCGGCCCACAGTGCCAACATCAACTTCTTCGGCGCGATCGAGGTCGACATCGACGCCGAGCTGGCCCAGCTGGGCCCGACCGGGTACCGGCCGCTGCGGGTGCGCGACACCTTGTTCTGACCGCGCGGAACCGGGGCCCGTGGTTACGGCGTGGCGATGTCGATAGCGGTGTCTGCTGGCGTGGGTGTTCGGTGGGCGGTGAGGAAGTTGTCGACGAGCCGGGTGCAGTCGTCGTGGTCGATGCTGCGTAATCCGGTGAGACGGGCGAACACGATCGGGCCGAGGAGTTCGATGATGGCGAAGGTGGTGTCGAGCTCGCCGAGCATCGCGCGGGCCTCGGGACTGGTGAGGATCTGGTCGAACGGGTGGCGGTACTGCTCGATGACGCGCGCGCGCAGCGAGGTGACCGCGGCCGGGTCGGGGTGGTCCTCGCCGATGGAACCCATCGCCAGCCAGGCCAGGGTGGTCATCTGCACCGGAGCCTGTTCGATGAGGTCGGCCTGGCTGGCGAGCAGCGCCAGGAGCCGCTCACGCACGGGCCCGGTGCCGGTCGGTGTGTCGACCTGGGGAAGTAGTCGTTCGAAAGTCGCCGCGAGCAGCTGGGTGGTGCTGCCGAAGTGCCGGTAGAGGGTGGCGCGGGCGACCTTCGACACGCGGGTGACCGCCTCGACGGTGACCGCCTCGACACCGCCGGTGGACAGCAGATGGGTGGCCGCGTCGAGCAACCGGTTGCGTGAGCGCGCCAGTCGCGGATCGGCCTGCTCGTCGTCCGCGGCGAGCGGGTCGGTCGCCGCCGGGCCTGAGTCGGTCATGGACGCGCCTTCCTCCGAATTCGTGTCGTTGAACTCTTGATATGGGTGAACTCTATCCCACCCCCCAACCACTATGATACGAATGGTCTCGTACAGATACCGTTGGTCTTCAAAGTCGGGGAGGTGCCGGTGGCCACACCCGGAACGGACACTGTCGAGATCGCCCGCTGGACCAGGGCCCAGTGGTGGATGCTGGCGGTGTCGTGCCTGGCGGTGGCGCTGGTGGTCGCGGCGATGGCGGCGTTGTATTCGGCGTTGCCGCAGATCGCGCTTGCGACCGGGGCCACCCAAGCCCAGCTGACCTGGATCGTCGACGGCTACACGCTGGTGCTGGCGTGTCTGGTGCTGCCCGCCGGCGCCGTCGGTGACCGTTACGGGCGCCGCGTGGTGCTGGTGGTGGGGTTGGTGGTGTTCGCCGCCGCCTCGGCGCTGCCGCTGCTGCTGTCCGACCCGGCCTGGTTGATCGCGACGCGCGCGCTGGCCGGGGCAGGCGCCGCGCTGGTGATGCCCTCGACGCTGTCGATCCTCACTGCAGGGTTCGCCCCCGCTCATCGCGGCCGGGCGGTGGGGATATGGGCCGGGGTCGCCGGATCCGGGGCGATACTGGGGATTCTCGGTGCCGGGGTGCTGCTCGAACGATGGTCGTGGCTATCGGTGTTCGTAGGGTTGACCGTGGCCGGGGCGGTGCTGGCGGGGTTGGCGTGCACCATCGCCGAGTCCCGCCAGCGCGAGCATCCGCAGGTGGACTGGGTGGGCGCGGTGGCGGTGGCGGTCGCTGTCGCGGCGATCGTGTTCGCCGTGATCGAGTTCCCCGCGCGCGGCTGGGCCGACCCGCTCGTCGCCGCCGCCGCCGGGGTCGGCGTGGCCGCGACGGCGGCCTTCGTGGTCGTCGAGCTGCGCTCGGCGGCGCCGCTGCTGGATGTGCGGTTGTTCGCCCGCCGTGGTTTCGGTGCCGGGTCGCTGTCGGTGACCATCCAGTTCCTGGTCACCTTCGGGGTATTCCTGCTGCTTGTGCAGTACCTGCAGCTGGTCTTCGGTTACGGGCCGCTGGCCTCGGCGCTGGCGTTGGCGCCGATGGTGGTGCCGCTGGTCGTGATCTCGGTGATCGCGCCGTGGCTGTCGAGCCTGGTCGGGTTACGGGTGATGACCGTGGCCGGCCTGCTCACCATCGCCGCCGGGCTGGTGCTGGTGAGCCGGCTGACACTCGCCGCGCACTACCTCGACCTGCTGTGGCCGCTGCTGATCATGAGCGCGGGCCTGGGATTGTGCACCGCGCCGGCGACCTATGCCATCGTCGCCGACACCCCCGAGGCCAAACACGGGGTCGCCGCCGCGGTCAACGACGCCGCCCGCGAGATCGGCGCCGCGATCGGGATCGCCGTGGCCGGCAGCGTGCTGGCCGCCGGCTACACCCACCGCATCCAGCCCGCCCTGCCCCAGTTGCCCGAGCCCGCCCGCGGCCCGGTCGCCGATTCCCTGGCCGCGGCGCTGCAGGTCGCCGACCAGGCCGGACCGGTGGCCGCACCGCTGGCCGAGTTCGCCAAGGCCGCGTTCGTGCACGGCAGCGGCCAGGCCGCGCTCGCCCTGGCCGCCCTCACCACCGTCGGGGCGATCGTGCTGGCAGTACTGGCCCCCGGCCGCGCACCACGCCGCCGATACATCTCGACCATTTCCCCCGCAAAACACGCTCCCTTCTCGTGAAAGACGCCCGTCATGACGGCCTATCGCACGATCATCGTCGACACCGACGGATCCGACCGCTCCTACCGTGTGGTCGACCACGCCGCCGAACTCGCCCACGCCACCCACGCCCGGCTCCTGATCATCTGCGCCCGCCACCCCATCGACGCACGTGAGCTCGGGGCGGACCTCGACCGGCTCGGACCCGACGCCTACCAGCTACGCGGCACCACTCCCACCGAGGCCATCCTGCGGACCGCCCACCAGCACGCCCTCACCCACAACACACCCCCACACACCGATAACACCCCCTGACCTGTTCCGTAACCGGATCGGCCACCGGAACACCACGCAGAGCCAACGTCGGCCCAGCTCACCGGTGTTCCGTAGAGGTGTTCCGCTGACTGTGCCGGTCAGCCCCCGCTATCTGGAACACTTTCGGCATGGGTGAGCCGTTCCGCGTCGGATACTGCCGCTGCTCCACCGACGAACAAGACGTCGAGATCCAAACCGAGCAGCTATTGGCGCTCGGAGTGCCGCGTGAGCGGATCTTCATCGACAAAGGGTTCTCCGGGACCACCCGCAAGAACCGGGCCGGGCTCGACAACGCACTCGCCGCCGTCACCTCCGCCGCGGCGGCCATCGACGGGCGACAGGTAGTGCTGACCACGCCGAAGTTCGACCGATTCGCACGCAACATGGCCGAAGCAGGCCAGACCCTGACCGAACTGCGCGAGCGCGAGGTGCTGTTCGGACTCGGGAGCTCGATCTACGACTGGAACGACCCGTTCGGCAAGCTCTTCCTGCAAACCTTGGCCATGGTCGCCGAATTCGAGGCCAACCTCAACCACCTACGCACCCGCGAGGGCATGGCCAAGGCCCGCGCGAAAGGCAGGCTCAAGGGCAAGCAGCCGAAACTTCCTCTCACGGCACGGAAAACAATCCACCGCCGCTACCACGACCCCGCCGACGACGCGAGCCTGGCGGACCTGGCCGAGGAATACAGCGTCGGCCGCTCCACCATCCACCGCATCGTCAGCAGTGCTGCACCACGAGCCTGAGAATTCACCAGCCTGTCGTCAGGATCCCGCTACTTTGCACTTCCTGACAACCTTGGGTTGCGGGCCCTTACGTCCCACACGAGTTCTGGCCCGAATCGGATCGTCGGCGAGCTGGGCGGATACGCCGCGCCCGCCAGGAGCCGGTGGCGAGACAGACGATCGTTTCGACCCAACAGGCCGAGCGGATCACCGACCGGGCACTACGCCATATCCGCCCGATTTTCGGCAAATGCTACGGCTACCCCCAGAAGGATGACCCGGACGGAATCGGAAGTACGCGTTGCACATCGGTTCGAGGACGCGACCCGACCCAACGGCAGGCCACTCACGGTGTGCTGCGCGACCACCGTGGCTCGTCGGCATAGCTACCATCCTCAGCCGACAGATGCCACTACAGTTTGAACAGCTGTCGATGCGACTTCGACACTCCGTACTCGTGCGCCACCCTGTCTCAGGGTTCCATGTGCATTTCGCATGCCACTGAACTTCGGAGTGTGCCCGATCCCCTCGACGCCCCTTGGCGGCTGTTCCACCGCCGGGCGCTCGTGTCGCGATTGTGAGGCGAAGTGACGTAGTGGACTACCTGCCCCACCACCCTCGGCTCGTTTCACCATTGGTTGCGTCAGATTCGGATCGAGGTCGATCGAACCTCACCAGGCACGGAGGAAATGACATGAACAAGAAGATTCTCGGGGCATCGGCCTCGGCAGTCGCGGCCGTTGCAGCGGTCGGACTGCTCAACACAGGAACTGCCGGAGCAGCGACATCCCTTGGACCGACGACGAATTCGTGTGCTCCCGGCGGGGGCGCCGCAGCGCCGGTCGCCGTCGCCGGCGGTGTGTTCATCGCCGATCCAAACAACCCGATTCCGACGGGTGTGCATGTCAGCTCTGTCGGCACCGGAAGTCTCAACGGCGACGTCCCGGGGACTGTCTGAATAACGGTGGATCCGGGTTGGCCTGACACGCCGAGCAGCGAGCTTGGCGGGAAGGATCGACCATGACGGAAACACTGGAGCCCATGGCGGACGAGGTGAACCAGCTGGAGTTGGCGCAGCAGCTGCTGGCCCAGGCCAAAGAGCAGGGCATAGAGCTGATGGGCCCGAACGGACTGCTCGGGCAGTTGACGAAGAACGTGCTCGAAACCGCCCTGGATGCGGAGATGACCGAGCACCTCGGCTACGAGAAGAACGACCCGGCCGGACGCGGCAGCGGCAACTCCCGCAACGGCACCAGATCGAAGACGGTGCTCACCGAGATCGGCCCGGTCGAGATCGACGTCCCGAGGGACACCGACTCGAGCTTCGAACCGAAGATCGTGCGCAAACGGCAACGGCGGCTGACCGGCATCGACGAGATCGTGCTTTCCCTCAGCGCGAAAGGGCTGACCACCGGAGAGATCTCGGCGCACTTTCAGGACATCTACGGAGCGTCGGTGTCGAAGGACACCATCTCCCGGATCACCGACAAGGTGCTCGAGGAAATGACCGAATGGCAGAACCGGCCCCTCGATCGGGTATATCCGGTGGTGTTCATCGACGCCATCCACGTCAAGATCCGCGACGGTCAGGTCACCAACCGACCGATCTACGTCGCGATCGGGGTGAGCGTCAATGGCGAACGCGACATCTTGGGGTTGTGGGCCGGCGACGGCGGGGAGGGTGCGAAGTTCTGGCTGGCGGTGCTCACCGAGATCAAGAACCGCGGAGTCGCTGATGTGTGCATCGTCGTCTGCGACGGGCTCAAGGGTCTGCCGGATGCGATCAATACGGTGTGGGAACTGGCGGTGGTGCAGACCTGCATCATTCACCTGATCCGCAACACTTTTCGGTTCGCACCACGTCAGCATTGGGACGAGATGTCCCGCGATCTCAAGCCGATCTATACCGCTCCGACCGAGGCCGCGGCCAAGGAACGGTTCGTCGAGTTCGCCACCAAATGGGGGCCGAAGTATCCGGCGATCGTGCGGTTGTGGGAGAACGCCTGGAGCGAGTTCGTGCCGTTCCTCGACTACGACATCGAGATCCGGCGGGTGATCTGCTCGACGAACGCGATCGAGTCGATCAATGCCCGCTACCGGCGGGCGATCCGCGCCCGTGGGCATTTCCCGACCGAGCAGGCCGCGCTGAAGTGTCTCTATCTCGCGACGCGGGCTCTGGACCCCACCGGTCGGGGTAGGGCACGATGGGCGATGAGGTGGAAGCCTGCCCTCAATGCCTTCGCGATCACTTTCGAAGGACGCATCAACTAACCGATGCCAGGCCGGATCCACCGTTTATCGGACACTCCCACGTCCCGGGAAAAGCCGAGAACGGTGGAATCATGATTCCCACGACTGGGATCGGTGTCGGCACAGTCAGCGGGACGTATGTCCGTCAGATCGGGGCGAATCCGCCCGAATCCTGTTCCGTGAACGGCATCTTCCTGCTGCCGTGACCATGCGGTCTCGGCCCGGACCTTCGGTGAGTTCACCATCAGGTGATCTCCCCGAAGTCCGGCCCTGGGGACAGGCTCACGTGTAAATGGCAGTTGAAGACCGACCCCTCGAAAATCCTGGCCTCAGTCGAGGCCAGGAGGGAGCGTGTGTTGTCTGTGGAGACTGGGCCGAGATCCGGCGACTGCACTGATTCGATCCGGATCCTGCGGGGATCGGACCTGCGACCTGGCGTCCGGCTTATCTGCCCCCCGGATCCGTTCTCGTTCATCATCTGTCAGGCGGAGAAGTTGCGGCGCATCAGCTCGTCGAACTCCCGCTTGGTCTCGTCGGTGCTACTGCCGCCGTCGCGTAAGTCTTCGACGAGAGCGTCATGGTCGATGTCTGCGACCGGAGTTGCTGCAGTCGGAGCGTCCCACCAGCCAGTTGGTGCCGCTTCGCTGGGCGCGGCTGGCGCAACAGTCTCCACGCGCTCGGGTCGGCGGAGATGCCGCCGGGCGTTGTCCCGCTCGCGGCGAAGGTGCTGCAACCTGCGATGCTGGTCGAGCGCAACGGCGGACAGCAAGTAGGCGAGCACCCCGAGTATCGCCACGAGCGGGAGGGGTATGAGCCATCGCGGCGCCTCTGCCCAGGCGAGAAGTGCGACCGGGACGTTCATCATTACGGAGATCATCAGCGCCACCCACCACGTGGGGACAGCGAGCGCGGTCTGAATGAGGGCGATGCTGATGAGTATCGCGAGCACGATCGCGCCCGCGTGAAGTATCGCGGACATGGCCGGCGCCTTTCTGTTTGGTCAGTTGCCCGCGGCTGCGGGCTCACCCTCGACGGTAGAGACGGTCGGTGACGGTGTTGCAGATGTCGTTGCCGGTGTCTTCTTGGTGGTCGTCGCGGTCGAATTGCGGCCTGCGAGTTCGCTGGTGAAGTAGTCCGCGGTCCAGCTCAGTGCGTCACGGCCGCGGGAGTCGACGACGAGCTGGCCGTAGTTCTGGTGCGCACCACCGGAATAGAAGGAGATGGCTCGGGTCGCGGAGCGAGTGACGGAGGCGACGTTGAACGAGGTGGCGAGGTTCGACACCGCGCCGAGGTCGACGCCGTCGAGGATCCCGCTGGTGTCGGCCGCGGTGGCGAGGGTGTCGAGGATCAGCGGTGGGATCGCGAGCAGGTCACCGCTCATCACGTACTTCACGATCAGAGCGACGTTCTGAGCGAGTGCGGTCAGGTCGAGGCGGTTGATGACCTTGAGGACATCCCCGGCCAGCCTTTCGGGTGACCCGGTGGGCATGGTCTGCAGGATCGCAATGAGCGGGTCGAGATCGACCGAGTCGACAGCTTCGACGATGCCGACGAGCTTGGCGTTGAGGGCGTTGACGATGTTGGGCATGGCGGGGAAGTCGCCGACGGCGGCGAGCGAGCCCAAGGTGGTCAGGTCGTTGACGATGCCTTGGAAGTCGATGCGTGCGACCTTGCCCGAGGTGACCGAGGCTTGGCGGAGCAGAGAGACCGGTTGGATGCCACGCACGATGCGTGCGGCCGCGGTGACATCGCTACCGCCGAGTCCTGCGAGCGGGCCGAGAACTTCGGCGAGGTCGGCGGCGGAACCCATGAGTTGATTTGCGCCGAGGCTCTCGGCTCCGTCGGCGAGGCTGTCGAGGATCCTTGAGAGGTTGTCGATGTCGACACTGCGGACTGTGTTGAGGACGGTGCTGGCGCGGTACTGGGCCGTGTCCTGGGAGAAGTCAGTAAGGGTGGCGGCGGCGTATCCGTTGCTGATGTTCTGCGCGAGGCTGCGGACCAGCTGGCTGTCCTTGCGTGTTTGGGTCGCGATCGTGCGCGCGCCAGCGGTGTCCCCGGAGGAGAGTGCGGTCTGGATGCGAGTGGATGCGGTCTTGAGGCCGTCGATGTTGAGATGGGCGAGATCGGTGGCCGTGGCGGTGTCGGCAGGGTTGGTGGGGGCGTCGTCGGCGCTGCTTGCCAGCCCGACGTTGCCGAGCACCGATCCGATGCCACTGAGGAGACCGTCGTCGCCCGGGGTGGCGCAGTAAAGGTCGGGGGCGGGATCGCAGATGGTCATGACCTTCATGCCGGAGAACCCGTCGGTACGCGGACCGGCGATGCCGTGGCCGGGCGGATTCGGGCCGACGACAGTTTCCCCGGGGGTACCGCGGCGAGGGTCTGCGATCAAGACGGTGGCGCGCAGTCTGGATGCGGGGATCGGACCGTTGCCTTGTGCGATCTGTTCTGCGATGTCGCCGGCGATGTCAGCGCCTTGGCTGTATCCGGTGAGTCCGAACAGGGTGGACGGGCAGCGAGCGGCGCGCTGCTTGAGTGCGGTGCTGACGGCGGCGACGCCGTCGGCCTTGCTGTCGGCGTAGCCGACGCCTTGGTCGAAGGCGGTGGCTTCGTAGGCGGGGAAGAGAGAGCTGATGGTGCCGCCGGACTTGGCGGCGGCCTTGTCGGTGACAGTCTTGAGCATCCCCACGGGCGTACTCGGGTCTGCGTTCTTGTTGGTCTCCCAGGTGCCTGGGACGGCGATGATTTCGGCGGGGGAGCAGTCGCCGGGAGCGGCGTATGCCGGGGGGCCGGCCAGCGCGCCGACGCCGAGGCTGGTTGCGCCTGCGACGGCTGTGGTGAGTGCAGCGGTGGCGGCGCGTGTGAGCATGGATGCGCGGGGCGTCATCGGGCATCTCCGAGTCAGGTGTGGGCCCGGATCGACGTCGATGGCCGGTGTGATTGGCCGGTCTCGCTGTCCCCGGATCCGCTGGGTGTGGACGCGGACACCCTGGCAAACGCCTTCTCCACTCTGATGAAAAAGGCTATCTACCTGAACAAAAAGGAGGAGCGCCGGCAAGGCCGACGCTCACTACGCTCTATCGGATCTGCCCACACACACCCGCCGCGAGGGAGGGGTGCATAGGTAGCGCGACTCTCTGGGAGACGCGGCCGCACGACGTGGATGAACCAGCCGCCAGCACGTCCAATAGTAGTAGACATTCTCGGTGAGGCCAACCGCGATGGAGGATCGGCGCGGTGCCCGAGCCTCGTGCCCACTGGTCATCAGCTCCGACCGGCAGCTGGTGAACCGGACCGATAGCTTGTGCCGCACCACCGATTGGAAGGAGCGCAGATGACCAAAGCTGAGTCCGTATTCGAGATGGCCGCGACCCGGCTGCGGAGTGTCGCCGGTCGCGCCACCCCGGGGCCTTATCTCCGATCGAAGGCCGTACCTGGCGCTTTGCGCTGCGTGGACGCTCCCGATGGCGGGGAGCAGCACCTCGCATTCGGAATTGCGCGGCAGGAGGATTTTCGCCTTCTCGTCGGTGCCGATCCGGGGATGTACGAGCTGTTAGCGGCGGTGTTCGCGGCGGCCGCCGGGTCCGATGCGGCCGCACCGGAGCTGGCGGACCTGGCGGCGTACCTGAGTCAGAAGATGGGGTTGAAGCTGCCTGCGGTCGCGTTCTATCCAGCAGACGAGGCGGTTGTCGAGGACCCGGAAGCACCCGCTGCGGCGCCCGTCGTCGCTCCGGAGCCGACTCCCACGGCACCCTCACGGGCACCTCGCGCACACTCCGTGGTCCAGCCTGCCGCAACCGCCCCGGCGTTGGACGCCGCAGACCTGTAGTCACGGTTCATGCAGCGACCAACTGAACTGCGTCACCACCGATCCTCCGGTACATGTCCGACGCGACGGTTGGAGAAACGTCGAACTCGTTGTTGCGGCGCACCGCAATCGCTGCCCGGTGGGCCGCCTCGTTCAGTGGATGCCCATCGTGACCACGGACCCAGCGCACCGTGCTTCCGGTCCGTTGCAGCTTCTCCCTCAGCGCCCGGACTCGGCCGGCGTGACTCGAAATGAGCCAACGGGGGACGTCGGGATCGTTGCTCTGCAGGTAGGTAGCGACGTGCAGACTGTCGGTGAGGATCTCCAGCTGGCCAGTGTGTCGGCGCACCGCCATCTCGATCGCGAGGCACTCACCCAAGTTGATGCTCTCCACGTCGGGTAGGTAGTCGACGTAGACCCTGCCGGCGGCGTCCACTGCGCTGATGCCGACACCGGCGCGGCCGCGACGCTTCGACGCGTCGGTGGCGACCTGCAGAATCGACTCCGGTTTGCCGCTGCGGGTCGGGTCGGGGTTCTTCGACGATTTCGGTACCTCGGGTAGAGCGCGTCCGGCGGCATGGAAGAGTTCGGAAAGGCAGCCGAGCGGACTCGCTGTGAGGACGACTGCGGGGAAGCTCGCAGCGCATCGTCGTGTCTCGGCGCGGACTCCCGAATGGTCGATGTACAAGGCGGGGCGGATGATGGATTGTTCGGCGAGCGCATAGAAGTGCTCGAACGCATCGAGTACTACCGCTTCGGCGCGCTGCGTGTGGTCACGTTCGAAGGGGACTGTCGTGGTGTGGCCATCTATGCCTTGATATGTCACAACGGCTGTGTGCGGCCGGATGCGTTGCGTCAGATCGGGGGTGGGTCGATCGACGCGAATGACTCCCGCGACCACCGTTTTTTCTGTGCGGTCTTGCCAGTTCCTCCATGATGCGTGCAGTGCAACGGGACTGAGGATGGCGTGGAGCGGCGACAGCGTGGGCATGAATCCTCCTCTGTGGGGATCGGTCCGCAGGACCGGGTTGTCGGGGACGACTCCACAGAACCTCCTCGGGCGGCGGATGTTTCAGTCCCCGGCTGTCGCACTGTCAGGGGGTCGGGCAGACCGAGTCGCAGCTCAGCTTGTTCGCGATGTAGAACCGTCCTCCGGCTGAGACCACCGTGTACTGCTGGTGGTACTCGTGGCTCACGCCGTCAGGGGTGGTGACCGTCAGTCGCACGTTGTAGACGTTCTCGGTCTCGGTGCTGGTGATCACGATGTTGTGGGTCGTCAGCGGGTCGAGTCGGTCGATGTCGGTTTGGATTGCCTGCGCGGTGGCGGGAGTGTTCTGGCTGGCGACGAGGTATCCGGCAGCGGCGGCACCGTTGCGCTGCTCGTAGTACGCGTTGTCGAAGCCGAGGATCACCCCGGGGCCGCTGGTGGTGTCCCCGGGAGCAGGAGCGGAAGCGACGGTGCTCGGCGTCGCCGGCGCGGTCGTCGTGACGGCAGCGGTTGTACCTACCGCCGCCGAGGATTCCTGATCTGTGAAGCCGCCCCGGAAAGTGCCGACGGCAACGGCGCCGAGGACCACAACCCCGGCGACGACAGCGACCACGCCGACGCGACGACGCTTTCCCGCGGGGGTTCGGGTCGGTTTCTGGGGAGTCCGAAGAAACGCGTCGGTGTCGAAGTCCCCTTCGGGCATGCCCCCGTAGGGATCTGCTGTGCGGGCGTCGGAAGAGTGGTGGTCATAGTCGGGTGTCTCGTAGTGATCGGCACCACGGTATTCGGACTCGGCGCGCGGATCCCAGGGCTCGTAGTCGGGTAAAGGGGCAGGGGTCACCGCGGGGAACGCAGCGGTCACCTCCGAGGCGTCGTCGAAGCCGTCGGTGCCCCCGCCGAATTCGTCCGCGACGTACTCGTCGCCGAACCCCTGGTCGTACCCGGGAGTGAAGCTCTGTCCGTCGGTGACTGGTCCCTCAGCCCATGGGTCGTCGCTGTCCCACTCGTCGTTCCCGGGCATTGGCTGTGTGTCGGGTTCTACGCGTCCGCGTGCCATGGCGTTCCTCGTATCGGGTCGGTCTGGTGGTCGGTGCGCAGAACCGTAGCCCCATGCTTCTCCACGCAGGTCATCGCTTGTTTGCCCTGCATGCGAACGCTTTTCACTCGGCGTCGGGTGGGAGTGGAGAAGCTCCGCTCTACGGTCGGCGCGACCTTTGCGACAACGTGCGGGGCCCCGCGTCGCACAGGCTCACCGGTCCCGGAGTCGCCGGGAACTCGGTATCAGCTCTGGCTGCAGCACAGGAGGAACAACAGATGGCCAAGAAGCACCGCAAGCCACGAAGCTCGTGGATTGCTCCGACGGCGGTTGCCGCTGGTATCGGCATGACCGCCGTCACCGGCGCGGGGATCGCCACTGCCGCCCCGGAGTCGGGGTGGTCGAACCCGGATCCTTCGGACAGCGCACCGGAGTCCGGGTGGTCGAACCCGAACCCGACGCCGGCAGCTCCGGAACCCGCGCCCGTGCAGAGTGCTCCTGAGCCCGAGGAGTCGTTCTGGGTCGCTCCGCCGCCCCAGTACAACCGCGGCACGCGGGCGTACAACCCGGAAACCGGCGGTGGCGTGACGCAGACGGTCTGGTCCGGCAACGACTACTCCGGGGGCAACAACTACTCCGGAGGCGACGATTACTCGGGTGATGCCAACTACTCCGAGAACACCTCACCCCAGGTCGACTGGAGCAATCTGCACGCACCCACGCCGGTGATCGATCCGACGCTCCCGATCGAAGCTCCCAAGGACAAGATCCGCGTCGGACGAGTGATCTTCGATCAGCCGAACTGGGTCTCGGACATCGACGCCAAGCGCACCAACAACACCACAGCTGTCATCGAAGCCCAGGTCACCGACGCGTGGCGCTCAGTTGGCCTGGAAACCACCGAAGCCGAAAAGGTCGCCTCCGGGCAGGTAGCAGGAACCGCGCTCGGCGCGGTGAGCGGGTTCGCGACCGGATGTGCGGCCACAGCAGTTCCGGCAGGGCTCATCGGCGGCACGATCGGTGGAATCGGTGGCGCTGTCCTGGGCGGATGGGTTCCCTCTCCGATCCCCGGAACCGCACCGATCACCACCGGTGTCGCGGGCACTGCCGGTGGCGCCGCGATCGGCGCTGCAGCAGGCTGCGTTGCCGGTGGTGCGGTCGGTGCCGGAATTGGTGGCGCCGCAGGCCTTGCGGCTGGTACCGCCTACGGAGCCGGCGAGGGTGCCACCCCGATCGAGACGACGGTCCCGGACGTCGAAGAGGACCAGATCGCCGAGCAGGTGGACACCACCTTCGATCAATGGTCCCAGGATCCGGTGGGTGCGACCGCGGTCGACGCGGTTCAGTCGTTCACTACCGAGACGGCCCCGGCCCTCGACACACAGGTCCGGGACTTCGTCGGCGCTCAGGCAGGTGGCGAACAGATCCTCAACCAGGTCGACCAGACCCTTGAGACGTTCTTCAACGACGCCACGCCGGGTCTGAGCGGAAACCTGATCAGCACGGCGGTCGGTGACGCCATCGCCGCTTTCGGGGCTGCCCCCGCCGCGGATCCGGCTGCGCCGAGCGCGGGCTGACTGCAGCAACAAACCAGCGGGCTCCACACCAGCATTGGTGTGGAGCCCGCTGTCGTGTGCTCAGCGAATCAACTTGCCGCGACGGTTTTCACGGCCACCCCAGACGCCGGTCTGCCCGGTCGCGCTGATGTAGGTGCCGCACGCTTCGGCGATCGGGGAGCGAACGCAGATTCCGGCGGCGTAGTCGAACGACTTGCTCAAGGAACTACCTTGACGCAAGCGCATGAGCGCGGACGATCAACTGAACCCGCCAGCGCCCCGGCAATCGTGCGCCGGGCCCGATCAGCCAGCGGATACTACTCGGCGACCTTCTTCGGCTCACCTCGCGGCCCTACACGTAACGAGGTGTATGGATACATCCATCGGTATGCATCAATTACGTCCTGGAGCTGGTGCTCGGGTCGATCGGCGTCGCGAAAGCGAGTATCGCGTACCGATGAGCGGTAGGCCTCGGCCAATTTACGAACAGCCGCTCGGTCCTCGCTGTGTAGCGGTACTGCCAGATCTCGGGGGTCACCCTCTGCGAGGCGCGTGAGTGCCCGACCTTCAGCGATCAAATCATCCCAATATTTCCGGTTCATGCCTGTATCAAACCCTGCGCGGCGGCTCGTACCCCCGGGCCTGGTGAACCGCCTCCGTACGGTCAGGCCGCCAGTTCACCAACGATCGAGGGGTACTCATGAGCAAGCTCAACGGTGCAGTACGACGTGCGGTTCAGATAGCAGCCGGAGTGGCTGCGGCAGGAGTCCTAACTGTCTCCGGAGCCGGGCTCGCATCGGCTGCGTCACCGCCCGTCACGCCGAGCCCGGGCGGAGACAACATCTGGCCCGTCGTCAACCTCGACCGATGCGGTGGCCCGATCCAAATATCGAGGGACACCGTCCCCGGCCGAACGGATCTGCTCGGGGTGACGCTCACGCCGACGGGCAACTTCGGCGCCAGCCCGGAATGTGCGGCCCCGGTGAAGCTGGAGTGGATCAACGGCATTGCGCCGTTCGGCCACGCCGTGACGGTCACGGTGGACAAACCCGGGCCCACCCGGGTCGACATCCCGATCGGGGCTGGCGTGAGCCTGCTGACGGTCCAGATGCTGGGAGTGCCGGCGTTCGGCACGTCTCAGTACATGTGGATGCAACCGTAATGCGTGGGTGACTTCGGGAGACCCCGGACCCTCTCATGAGGCTCGGAGGTCTCCCGCGTCACGCGCAGGCACCGGGTAAAGGTCCGCGCGATCAACGTTCGAGCCACTCGACACCGTCGAGATACTTCCCGCTCAGCACCGCCCACGCACCGATGATGGCTGCCGCAAGTTCTGGAGCTCGTTGGCCACTGAGTCGGCCTCGATCCGCAGCGTCGTAGTCCTCGAAGAACTGGACAACCCACCCCTCGTCATCTGCACTGCCGTCGTACTGGGCCCGGAAATCGATGGGCTGGCGGGTGAACGGGTTCATCATAGGCGCGCGGATCACCTTCTCGTCGACCTGCGTTGCTTCGGTGCCGCAGAACAGGGAGACGAGCTCAAGCGCCTTGTCGAGGTCGGGGACAGCGGGTTCATCGCTCACGGAATCGTCCTTCCTGACTTGGGAGATCATGGTGAGGATCTGAAGGGATCGTTCTAGCAGTTCGCGGCGACAGATCGGTCCCTCATCCGCTCGGGTGCGGTTCGACTCCACGGCCGGGCGGTGAGTCCAACCACGAGAATCGCGGCGGTACGAAGTCGGCGCAGTGACCTCTTGAGTCGGTGGCTATGCGGAGAACTTGATGTAGGCCTGGGTCTTCCCGAGGACTTTCTGTCCCTCCGCGGACACCGTGACGTCGATCCGCGCAGTGCGTTCCTCGTCGTCCAGACGAGCCACCTTCGCCGAGATCGACAGGTCGGCACCCTTCACCTGGTCGACCACGACCGGCCGCGTGAACCGGGTCTCGTACGAGACGACCGTGGTGGGGTCTCCGACCCAGTCCGTGACGACCTGCAGACCGAGGGCCGCGGTCAGCATCCCGTGAGCGAGAACGCCCGGTAGTCCTGCGCTGGTCGCGACGGCGTCGTTGAAATGGATGGGGTTGAAGTCACCCGAGGCGCCGGCATAGCGGACCAGGTCATCTCGGGTCACCGTCAGGTCGGCCTTCGCGACAACCGCACCGACCTCAAGGTCCGTGAAGCGAGGAACTGTGTAGGTCATTCGTCATCTCCTCGGTGCAGCAGCGACGAGGTGATGGTGACGACCACGTCGCCACTTTCATCTCGGATTTCGCAGATCGTGGACAGGATGGAGCTACCGGCACGCTCGGTGACGTCGGTGATCGTCAGCGTGGCGCTGAGTTCCTCGCCAGCGACGATCGGGCGGCGGTATTCGATCTTCTCCGATCCGTGGACGATGCGGTGCGGGTCGAGTCCGGTGTCCGGGGTTTCGACGAGCTGGGTCACCGAGGGGGACTGGACGACGGTGGTGAACGTCGTCGGCGCGATGACATCTGCGAAGCCAGCGGCCCGGGATGCCTCGACATCGTGGTGCAGCGAGTTCGTCGCACGCACGGCGCGGGCGAACTCGCGAATCTTCTCGCGGCCGACGAGATATGTCGTCGGTGGGAAGACCCGGCCGGCGAGGTTGGGGTTCAGTGGTGGCATCGCTCGAGACTATCGCCAACGCCTGGTTCTCCTCCGGAGTCGATCGTCGGGTAGGTCCGGTGCGACGAGATGAATCGCCGTTGGGTGCCGAGCGAGACGCGAGGTGTCGCGGGATCGGCCGATCCTGGGGGCGTTAGATCGGTCGCCATCTGGGAAGGGGTTCATCCCGTCCGGCGGATCGTGCGGCCCTCTACGATTCAGCTCGACAGAGTGAATCGAGGAAGGGCCGAGCGTCGCGTGGATCGTGTGGAGCGCCTGGTGGTGCAGGTTGCTGAGTCAAATGACCTGCTCAAAAGGGGCGGAGCAGCCCGGTGGCGAATCAGCCTGATGCTCCTGGACAACACTGTGGAGCTACTCCTCAAAATTGAGTGCGACAAGCTCCTGAGCGGAAATGACTTGAGCTTGAAGTACCTCGATCACATCGAGGCGATGATTGCGTCCGGGAAAGAGTACACGGACCCTACGCCGTTCGACGATGGCGGTGATCCTGAACCTTTGACAGAGATTAGGGACAGGTACAGGCGTGAGACACTGCCCGCGGACGCGATTCCCAAGCTTGAAAATGACTTCAACCGGCGAGTCGGATACCTGATTACTGCAGGATTCCTCGATAACAACTATGGCGGGGTTCTGAAGAGGCTTCATAAATATCGGAATGAGGCCTATCACGAGGATAAGATCAGACCCAACACCATTGAAGCCGCAGCGAAAATCTACACCTTCGTCGCCTGCAATCTGATGGAGCGCGTGAAACCCGGGGCATGGTCAATGGCGGGTAGAGGAGATCTGCCTGACTTAAGAGCGCTGTTTCCCGATATTGAGGTCACGTCACACAGTTTCGCAGCTCCCTACGCACGTCCCCTGCTCACTCAGTCACCCGTCGGCGCCCCCGAGAAACTTGGAAGGACCCTCTCAGAGCACCTTGCGGAACGCCTAGACGAAATCGACTCAGACCTTGAATACCTGGCAACGGGTGGGTTCCCATGGGCCGAGACGGACATTCAGACCAGATCAAATACGCTGGATAAGATCGTTCATATCCACAACGAGATGGCCGCCGCGAATGGTACGAAGAAACTGAATGCGGATTACAGGCGCATTTCCCGGTGGCGTTCCGCTGCTTCGAAGCTCGCCAAAGGAACCGATTACGTCAAAAGTTTCGATCGTTTTGCCTCTCTGGAGATCGCTATTGAGCAAGTTGAGGACCCCCTCCGGAGGGCGGTATTCGCACTTGACGAGCACCTCGAAGATGAGAGAGAGCGCATGCGATGGGGCAATGACTGAGAGCGACCGTGGCGCAGGCCAGGACGTTCCGCATTCGCGCGACGGCGGCCCGGTGTCGTGCGGGGCGACGGCCAGAAGCCAAGTGATGGATGCAGCGCGAGGCCGGCGTGCGGTGCCGCCCTTCCATGCTGCTACGGAGGTTCGCTGTACCTCGGCGCCCTGACCCCGAGCAGGCTGTCGAACGGGAAAGCGTGTTGCAGGAGCCGAGCCGTTGGACCGGTTTCAGACCGTGGATACGCCGTAGCGGTGCCGGTGCCTGACATGTTGCGCAGTTGTCATCGAGCCGGCGAGGACCGTGCCCGCTGTGCGCCCGAAAACGGGTCGCGGCAGCGAATCACCACGATCCTGCGAGGGCCGAAGCAGGTATGCGTGAGATGGGTCTGTAGCAGCTGGAGCCGTACCGTGTGACGATCCGTCAACTAGGGTGGCCGTTCACACGGATCTGCTAGATAATCTATATTATCTAGCAACAACCGATCGGCGCCTACCGCTCCTCAATCGCGGCCGACGACAGTCAGGAGACCGCCTACCGTGACCGTGATGTTCCTGCTGCTCCCTGGAGCGCTGCTCCTACTGTTCGGACACCAGTGGAGCCGCAGCACGACCGAAGTTGCACCGAAGGTGGCCGCCCTCTCCATCCAGGCTTGCGGCGCTCTGACCATCGGTGTGGCAGCGCTCGCTTCCGCTGCATCCTGGACCGCCAAACTGCCGATCCTGCTGAGCTCGACGATTCTGCTGGCGATGTGCGCGTACGCGTACGTCCGCGTCCGGCAGACCATCCAGGACCCCGACTAACCCATCACCCAGACCAAGGAACACCGCATGTCCAACGCAGGAAGTCTCGCCGCCCGGTTCGACGAGTTCCTCGTCTACCGCAGCACCGGCAAACCATCGGAGGCCACCCTCAAGGCCTACCGGCAGGACTTCACCGCGATCGCCGAACTTCTCGCAGCCCACAGCGGTGTTCCGGTCCACGACCTGGCCTGCAATGTGGTCGACAAGGACCGGATACGCGCGGCGTTCGCGGCCTACGCCGACACGCGCTCCCCCGCCTCGATCCGGCGCTGCTGGTCGACCTGGAACGCGTTGTGCAGCTACCTGTTCACCTCGGATCTGATCGTCGCCAACCCGATGGACGCGGTCCTGCGCCCCAAGGTCGCCAAGACCGTACCGAAGGCCTTCGACCAGGACGCGGTCGAGAAACTGATCACCGCGCTGACCACAGACGAAGACGACAACGCACACGCCTGGCGCGAACGCGACCTCGCCATAGTCCTTACCGCACTGCTCACCGGATGTCGACTGTCCGAGCTGGTCACCCTCAACATCGGGGACTTCCGCGACCTCGACGACACCGGCCGCGTCAAGGCCATCACCGTGCACGGCAAGGGAAACAAACAACGCGTCCTCACCGCCGAGCCCGCACTCGTCGACGTGCTCACGTCATACCTCGACTCGCGCCTGCGGCGATTCCCCGGCAGCGGCAAGGCCCGCACCTCCCCCACCGCCTCGCCCTGGCGCCGCCTCCGGGCCACCGATCCGCTCTTCCTCGGTGCCGATGGGGAACGCATCACCGGACCCACGATCCAGTACCGGGTCGAGCGCGCCTATCGCCGCGCCGGCATCAATGGACAGCGCGCGAAAGGCGCTCTGGTACACCAACTGCGGCACACCTTTGCGACCTCACTGGCCGATAGTGACGTCAACGTCTACACCCTGATGCGACTGCTCGGGCACGAGTCGATGACCACCACCCAGCGCTACACCCAAGGCGCCGGTAAGGAAACCCGTGCAGCCTCTGCAGCAAACCCGGTCTATCGACTGTTGGACAGTCAAGGAACGGGCAGCAAGGCGATCGCCCCAGGACGACGCGAGCGGCCTACTTGAGAACTACATGCGGCCGTTGCGCGTCGTCCGATGATAGTGAAGAGTCCTCGAGACTGAACGACAGGGAAGAGATATGTCAGAGCAAGCTGTGGACCGCTGGGTTGCACCGGTAGGCAATAAAGTCCCCCGTACCCCGGACGGCCTGCTCGACTCCGCCACTCTAAGCCGTGACTGGTACTCAGGGGAACGGCCTCAGCTTGCCTCAAATTTGGTCGGTGCACCTTACTCCTACGTGTTGCTGGCCCCTGGCGGAGCAGGAAAGACCACTCTGATCGAGGCCCTGAAAAGTCAGGAAACTGGTGTTCACACCATAGATTTGCGGTTGCACGACCGGCGATCCCTCGTAGCGGAGCTCCAGTCCCTCGTCTCTGATGGATCGTCGTCAGACAGCTGCTCCGTTCGTACCGTTTTTATCGATTCCGTTGATGTCGCACTCCAATCCGACCCCGACATCGCATACGCGCTCGTTAGCTCGTTGAGAAGTCCAGGCGCAAGCTGGATAGCTTGGCGCTTTGCTTGCAGACCTGGATCGTGGACGGCTGGTCTCTCCGAGGGACTAGCGGGCGCTTTGCCAGGTTTTGTCGAGCTTGAGCTTCTTCCCCTGAGCCGTGCAGAAATCACACAGATGATCGGCGGACCGGCAGAGACCGAGCTTTTCCTTGCAGCGGTCGAGCGCGCACGTCTGACGCGTCTGCTCGCCTATCCCCTCCAGGCCAAGATCCTCATCCAGCAGTGGCGCCAGGCAGATGAACTTCCCACTAACAGAGCAGGTGCCATGGACCATGCCGTCGGGCGTATGCTCACCGAAGGAAGTAACGAGCGCCCGATCGGGACGCTTGACATCCATCGACGACAAGTGATCAGCGAGAGGTTGGCCGCGTTATCCCTGTTCTGTGGGATGAGTGCCTTCCTGCTCGGCTCTGCGGATTCCCTGCACGCCGCATCGAACTCATCACTCAACAACGGCGGTACATCCACCCTTCCCGTCGATGCTGTACCCCTACAGGACGAACCAGCCCTGTCTCAGGTGACGGTGAACGATATCCGTGAAGTACTGAACACCGCGCTGTTCACCACCGCGGGTCAAGGGGCCGTATCCTTCGTTCACCAGTCCTACGCCGAGTTTCTTGCCGCATCGTATCTCGTACGACGCGGCGTGACCGGGCAGCGACTCGTCTCGATTCTGGGCGCCGATGTCAATGGTTTGGTCCCCGGTCCGATGATCGAAGTTCTTGGTTGGTTGTCGGCTTTAGGGGCACCGGTTCCCGACGATCTGGTGGCGCACAACGTCCAGCAATTGCTGAGCACCGCCGGGCTGGAACTAGTGGGCGAGCATGTTCGAGAACGCGTCGTCGACGAGCTCCTGCGGGGTGCTGCCGCTGGGACGATCACTGAAGAGTGGCGGGCCAACACCCCTGCCCTGTCTCACCCGGCATTGGCGACTCAACTCCATGAGGCCTCCCGGCACGTCATGAACGACCAGGTCGCGTTCTGGATATGTCGCCTCGCACGGGACTGTGCCGTAATCGAAGCGGCTGACGATCTCCTTGAGATTGCTTCTACCTCGTCGTTGAACGCCACCATTCGCGCCGAGGCGGTGAGAGCCTTCGCTGCCGTTGCGCCTCGTGACGATATGAGCAAACTGCAGCCGCTTCTGAACCTCGACACCGCCGAGGATCCCGACGATGAAGTCCTCGCCGCAGTCTTGCGCGCGATTCTCACCGCGCCTGTCGATATCACTTCCATTTGTCGCTCCCTGCGGCCCCGGCGTACACCGAACTTCTTCGGCGGTTACGCTCGACTTCTCGGCGAGCTGCCCTCACTTCTTCCCGAAAATTACGTCCTTCCTGTCCTGACCGACATACTGCAACGCAGGCCTGAGCTCGACGACCTGGCATTCGACCGCATGATCGGTGGTCTGCTGCAACGCGCCTGGAGCATGAACGACCCCGAGGTGTGCCAAGACATCGGTGCAGTCCTGAGTAACGAGCTTCTCTCTGCCCACCAGCTGTTTCCAGACAAGGTGCCTCCCTGGCTGGAGGACGACAATCCGCAACGCCGGTACGCCATGGTTGCCTCAGCGCTGAAGAGCGGCTCGAAGGGCTACTACCCCGTCCTCGAGATGCGTATGGTCACGCCCGCAGATCTCGGATGGTTGCTCGACTGGATCTGCACCGCCCCACTCGAAGCGCACGAACCCACCAGAGTGGTACTGCACCGGCTGGCGTGGAACGTGCCCGACGCCGCAACAGCCGAGCGCGTCCTGGAGATCGATAAGACCCATCCCGCCTTCCCGGCGTTGTCCGTTTATCAAGGGCAGCAACCAATCTCGGAGCGCCCGGCATGGCAAAATCACCTGATAGACGACGAGGAGTACATCGATGCCGCCTCATTGGAGTCTCAGCTGCACAATGCTCTCGCCCGTTCCTGCGATGACATCACCCTGTGGTGGACCGTCGTTATCGCGCTCGCCGGCAATCAACAGCTCACCGAGGGATGCTTCGGCTGGGACCTGACAAGCAGACCACTGTGGGCCACGGTGCCCCAGGAAAAGCAGGAGGACATCCTGCGGCTCGGGGTGGACTACGTCAACACCCGGCACCCCGAACCGCACCGTTGGAATGACCTCGCCTCCTTCACGCTCGAGGATGTGATGCCCGACTGGTCCGGTGCAATTCTCTTCACGACCCTGGCTGCACATCGTCCGGATATGCTCAGCGACGTCACCCCAAGCGCTTGGTCTTCGTGGTCCCCGGTGCTGGTGCGGATGCCGAACTTCGTCGGGGACGAGGACTGGAGAATCTGGATCCGCGACGCAGTCCCTCCTACAGGGCGCGACACCATCGACGAAGCGCTGCGAGAACGGATTCGGCAGGACGATGACTTTTCCTTCGCTCGCCACCCGCTCGCAGATTTTTCCGACATCCGCCTGATCGACATCGTGAGTCATCTGGCGCGTGACTCCGTCCGCTCTCAAGACCGACGCAACGAAGCGATTGAGGTGCTGATCAGCCACGCTCCCCAGATCGCGTTGAACGTCGCGCGGGAAACAGTCACCAGCGAGACCGTTCCCTCGGCGGCATTCACGACGTTGGCGAGGCTGGCACCGGACGAATTGGTGTCTGAATGGATCGAGCAAGGACAACTCGGGCCGATCGAATGCCTGGCCGCTCTCGATACCGCTGGCCTGTCTGATGACTCCCTCCTCGCACTAAGCAGGATGGGCCTTACCCCCAGCAAATGGACACGGGTGGTGGATTACGCCGCGGATGCCAGCGTAGCGATGTAGAGGGTCTCGTAGGTGTTCGGGGACCGGTGTCCGCACCAGGAATGTCGTCGTC
>NZ_JAIFKB010000023.1:0-44461 GCF_019641445.1 Rhodococcus sp. DMU2021
CGCCGCCGACGCCAAGCCAGGCTCGGCAGATTGACCCCTGTCGAATACGAGACCATCATGACCACACCAGCCACTCAGGCTGCGTGACCGAACCTGTCACCTGATCGTGCAGCAGTCCCTGATCACCGATGCCACCCTCCAAGGCATCACCGTGCCAACGATGGTTCTGTGGACCACCAAAGATCCCTCCGGTCCGGTCGACGAAGCAGAGCGCATCGCCTCCCACATCCCTGGCGCCAAGCTGGCGGTCATGGAGAACTGCGGACACTGGCCCCAGTACGAAGACCCCGACACCTTCAACAAACTGCACCTGGATTTTCTCCTCGATCGCAGTTGACACAGATGCAGCCGGTGCCGCCCTCCCCTGAAACCCCTGGCGGCACCGGCCGGACGCACCCATCCGACGAACCTCATCCGCTCTCGCTCGAACCATCCGGGCAGAGGCCGTGAAGTACCAGAAAGGAGGCTCCGCGATGCCTGTGGCGCTGTGCGCGATGTCGCACTCCCCCCTGATGGGACGCAACGACCCCGATCAAGAAGTCATCGACGCCGTCGACGCCGCCTTCGACCACGCGCGCCGATTCATCGCCGATTTCGCCCCAGATCTGATCGTGATCTTCGCCCCCGACCACTACAACGGGGTCTTCTACGACCTGCTGCCACCGTTCTGCATCGGAGCCGGCGCGCAGTCCGTCGGCGACTATGGCACCGAAGCCGGCCCCCTCGACGTCGACCGCGACGCCGCCCGCACTATTACGCGCGAAGTACTCGACAGCGGTATCGACGCCGCGCTCTCCGAACGCATGCACGTCGACCACGGTTTCGCCCAGGCTCTACAACTACTCGTCGGATCGATCATCGCAGTACCGACCGTGCCGATCTTCATCAACTCCGTCGCCGAACCCCTCGGCCCCGTCAGCCGAGTTCGGCTGCTCGGCGAAGCTGTCGGACGAGCAGCCAACAAACTGGACAAACGCGTCCTGTTCGTCGGATCCGGAGGGCTCTCCCACGACCCACCGATTCCGCAGTTCACCAGCTCGCCTGAGCAGGTGCGCGAACGGTTGATCGACGGCCGCAATCCGAGCGACGCCGAACGCAAGGCCCGCGAACAACGCGTCATCACCGCAGGTCGAGACTTCGCTGCCGGTACCGCCACCATTCAGCCGTTGAACCCCCACTGGGACCAGCATCTTCTCGAAATTCTGGCATCCGGCGAACTCGAACAAATCGACACGTGGACCAATGACTGGTTCGTCGAGCAGGCCGGCCACTCGTCCCATGAGGTGCGCACCTGGATCGCCGCCTACGCCGCGCTCCACGCCAACGGCCCCTACCAGGTCACCTCGAGCTTTTACCGCGCAATCCCGGAGTGGATAGCAGGATTCGCAATCACGACAGCCCTCACCCTCTCCTCGAACCACACGAAATGACCGGCACCTGAACCCACGAAAAAGGTTCCTGTCGTTGTTCGACAAATCCGACTGAGCGCGACCATCACCGCACCGCCGCGGCTATCAAGCAGTGCACTACTGCAAGCTCGCGGGTCTGTTCGAGGTCGACCTTGCCGTCGCGGGGATCCCAATTGTTCACCACGACAATGAATTTCTTGCCGAGCGGTTCGATGACCTGCTTGATCGTGCGCGCGGTGGGATCGAGACACAGCGGCTCGGGTTCGATCGGAACGATGACCAGATCGGCGACCTCGAGCACCGCGCGCAACGCGTCGGTGGAACTACCGGTGCCGAGGACATCGGTGCCGTCGTCGGCACCGGACAGGTCGATCCAGCCCGGGGTGTCGACATAGACGTGCTTGATGCCGGGCAACTTGTCGAGATTGCGTAGCACGTCGAGGTTGTCGTGGACCTGGTCGATCATGAACGGCAGTTCCTCGACACGTGAGGCCCCACCAGGCTGCAGAGCCCTGGGGGTCGACGGAGATCGCGGCGACCGGGGACTGAACATCGTCGTCGTCACCGCCGGCGAGTTGATCTTCTTCTTCCCGGCTTGCGCAGCACCGCTACTCCGAACGACGACTGTCGCCGCCATATGCAGTACGCACTCACCCTCCGGTTACACCGGGGATGGACCTGCTGCCCGACAACCCGCCGACATGGGTGAGATAGGCGCCGGTCCGCAACCCTGACTCCGCGTCAGGGTTGCGCACATTGCCTAGGCTGCGCGACCGAACCGACGTTCGTAGTCCTCGCGTTCACGCGAGGCACGCGCCTGCGCCTTCGCACCGAGCAGATCAGGATCGAGACCGTGTTGCTGAAGTCGATGACGTTGCCAGATGCTCATCAACGCCACAGAAAAGTACGTCCAGGGCAAGAGCAGCAACATCATCATGGAGACGGGAATCCATACCGGTCCCGGGATCAGCAGGAACAACAGCAGCAGCGGGATGACCGGTACATTCCACCTGAGAAGATAGCGGCGCACGCCGCCCGGCCCCAGGATGTCGTTACGGACCCAGTCCTGCATCTGCGGAGGCAGGGGGCGGCCAACCACATAGGCCAGGCGCTGAATTACGGTAGGTCGTGTGCGAAGTGGGGTCGTCACAGCGTTCCCTTCGTTGTATCCGGTGGCTCGGATGGATCTCGGGACGGACGTCGATCCGAACTGGTTATTGCATGTGCTGCAGCATCATTGAGAAGGGTCAGTGCCCGATGCAGCTCCTGGAGCTCCGCCGGCGAAACACCGAGCTTCTCGACCACGGCGACCGGGACTTTCTGGGCTTCGTTCCGCAGGGCTCGACCTTGGGCAGTGAGATCGATGACCAGTTGACGTTCGTCTACACGACTGCGCGAACGAGTGATCAGCTGTGAGGCTTCGAGGCGCTTCAACAAAGGCGAGAGCGTGGGCGAGTCCAGAGCCAGCGCTTCGCCGATCGCCTTGACCGACATCGGAGCTTTCTCCCACAGCGCCAACATCACCAGGTATTGCGGGTGAGTGAGGCCTAGAGGCTCGAGGATAGGCCGGTAGACAGCCAGGACGGCCCGGTTGGCAACGGCAAGCGCGAAGCAGACCTGCCGGTCCAACGCCAGGAGGTCGTCGTTCCCGATCGAAGCGAGGTCACCTGTGGTCACAGGACGAGCATACCGGACTCAGTCGTGCGCGAACGAATCGTGTGCGAGCAATATTTGAGATGTGCATCACCGGCACGACCTGCGATGCAGTTCGATATCCGAACAAGTGCGCCTCGCACCTGCGCACCCACTCCGATCCCTCGAAGTGTCGCGAATACCGAACCCAACGGCGCCACGCGCATCACCGGCCAGATACTTCATCAGTTCCCATTGGGTCGAGCGGCGACGAACCCTGCCTGGCCTGCGGGTCGGCACGATGCGGCGCCTCACGATCGACGGCCGGCATTCCGGACGGCGACGGGTCGGGAAACGGTGGGTCCCGTCCGGGGGCAGACCACCACCGCCACCGGCGGTGCATCGATCCGGTACATCGATCCGGTACATCGATGATGCGCACGTCACTGGACCTCGGGTACATCCCGCACGTAGGTCCGCCACTGCAGAGGAGGCCGATGCGCCTTACTTGTAAGGTTGTTCGTCGATCCACTTCTGCAGGCTGTACCCCAGCGAAGTCAACGACTTATCGAGCGTGGTCAACACCTCACCGGGGGATGCGGGAGACCTCACTCCCTCGCGCAGGACGGCGAGCACCACGGACTGCACCGCACCCCCGACAGCAGCCGGCACCACCGCCGCCGGACGCGTACCGATACGGGACGCAACGAACGTCGAGACGACCTCGGACCACACCAACCACCGTTGAGCACCCTCGGCCTGCAATTCCGGTGAGGCGTCGAGGATCCGAATCTGGGCGGTCCAGACGCCCTCGTCGTCGAGTCGGGCCGCTACCGTATCGATCACCCCGACCCGGATCGCCTCCATGACCGGCACCTCGTCGTCAACCGTGCCGAAGGAGCGCTGGAGGTCGCGGGTACTTTCCTCGAAAGGAAACCACACGAGTGCCGCTTTGCTGGAGAAGTACCGGAAGAAGGTGGTCTTGCTGATCCCCGCGGCCGCAACGATATCCATGATCGACGTCTCCGCATAGCCTCGTTCGAGGAACAGTTCGAACGCGGCGACCTCGACCTGCGCGCGAGACGACACCTGAGGACGCCCACGTCTGCCGGTAGCCATCGCATTCCCCCCTCTTTTCGACCCGAGACTTGATTTTGGGTACTCGGTACCGTAAATATAGGCGACGCGCGATGTGACCGATAAACATGATCTTGCAACACCACCACGATCCGTCACCCCCTGTAGGCGGACCGTGGTTCCCGGTCGGTGAACCGACCCCGTCCCGGATGCCCTGCCTGTCCCCCCCCTCCAACGGGCAGGGCATCCGGGAACTTCCACACCGACCCGTGTAGGGCGGGTTGTGTCCTATCCGTTCGATTGAGGGGCCCGCCATGCCCCATCGATGCCGTTCGTCGGCGTTTGCTTGCGGGACAGCCGGTACGCCGATCGCTCCCACCGTCGGAGCGCTCTCCCTTATCGGAATCCTCTTTACGCTTTCCCACGAACGAGGGCAGTGCCGCTCACAGAGACCGATTCGGGAGTCCGACTGCTCGTTCGGCGCCGGGCATGATCGACTTGATTTTCGGAACCGGGTAGCATAATTATAGTTGAATGCTCGATTACCGCTGCTGTCGTCCGAGCTGAACCGCCCGGACGATCACCTCCGGCACGTAGATGGCAGGTCTGATCGCGATCGGCAGACCCGTTCTCCCGACGGGACGCCTCGGCTCCACCGAACGACATACGACCAAGGAAGACCGTTCTCTGATGATTTCCAGCCTCGTAATCCGGCCTCTGGCTCGCGCAATCGCAGTCGTACTGATCGTCGCCGATACCGCCCTCGCCACCCGAGTGCCGGCCCTGCCCGGCTGGGATGAAGACGGCTCCGTCGCCCGGAGCTGACGTCGCAGGGACATCACCCGCACAACGCTGTGCCGCTTCCGGCGATCACCGACACGCCAACGCACCGAACCGGCACCGAGATGACCGAGACCACATCATGAAGCGTTGACGGCCTCATACCGTCGCGCGGCGAGCAGGACCGAGCACGGCGACATTGCCGGGTGCCGCAGCCGCCGGCAGGTCGAGGACCGTCGACGTACGCAAGCGATGCAGCAGGAACGCTGCCCCGAGCCGGCTGCGCCCGAATCCCTCGAACGGGTTGAAACCGAGTGTCGCAGTGATGGTATCGATCCTGCTCTGAAGCGTGCTGTGGTGGATGTTGAGCAGTCGCGCCGCTTCCCGAACGGACTGCGCAGCGACGACGGCATCGATCGTCTCCATCCCCCAGGCGTAGTGTGCGATGGCCTCGACACGGTCGGCGTCGCTGTGCGGAGCGTGCTCATCGGCGTCGGCAAGCAGTTCGATCAGACCCCCGTAGGAGTCGGCCACAACCTGGGGTTCCTTCGGGGTTCGGCACAGGCGCAGAGCGACCATCGCGGTCCGGAACGACCGATCCAACGAGTCCGGCGGCGTGGCTGTTCCGATACCGCACGGCGAAGCGCCGAACGGCGGGTACCGCTCCGGCACAACGATGGCGTGGACCGGACCGAACGGGGTGGCGATCACGTCCTCCGGGCCGGCGGGATGATTGCGCCACACCGCGAACAGCGGTGCCACAACGAGGCGATACAGGCCCGTTGCCGACAATCCGAGCGCACTCGCCGCGGTCAAGCGCTCGTCGGGAATGCTCTCGCGACCGGTGAGTATGCCGAGGTGGCGGCGATTGTCGATCTCCCGGGCTCCACGCCCGTTCCGGATCCGCACAGCCAGTGCCAAGCGCTCGAGGATGAGTGCGTCGTTCGGCCCAGCAGCACCGTCGCGTTCGAGCCAGACGTCGATGCCGTCCTCCGACGCCACGTGCAGGTTCGAAGGATCTGTCGGCGATTGACCCTGCACTGCTTCACCTTTCGGAGTGACTCGTAGAGTCCGCGGCGGGACGCTCTGCCGGAACCCTGCAGTACAACCGGCCAGCGCGGCAGCGGTTGCGAGCAGGGCACGGGTGTTGACGTTGCCGACGATCAACTCGTCGAAGCACGCGATGACACGCAGACCCAAACTGGCGCTGGGATCGAGGCGGGCGATCCGTCCGAGTAGCTCTTGCATATTCGTTCCTGCCCTCAGTCCGCAAGGATTTTCTCGACCCAGGTGTTGCGGGTCCGGATCATGGACCGGCCCACGCTGGTGTGCGGGGCGAAAATGTCGCACGCGTGAAAGGCGCCGGACCATACGTGCAACTCGGCATCGCCACCGGCTTGCCAGATCCTGTTGGCATAGCCGATCGCCTCGTCCCGGAAGATCTCGGCCGCACCGACGTCGATGAAGGCCGGCGGCAATCCGCGCAGATTCTGCGCGCGGGCCGGGGCTGCATACGGCGAGACAAGGTCGGTGCCCCGCTGCTCACCCAGCAGGGCGGTCCAGCCGGTTTCGTTGCTGATCCGGTCCCACACACCGATACCGTCGAACTGCTCGATCGAAGCGGTCGTGCACCGGTCGTCGAGCATCGGATAGTCGAGCACCTGCCCACACAACCGGGGACCACCGCGGTCCCGCGCAGCCAGCGCGAGACCGGCTGCCAGTCCGCCACCGGAGCTGGCACCTGCGACCAGGATCCGGTCCGCCCGCACGTCCAGATCGGTGACATGCGCAGCCAACCACTCCAGGGCGGCATACATGTCCTCACGCGGGTAGGGGTCGGGATACTCAGGGGCCAAACGATACTCGACCGTGACAAGAACCGCCCCCAGTTCGGTCACCCAGTCCAGCACCAGGTCCAGGCCGCTGAACATGTCTCCGAACATCAATCCTCCGGAGTGCGCGTACAGCACCGCAGGACGGGGCCCGCTGAAGTCCCGGGAACGAAGCACCGCAGCGTTGACGGCAGCGCCATCACCCCCGGGGAAGGTCACGTCGTTCACCGCGATCCGTCGGCGGTCGAATTCCTCGTCCATCGGAGGGGACGCATAGGACGTACGCATGAACTCGATCAGGTCCGCAGTGATGGTCGGAGGGAACATACCGCCTACCACAGCCAATCCCGCCTTGAGTTCGGCATCGAATGGTGGACGGGGCACTGCTCGGGCCATCGTCACCTCCTCGAAGACTCGCATCGAGGATACGGCGGCCGCTCGACCGAGGGACCCGCCATTCGGCGGGGAAACAGAGCGAAACTGCGCCGCTGCGTCGGTTGAGACACCCATCACACTCTTGTGAAACTTGGAGCAGCGTCACTGTCGACCGAACGAGAGGAACAACCCCATGTCCGATACCCAACGCGTCGTCGACTCAGCCCGCGAAGTCATCCACACCACGGTGAACAGCGGTGCCGTGCCCGGAGTAGTAGCGGGCATGACGAACGACCAGGAAACCCTGTTCATCGAGTCCGCTGGGGTACGGTCTGTCGACAACGATCAACCGATGACCGATGACACCGTCTTCAGCATCTTCTCGACCACCAAAGCCCTCACCGGCACCGTGGCGCTGCAACTCGTGGAATCCGGTGATCTCGACCTGGATTCCCCGGCCGAGGAGTACGCGCCCGCGATCGGCGAACTCCAGGTCATCGAGGGCTTCGACTCGAACGGCGAGCCGATGCTGCGAGCACCGAAGACCGACATCACGACCCGCCAACTACTGCTGCACACCGCCGGCTTCGGATACGACTTCTTCAACGAGACGTACAACCGCCTCGCCGAGAACCACGGTCAGCCCAGCATCGTCACCGCCACCAAGGACGCGCTCGAGACACCGCTGCTGTTCGATCCCGGCACCCAGTGGGAGTACGGCTCGAATATCGACTGGGCAGGCCAGGTGATCGAAGGCATCGTCGGCACCCGCCTTGGCGAGGCGCTGAAGACACGAGTCCTCGACCCCCTCGGCATGACATCGACGTCCTTCACTCCGTCCGACGACATGCGCGCGCGTCTGGCGACCATGCACCAGCGCACCGACGACGGACTCCAGGCCACCGATTTCGTCATCCCCACCCCGCCCGAGGTCGACATGGGTGGGCACGGACTGTTCTCCACCGTCGGTGACTACCTCGCCTTCATCCGGATGTGGCTCAACGACGGCGAGGCAGACGACGGCACCGTCATCCTCCGCCCCGACACCGTCGAGTGGGCGACCAGAAACGACCTCGGCGACCTGACCGTGAAGATGCTTCCGGGTGTCATCAGGTCTCTGTCGAACGACGCCGAGTTCTTCCCTGGCCAGCGCAAGGGCTGGTGCTACACGTTCATGACCAACGAAACCGAAGCACCCACGGGCCGTCCCGCAGGCTCTCTCGCCTGGGCAGGCCTGGCCAACCTCTACTACTGGATCGACCGGCACAACAAGATCGGAGGCTACTGGGCGACGCAGATCTTCCCGTTCGCCGACCCCAGCTCGCTCGGTGGTTACCTCGACATGGAGACCGCCGTCTACCGAGCCCTTTCCTGACCCCGGTTCCATCCCGGGCCGCGGCACCGGACATCGACCTCGATCCGTTGACCGCTCGCGTAACCGGCGCGCTCGCCGAACAGCCACACGACGACATCAACGAGATCGGGTGAAATCCCCACCCGACGCACGGACACCACACCGCTGCGGGTGTCGAAACACCCGCAGCGGTGTGGTGTTGCCACGCTGTTCGAGGTCTGGGTGCAACAGGTCGAGCGCGAACACCGTCGTCTCCCACGGGCTTGCCGCGAGGGCCGCACCTTCCGACAGTCACCGCTACCGCACGCAAGGCCATAGGACGACTCTCGGATCACGCATTCTGCGCGATCACACGTGGATGCCGAACGTGTCGATCTTGCGGTAGAGAGACGACCTTGCGATCCCCAGCAATTTCGCGGCGGCGACACGATTGCCACCGCTGTCCCGTAGCGCAGCCACTATGGCATCGCGCTCGACTCTTTCCATTGCCGTCATCGTCCGGCGAGGCGCGGAGCTGAGCGCTGGAGGCAGATCAGCTACTGCGATCGTTCCCGCGGGCTTGGCGCGAAGTACGTGATTGAGAGTGCCGACCAGTTCACGGACGTTGCCGGGCCAGTGGTACTTCTTCAGGGTTCGCATCGTGTCGTCGCTGAAAGCGGTTTCGCGGTGAGGTGCAAGGTGCATTCGGATGATGTCCGGGATGTCATCGGGGTGATGACGCAATGCGAGGACCTCGACGGTGGCGATGAAATGCTCGGCGAGAGCAGAATCCTGAAGTGCTTCCCCATCAGTGGATGTGGTCGCGACGATCCACCGAGCGGGGTACCGGTGCTGGTCGGCGGATATGAGGTCGGCAAAGAGCTCATCGGTGCTCGCGTCGAGTCGGTCGATGCGACGAAGGACGATCGTGGTCGCCGCGGAGTCGAGCGCAGTGCGCAATTCCTCGTGAGCGGACTTTTCAGCAGAGCAATCCACGACGACAATCGGGGCCTGCGGATTCTTGTACAGGTGCATGCCCCGAACGAGAGTGAGTTTGCCGCTTCCTGGTTCACCTTTGAGGATCACGTTGGCATCTGTCGCGGCGAGGGACGTCAACTCCCCTCGACACCGGTTCCATTGGAGCGAAGACCCCGCCACCCCCGGAAACACGGGAACCGTGCGCCGGGGTTGCATGATCTTCGTGGGACACGATGTCGCCTCGACTTCGAAGACGATGCCGGCGATGTCGCCGCCATGTTCGACGAGAGTGCGCTTGACGGTGATGCTACCTCCGGACGGAAGGCGCAGGTCGAACTGGGCAACTCGTGACGGATCGAGCATCGACTGTGCTTCCTCGCGGAGAAAAGCCTCGTCGATCGGGTCGAGAAGGCGCGAGCCGATCTCGTTCGACATGAAAACACCGCAACTGAGTGAGTACACCGCCGTCTGCCGGCGCCGACAGGCGACGAGGAACTCGCCGAGCACGAGTTGTTGCTTGATCGATCCCGTGGCGCGAAGAGCCGACTCGATATCACGAGCCGCTCCAAGGGCGAGCTGGCGCATCAACGGGTTCGATGTGTGGGTCAAGCCTGTGATGTCGATCAGTCCTTCGACACGGCCGGTGGTGGGGTTGTGAATGGGCGCGCCGGCACAGGTGAAATACTGGATCGATTCGTGATAGTGCTGAGCGCCGTCGACGTAGACGGCCATCCCGGTCTCGAGGGCTGTGCCCACTCCATTGGTACCGACGAGCTCTTCGGCGTAGGTGAACCCGGGAGCGAAGTACACCTTGTCCAGCTTCGCGGCGAGGACGGGATCATTGTCCCGCCGGACCAGCACACGCGCATGCTCGTCACTCAACGCGACACTGAGGGACATGTCGGACAGGTCGTCATGGAGCCGATCGAGGATCGGCAGGGCGCATCGCACCAGTCGTCGGCGAAGATCGAGGTCTTCGACGTACTGCAGCTGTGGAAGGTGCGAGCCGTCCGGGATGACACCCGCCTGACGTGAGCGTCGCCATGACTGTGCGATGAGGGGTGAGACGTCCTCGGAGGGGGAACCGGCGAGGTCATGGAGATGCCGGGCGGTGGTCACGCGGCGCCGGCGGTTATCACTGTCCATCACATTTCCTTGCAGGTCGCAGTACTGCCATCCCCCTCAATGTGCCGCACATCACATTCTATGAATGTCCCAGAATAGGACATCGATCTGCCGTCTCCAACGGCAGTAGCGGGGCGGGTACGGCCACCCCGCCGGCCGGAGATCGGCACTCGCGGTCCGCACCGCGCCTACTCCTCGGACCACCGACTGCCGCGATCCGGGGTGCACACCACCATCAGGAGACTGACGTCAGGTCGTCGACGGCGACCGGATCACCGGGCTCGGCTTCACCCCCCAGGGGAAGCCGAGCCCGTTCCATCACCTGCCCCGCCCTACGCATAGAGGTCGACATCGCCGGCAACCGCGCAAGAATCTCGATGTTCTCTGCCGCCACGACCGCCGGCGGGCACACTCACTACCGTCCCGCCCACGTGAACCGTTGTCGTGGCGGCACCGCTTCAGACCTCGATCGCGAGAAGATCCGCAAGGTGGCGGTCGATCTGCGGCATGTAGGTCGGAGCGACAGCGAACAGGCCCAAATGCCCGAGCACATCTTCGACCACGCGCAGTTCACTGCCCTTGATCAGTTCCTGCTCGGCAGCACAGTCGCGGACCGGGAACAACTGGTCTTCGTCAATGGGAATCACGAAGGTCTTGGCGGTGATCCGTCCGAGTGCAGCGGCCAGGTCTCCCCCGGTATGCCGAGAGACGTCGCCGCGTTGCCAGGCCCAGGATTGAGTGAGGAGTGCGTTGGGATCCATCGCCGTGAAGTAGGGCTCGAGGAATCCGGTCAGGAACGCGTCCAGGGATTCGAACTCCATTGCTCGCCATACTTCTTGCTTCCAGAACTCGGTCGAGAATCCGAGCACTCCCCAGATGTGAGCCTGCCTGGTGAGGCCGTCGACGACCTGCGTATGCGAGGTGTATTCGCCGCCGTTCCAGCCCGGATCCGACAGGATCGCTTCGCGCATGATCTCCGCGATCAAGAAATCACCGGGAGTGTTGCGTGCCGTACCGGCAATCGGTGCGGCGCGCAGAACCTTGTCGGGGAACCTCACTGCCCATTCGTAGGTCTGTTGAGCTCCCATGGAGCCTCCCGTCACCAACGCGAGGCGTTCGATACCGAAATGCTCCCGGAGCAGCCGCTCCTGGGCCACGACATTGTCCCCGATCCGAACACGAGGGAAGTTCGACATGGCGATCTCTGCGTTGACGCCGGTGGCGTTGTGGGGAGACGTCGACAGACCGTTGCCGATCTGATCCACGCAGACGATGAAATACTTGCTCGGGTCGAGAGCATGGTCAGGACCGATGTATGCGTCGCGCCAGATCTGGTGGGTCCCCGAGTACCAGGTGGGGATGAGGATTGCGTTGTCCTTGGCTTCGTTCAGCGTTCCGAACGTTGCCACTGCGAGCCGGCAGTCCGGGATCGAGCCACCCTCCTCGAGGTCGAGGGCTCCGATGCCGATCAGGTCGTAATCACCGTGGAAGTCGTGCGTGTAGTACGGGTTGTCGATCATCGAGATCGTCCTCCTGAGCTATGAGAAAGCGGTAGCAGCGCGTGCTCACCCGATGACATGTGCGTACGCCGCCGTGAGACGAGCAGTGGTCGACCGCAGGGGTCGGATATCCGAGAAGGTCAGCTCAGCTGGAATCCCTTGTAGCCGGCCGCGGCGGCCGCGAGAGTGAGTTCTCGATAGGTGCCGACCCCGCCGGTGTAGGACAGCACGCGACGAGGTTTTCCGGGAACGTTCGCGCCGTTGTACCAGGAATTGGTCTTCGAGATCAGCGTGGCATTCGCGGTTTCGTCGTGGTGGGCGACCCATTCGCCCTCACCCTCGACGGTCGGTTCGATGACGGTGTACCCGTGCTCACGCATGTGCCGGATGCATTCGGTGATCCATTCGGTCTGTTGCTGCAGACAGGTGGTCATGTTGCACAGAGCCGCGGAGGGGGCGAGTGGGGCACCGGTGGTCAGCATGTTGGGATAGCCGTGCACCATCAGGCCCATCGTCGTGCGGATGTCACGCGACCAGTCGCTCGTGAGCGATCGGTCCTCACGTCCACGGATGTCGATTCGTGTCAGCGCGCCGGATCCCGCATCGAATCCCGTGGCCAGGATGATGACGTCGACTTCGTGCAGCGTGCCGTCGTCCAACAGGATCCCTTCCGGGACGATTCGGCTGATCGGATTGGTGCGCACCCCCACTGCTTCGACATTCGGACGGTGGTAGACCTCGAGATAATTGGTTTCCAGCGGTACCCGGTGTGTACCGAAGCCGTAGTCGGTCGGAATCAACAGTTCACACAGCTTCGGATCCTTCAGTCGCGCACGCATCTTCTCTCGCACGAACTCGGACACCTGCTCACTGACCTCGTCATCGGAGAACACCTCCGCGAAAGAAGCGAGCCAGAGCTTGAGTGAACCGTTGTCATAGATCTCTTCGAGCCTTTCCCGCCGTTGCTCGGGAGTCAGGTCGACCCATGCATGCTCGAAGTCGTACTCGAAGCCACTGAACGTATGCGGCAACGTCGCGCGAAGTTCCTCGAAGCGCTCCTTGTACGCGGCAACATCCCGGTCGTCGTAGGACGGATTCTTCATCGGCAGGGCGTACTGCGGTGTACGGATGAACACCTTCAGATGTTCGACCTTGTCGGCGATGGTCTGGATGACCTGGATCCCGGTGGCGCCGACACCGATCACTGCGACCCTCTTGCCCGCGACATCGGCGCCCTCCTTCGGCCATCGAGAGGTGTGGAAGATCGGGCCGGCGAAGCTTTCCTGGCCCTCGAACACCGACGACATCGGTGCCGACAGCATGCCGGCGCAGGTGATCAGGAACTGGGTGGCAATCGTGTCCCCGCGATCGGTGCGCACGATCCATCGCTTCGAGTCCTCGACGTAATGCGCACTGGTGATCGTCGTCGAGAATTGGATGTCGCGACGCAGATCGAGACTGTCGGTCACATAATGCAACCACTGCTCGATCTCGGGTTGGCCGGGGAAACGCTGACTCCAGCTCCAGTTCTTGTACAGCTCATCGGAAAACAGGTACTGGTAGATGTAGGCCTCCGAATCGAATCGAGCACCCGGATAACGATTCCAGTACCAGGTGCCGCCGACGTCGGAGGCGGTATCGAAGGCGCGCACCCGCAGCCCCAGCTCGCGAAGCTGATGCAGCTGATACAAACCGGCGACTCCCGCACCGATGATCAACGCGTCCAGCTCGAGTGACACCTCGGTATCAGCAAGTCCGACCGCAGAGGAAGAGTGAGGCGACATGTCCTAGCCTTTCTGTAGTTCAGGTCACGTGGAAGCCATCATCGTGATGTGCGCCTCACTCAGCTGTCCCATCTTCGGACACTTCCCGGCTTCGCTGGCATGGATATCACCGAGTCCGGCGCCTCTCGCATCGCCAGCACCCCAGCAGAACCGATCTACAACTCGGGGATGTTTTCGACGACGCGGTGGGCAACCTTCGACACAGAGGCCTGTAATACATCCGAAATATACTGTCGTGCAATGATTCCTACCACCAGTCCAGTTCCGGGCCCATCTTGCCGCATGCTCGACACCGCCGCGATCGCGATCTCGATTCGGGTCGCTGTCGCACCGATATGAGCACACAGTCGGCGATCCGACACATTCCGGCCTTCCAACCGCGACCGTTGGCTGCCACAGAATCCGAACTCTGTTCTGGTAGCTGCAATTCGAATTGACATCGACTGATCCCTTGCGGCCGGGATCCGCCACGAAGACGGGACGAATCACAGCCTCCCGACGACCCGAACGAAGGGGACATTCGACGAAACATGGACACCAGACCGACCGGGCCTGTTCAAAATACGCATGATCTTGCAGAAAACGAATAATCTGCACGAGCACCGCCTGATCTTCTCGTCGGCGATCTTCTGCTGACGAGGAGAGCCGACGGGGCACGACACTTCCGGCGCAGGGGGCCGGAGTCGTCGATTGCCCCGTCGGCGGTCAGGCGACCGGCCGCGTCACCGGTCGCGATCGAACTCAACGCGATGACGGAAGGAAACGAGCGGGAATCCGACACCGACGGACAGCGTGGCGTCCGCCACCGCCACGGCCGGCGTCCGCCGAAGGAGAGGCCAATCGTTTTTGCTACGGCCTCAGCCTTAGTCCGTACATGGACGCAGACTCGTCCATACATCGTGCAGCCGACGAACTCGACCTTTGACTGCCTGAGGGAGATCGGGCGTACAGCCCTTCACGGTGCGCCGCGTCGAGTCGGCAACCATTCAGCGAAGGAACCGCCGCGACCGAGGAGGCGAGGCTGTCCGGGTCGCTCCGTTGTCTTGGTCTGGTTTGAAACATAAGTCGCGTTAGGTACGCTGCTGTCGCTGCTCGGGGGGCCGAGATCGCAGTCCTGCCCGGACGGTTCGGCACGCGACCGCCGGCGCAGGTGCTCGAGCGTGCCTTGGTAAGGAACACTGATGTCACACGAAATGCACCATTTCGATCTGGGACTGTGGGTGCTCTTTCTCGCCTACGGCACCTCGATCGCCGGGTCCTTCGTCGGCCTGTCCTGCGCTCGCCGAGCCGCTACCACCCCCCTCGGTCCGACGCGCTGGCGCTGGTTGGTGATGGCAGCCCTGTCCATCGGCGGTGTCGGGATCTGGATGACCCACTTCATCGCCATGATGGGCTTCGCGGTGCCCGGCACCATCATCCGCTACGACCCGATGCTGACGATCCTCTCGGCGGTCATCGCTATCGGCGCGACCCTGTTCGGGCTGTGGCTGGTCGATCTACGGGCCTTGGCCGGGCGTCCGATCCTGGACAGGTCGGCGTTACTGATCGGCGGCGCCGTGATGGGCGTCGCGGTGAGCCTGATGCACTACTGCGGCATGGCCGCTATCCGCATTCGCGGCGAACTGTCCCACGACCCGGTACTCGTCGCCGCCTCGGTGGCTATCGGGATCGGGGCGTCCATCGCCGCGTTGTGGTTGGTACGAACGGCATTCATTCGAGCCACCCGTCTGCTCGGCGCGCTGGTGATGGGTTGTGCAGTGGCGGCATTGCACTACACCGGCATGGCTGGAGTTCACGCGTCCTTGGACCCGACGGCCACCATGCCGGAGGGCGCGACGCTCCTCGATTTGATGCTTCCGGCATACATTTTCGGCACGATCATACTGGCCGCGCCGCTCGTCGCATTGGTGCTCGCTCGCCAGAGTGCCGACACCGAGGTCGACGAAGCGATCGCCACGTGGAGCGCGGAGATCAATGATGCTGTCCCCTACCCCGGTGGCCGGGGGCAGGAGGCCACAGCTGAACTCGACACTGGTCGGGACGTTCCGCGTCGACCTGCCGATCCCCTTCGCAAGGGTGATGTGCAGGTAGTGCCACACGAACGAGTGCGGTAACCACCTCTCTGGTGAAGGACCCACCGTTCGGCGGGTCCTTCACCAGACCCCGGCGCACGAGTGTTTGTTGAGGGCAGGGGCATTCGCCGGTCTGGATGCTGCCACCGGTGATCAGTGTGCGATGTACTTGGTGGCGAGATACTCGTCGATACCTTCGACCGATCCTTCGCGGCCGAAGCCGGACTCCTTCACCCCTCCGAAGGGTGCGGCCGCGTCGGCGATGATGCCTCGGTTGATTCCGACCATGCCGGTCTCGAGTGCGTTGGCGACTCGGGACGCTCGGTCGAGATTCTGGGTGTAGAAGTACGCAGCGAGGCCGTATTCGGTGTTGTTCGCCGCCGCGATCGCTTCGTCCTCCGTATCGAAGGTGGTGATCGCGGCTACCGGGCCGAAAATCTCCTCACGCAGCAGCCGCGCGTCGGGACTCACGCCATCGAGAACGGTCGGGGAATAGAACGTTCCCGGCCCGTCAGGACGGCCACCGCCGATGCGGATACGTGCACCCTTCGCGACGGCGTCTTCGACCAGAGCATCGACGGTGGCGCACTGCTTCGCGGTGATCAGCGGTCCGATATCGGTTCCTGCGTCGAGACCGTGTCCGGTGCGCAAGGCACCGATGCGTGCGGTGAACTTCTCGCTGAACTCTTCTGCGACGCTACGTGCGACGTGGAATCGGTTGGCTGCTGTACATGCTTGGCCGCCGTTGCGGAATTTTGCAGCCATCGCGCCGTCGACCGCTGCATCGACATCAGCGTCATCGAACACGAGGAAGGGGGCATTGCCTCCGAGTTCCATCGACATCCGCAGGAGCCGATCCGCCGATTGACGAACCAGCAGCTTGCCGACACCGGTGGATCCGGTGAACGTGATCTTGCGCAGATCAGCACTGTCGATCAGTGGTGCGGTCAGCGCTGCAGCATCGGAGGTCGGCAGAATCGACAGCACACCCTCGGGCAGACCCGCATCGGCGAAAATCTGACCGACGAGCAGCATCGCCAAAGGCGTTTCGGCCGCTGGTTTGACGATGATCGAACATCCGGCCGCCAGTGCTGGACCGATCTTGCGCGTGGCCATGGCCAACGGAAAGTTCCAGGGGGTGATGGCCAGTACCGGCCCGACCGGTTCTCTGGTGACGACGATGGTGCCGGTTCCCGAGGGGGACGGCGAGACTCGCCCGCTGATTCGGTTCGCTTCCTCGGCAAACCAGTGCAGGAATGATGCGCCGTATTCGATCTCCGCATACGCCTCGTGGAGCGGTTTACCCATCTCGAGAGTGATGGTGCGCGCGAGGTCGTCTGCCCGCTGGTGGATGAGTTCGAATGCGGTGCGCAGTATTTCGGCACGTCGACGCGAGGGAGTCCGCGCCCAGTCCCCCTGCACAGCAGTGGCGTGTTCGAGAGCTCGGCGTCCATCCTCGGGCGCGGCATCGGCGACATGCGCAATCACGGCACCGGTCGCGGGGTCCTCTACGGGGAAAGTGGTGCCGGTAGACGAATCGACGAGTTCTCCACCGACCCAGAGTTGGGTGGGGACGCCCGCGGGGAGAGTGTGGGTCATAGCTCCTGCCGAGTGTGTGAAGGTTCATCGCCACGCCCGACCAGTCGGCACCCGAACCGGGAGCCGAGGCCGATGCAGGTCGCTCGGGTGTAGCCACGCGCATTCGGTGGCCACACCCGAGCGGGCGAGCGGGTACTAGCTGGTGGTGATGGACTTGCGTGCCTTGTCCTGGAGGGTTTCGAGTGCCCGGATGAGGTATCCACGGAAGACAGTGTGGTTTTCGCTCATCGGGAAGTGGCCGATCTCCTTCATCTCGATGAACTCGGCGTTCGGGATCTGCGCCGCGGTCCGGGCGCTGTCCTCGGGGGTGGTGAGGTAGTCGTAGTCACCGGTCAGCATCACAACCGGGCACCGGTCACCGTCGATGTCCGCGAGCTTTCCGCGCAGGTCGTGATCGACCGAGTAGAAGTGCAGGTCACCGCGGAAGGACTCGGAACCCTGGCTGTAGTAGAACCAGGTCTTCCAGCGATCCGCCTCCGGCGACTGAGGTGCCATCAGGTCCCACACGCCGCTCGCGCAGACCTGTGCCGCGTTGGCGTGGGGGTGCTGCCACCAGTCGAGGTAGAAGCCCGGCGAATAGTCCGCACCCTCGACAGGGATGACGCCGGCGAAGCGGTCAGGGTGCCGAAGCGCAAGCTGCAGGGCGATGTTCCCACCGAACGAGGATCCCATGAAGATCGGGTTCTCCAGTTCGAGCGCGTCGCACAACGCCACGATGAAATTGGCGAAGTGGTCCGCGGAAAGCTGGTACTCCTCGGTCCACCATTCGGTGTTCTCCGGCGGATCGGACTTGCCGTGCCGCGGCAGGTCGTAGGCGATGACACGGTAGTTGGCGGTGATCTCCTCGTCTTCGAGCAGACCGCGCCACTGGTGGTTGTGGCAGCCGGCGGTGTGCTGGCACACCAGCGGCTGGCCGGTGCCGTTCTCGAGGTAGAAGACCTTATACAGCAGTCCGTCGACGTCGACGTCGACGTAGTGGCCGGTGACCGGGGAAATCTTGCTCATCAGTGTTCCTTACGGCTCAAAGGGGGTGGGAGGATCAGACCGGGACGCCGACGGTGCGCAGGAGTTCGATCTGGCGGGTGATGCACCGCAGGTTCTGCATCAACACCAGGATGTCGCCTTCGAGCTTCATGTCGCGCTGGAAGCTCGCGGCCCAGATGCCGTGGTACATCGGGGCGGGCACCGGGACGCCGAAGTTGCGCCAGGTCTCGGCGCTGGCACGCAGCGCGAACTGGTACGGCACATCCAGCGGACCGGGGTCGATCGCGATGTCCACCACGTTGCCGCGGCTCATCTGGATGACGAACGTGTGGTCGGTCATGTCGAGCAGGTACGAGCAGGTGAAGTACTTGCCGTGTGCCTGGATCTCGAGGTCGGTGTTGTTCGCCTCGGTGAACGAGGCAGCCCAGTCGGCCGTGTCGAGGGCACGCGTAGTGACGGTCATGTGGGATTCCTTCGATGAGGGAGACAGCGAGGCCGAGTGCGAGCACTCGCTCCGGTATGCCGACCCGAATCCGGAAAGTGCTGGCCTCCCGGATGCCGTGCCGGCCATGACAGCCATCACACCTCGTGTCCGCCGGGTGCGTCCAATACCTATCCGGCCCGGATCGATAGGCAATGACTACTGGTCTCCCGGGGTGGTGTTGGCTATCTTCGGAAACATGCAACCCCAGCTCGACCTGCGACTTCTGTCCTATTTTGTGGCAGTTGCGGAAGAGTTGCACTTCGGGCGCGCAGCCGCCCGTCTGCACATCGCTCAGCCCTCATTGAGCGTGCAGATCCGCAAACTCGAGCAGAACCTCGGCGCGGTGCTGCTGCTGCGCAGCAGCAGGCATGTCGAACTGACCCCTGCCGGCCAGATCCTGCTCGACGAAAGCCGCCGGTTGCTGGCGAACGCCGAACGAGCCGTCAACCTCACCCGCGAAGCCGCCCACGGCGTCAGTACCCGCAAGTTGGTCATCGGCTTCCAAGGCAACGCAGCTGCCGAGCTCACACCGCACATTCTCAGTACGTTCCAGTCGCTGCATCCGGGCATCCAGGTGCAGATGCATTCCTACGATTTCTCCGACCCGTATGTCGGGTTGGCCGACGGATCCTCCGATGTCGCCTTCGTCCGGCCCCCGCTGTTGATGCAGGACTGGCTGGGCATGGAAGCCCTGTTCGTCGAACCCCGGGTGATGGTCGTGTCCGCGAATCATCCGCTCGCCCAGTTGCCCGAGGTGAGCGTCGAACAGGTCACCAACGAGTTCTTCGTCGCACGCAAAGCCCCCGAGAACTGGCGAAACTACTGGCTGGCCACAGAATCGCGCCAAGGCGAACCGGTGCGGGTCGGCGCAGACGTCGCCACCGTCGACGAATGCTTCGAAGCGATCCTCGCCGAGCGCGGCGTGGCATTCTCACAAGCCTCGACGCAACGCTTCTACAGCAGACCGAGCCTGGCATTCGTGCCGGTGACCGACATCCCGCCCACGGCGCTGTCCATCGCCTGGCGCACGGATGTCGCGTCCAAACCCGTACAGGATTTCATCGACACAGCACGCGCTGTGGCCTCGCTCCACACCGTGCCCGGAGCATGGTCCACCCGGCCTCACAACTCGATCACCGAAGGTGCCCACCGCACGACAGGCTGACTTCTCCTGGCCCCTCGAATCAGCATTCCGATCACTGGTGTCTTCTTACCGAACCCATTGCTCAGCGTGCGAGACCTGACCCCGCTATCTCACCGGTCTTCCCCTTCGATGCTCCTGCGCCGGAGTCGCCGAGAGCCACGAGCCCGCGTCCTTCGACACCTGGCTCGTCTCGTTCTTTCATGCGTTGCCGCCGCGGGACCCCGTATCGCCCCTGGGACGGCATCGTCCTCGGCGACCCGGCCCGGCCCGAGGGTCACCGTGTCACAGAGAACGACAACAGCTTTCAAGATAGAATCGTTTCTATGGGAGAAAATTCAATCAGTGGGGACCCCGTCTTCTACGTCGATTGTGATCCGGGAATCGATGATGCACTGGCGTTGATATACCTCATCAAATGCCATGCCGATCTGCGTGGCATCGGAGCAGTTGCCGGCAATGTCGCCGTGGACCAGGCCGCAGAGAACGCGCGTCGCTGGCTCGCGCTGACCGGCCGCCCCGATATCCCGGTCGCAGTAGGAAGACAGGAACCGATGACCGGGGAGTTTTGGGGAGGTGCTCAATGGATCCACGGACCCAACGGGTTCGCCGGCCTGGACTTACCTCCGTCCCAAACGCCCACGGACCATATGGCCGCCGCAGAACGGCTGGTCGCAACGGCTCACGAGATCGGGTCCCGGCTTCACATCATCGCTCTCGGCCCACTGACGAACATCGCGGTCGCACTGGCGATCGACGAAACCCTCCCAGAAACTGTCGGTGCCATCACCATCATGGGCGGCGCTCACCTCGTTCCCGGCAATGTCTCCCCCCACGCCGAGGCCAACATCTTCGCCGACCCCGTCGCCGCATCGCAAGTGTTCTCTGCCCCCTGGCGGAATCTCACGCTGGTACCGCTCGACATCACGAATAATCACAGTCTTTCCCGAGCCGACGTGGACCTGCTGCAGACCGCATCCACCGATCCGGCAGTCCAACTCGCTGCAACGATGCTCGCCTACTATCTCGACCGACACCCGGAGTTCGACCACTCCAAATGCCTGTTGCACGACCCCCTTGCCGCAGCGATTGCCCTCGGTTCGGTCAGCTTGAACGAGTCCCCCTCATGCACGATTTCGGTAGAAACCGACGGTGAGCATCGTGGCCGCACGCTCGTGACCTTCGACGAGGACGCATCACCGGACACGTCGGCATCGCGGCACCGCATCGCCTTGTCCGCGACTGCCGATTTCGGCCCCCTTCTCATGAGCGCCCTGCTCCCGAATGCCCAGACACTTCGGGAGCCTGACGCACAGATCATCTCTTTGCCCAGTTGCCCATAATGAGCGCCGACCAGGTCACCGACAAGGCCCCCTTGCACGGACACCACCCGAAAACCGACGAAAGCATTGGCTGGCTCAGACGAATCACGACAACTCGGTCACCGATCACCCCACCACAGGCCGGCTCTCACCTACGACGTCGAGACCGCGTTCTTGTCACAATGGCCCCGTCTCACCGAACCCCGGTCAAGGTGCGAAACCTGACCACAACCATCTCCACTGATCCGTCTTTGACGTTCCCGCCACCGGATGCCCCGAGGACACCTACCCCGTCTCGTTCGACGCCTCGCTCATCTTCTCCATGCGTTGCCGTTGACGGACCCCGTATGCCGTCTCTCGGACGGCGGCGTCGTCCTCGAGCCCCGACCCGAGCGCCCCCCAATGGTCGCAATGGACGTCAGCAACCAGGTGAGCGTCAGATAGTCGGAGAAGCTCACCCCGTGCCCGAGAACACGGGACAACAGTTCCGGGGGAAGAGTCAAACTCGCAGTAGCCAACAGCAGACAAAACAGAGCCACGTGCAGCACGACGACACCAACGGTCAAGGTCACCACGGTCGCGGTATTGTACAGCACCGAACGGTCACGCTCCTCCGGTGATTTCGGACGCTCCCACAGTTCATGGTCGAGGATCAGCCAGAGAATCATCGCCATGATCGACAGGACCGTCACCGCACTCATACGCCACGGTCCCATCGTGTCGGCGAACAACCAGATCGTATTGGTGGCCAAGGCGATCGCCCCCGTGGCGAACGCGCCGACGAGAACCTTCGACAGTCCGGTCACCAGCCGCCACGGCCGGTTGGCACGCACCATCCCCGACAACAACCGCAGTCGCCGCAGTCCCGAAGGCGCAAAATACCGGATGCCGTCCTCGATCTGCGTAGACGGAAACTGCCGCGCGGCCCCGGGCGTGAGTTCCGGCTCACCGAGTATGTGGGTGATCGCAAGTTCGGTGACCGTGCGAACGCGACGCTCGATGCCGAAACCACCCACTCCCGCGACCGAGACGAGCGCGAATTTGTGGTCGGCGCTGACGTCGGCCACCACAGGCAGGGTGTCATCGCGGCGCGGCAGATCGGTGAGGTAGACGACGATGTCTTCGTGTTCCGAAGACGGATCGACCGTGTCGATGACCTCCGCGAACTCCGCTTGCTCGTCGGGAAGATACGGTTCGTTGCGCACACACACCGTCCACCGGCGCTCGACGCGAGCAGAGCTGCGCAGGCGTTCCGGCAGGTACTCCGCAATGCGTTCGGCCAGTGCCGCCGGCTCGCCCGGATCCGCGATCAACAACACCGAGACCTGCTCACCGCCGGCACCGGAACGCGATCCTTGCAGATGCTCGTTCGCCGACACCGTCTTCGCGTACCCGCTCGGTACCCCCGCAAACTCCATGCAGTCGCACGCACATTGCCGTGCAGCGCGACGTCGGCTGTCACCCGACGAACTCGCGAGCTTCCGCGATTCGCGATCTCCATCAACAACCCTGGGCACGGGCCGCCCTTCGGTTCGTCGACCTGACGAAAAGCGAACCGAAGGACGGCCCATGCCGTGGAGACGCATAACGGCAGCACTCACCGAACACCGACAGAGACGGCTCTACCCGGACCGACCCGCAAGCGGGTACGCGGACATCCGTTCGCGGAGCAGCCCCGGCTCCGACTCCTCGGCATGTCGCCGACTCGTACTACTTGTGCGCCAGCGACTGACTTTCCGCCACCGCACGGTCGGGGTGTTTGTCGCTCCGGACCCATCGACCCAGGAGCAGTACCGCCACGCCGGCCACGAGCATGGGAATCGACATCGCATAGAACACTGCACTGGCGGACCACCCCATCCCGAGAGCCGCTCCGACCACGATCGGCCCGACAATTCCACCGATGCGGCCCACACCCAATGCCCAACCGACACCGGTCGAACGCATCGATGTCGGATAGAACACCGCAGACAAGGCGATCAAGCTCTTCTGTCCGCCGCTGATACACACACCCGCAAAGAAGTTGGCAGTCAGCAGGACCCACAACGGCGCACTCAAAGCAAGACCGGTCAATGCGACGAACGCGAATCCGACGATGTACACCGTTCCGAGGGTGAGATACGCACCGAGTCGGTCCATACACGGCCCGGTGACAAACGCCGCAGCGATGCCGCCGACAGTCGTCAGGGTCGTAGCGGTGACCACCGTACCCATGTCGTAGTCCAGGCTCGTCATGATCGACGGTAGCCAGCTCTGCAGTGCGTAGAACTCACCGAGATTGATGACGAAGACCAACCACAGCAGCAGCGTGCCCAACACCCGGTCACGGGTGAACAGGTTCCTCAGTGCAGTGCGCTGTTCGTCAGGCTGCTTCTCTGCCTCGTAGGTGAAGTCGGAGCCGGCGGCGAGACCGGGATCGATCCTGCGCAGGATCGACCTGACCCGCTTGGGTTCGGCACCTTTGTTGATCATCAAGGTGAGCGAGTCCGGCAGAAAGCGCAGCAATGCCGGGAGCAGCAGAAGCGGTGCTACTGCGCCGACGACGAGCACCGAGCGCCAGCCGAAGATCGGGATCAGCCAACCGGAGACCAACCCTGCCGCGACGAAACCGAGGGAGAAACCGCAGTAGATCGCCAGGACGAAGGTCGCTCGAAGACGCTTGGGGCTGTATTCGCCCGTCAGCGCGATGGCACTGGGCGCAGCAGCACCGAGTCCCATTCCGGTGATGAAACGCAACGCCATCAGCTCGGTGACGTTCTGCGACCAGGCCGCGGCCAACGTGCCGAGCGCGAAGAGGACTGTGCTCGCAATAATCATCCGGCGGTGACCGAACCGCTCGGACAGCGGCGAGAGCGCCAGATAGCCGACCATCAGACCGGCGAGAGCGGCAGAGAAGATGGGCCCGAGCACTTGTTTCGACAGACCCCACTCCTCGGCGATGTGGGGCGCCATGTAGCTGATGCTCTGGGTGTCGAAGCCGTCGATGAACATGACCAACCCACACAGGCCGATCACGATGTACTGGTATCGACTCACCGGCCGCGAATCGATGAAATCCGGCAGTGTCACGCGCGATGGTGCGATGGACATGAGTGCCTCACAGTGTCTGGTACCGGGATTCCCGGATGTGGTGGTGGTAGCGGATCACGCGGTGACAACAAGATCGCCCGACGGTACGAAGGCGTCGCAGTAGAAGTTGTCCGGTGCCAAACCGGCCTCGTGGACGAAATCCTCGCGTGCCGCCGAGGTCATTGCGGGACTTCCGCATGCATAGACCTCGTGGCCGCTGAGGTCTGCATAATCCTCGAGCACGGCTCGATGAACGAGACCGGTGCGACCGGTCCAGTCCTCGGCGGGATGCGACAGGACCGGAGTGAAGCAAACCCGATCCGAAACCGAGGGCCACTTCTCGGGCAACTCGGGCAGGTAGATGTCCTCTTGCCGTCGTGCACCCCAGTAGAGATGCAACGACCGCTCTCCCCCGCGTTTGAGGTGGTCCTCGACGATCGACTTCACCGGGGCGAAGCCGGTGCCGCTGGCGACGAAGATGACGGGCCTGTCCGAGTCGGGGTTCAACGAGAACTCGCCGTAGGGCAGCTCGATTCTCAGTTTGCTTCCCTTCTCGAGCGTGCGAAGCACCTCCTCGGAGAATCGTCCCCCCTGCACGTGACGAATGTGCAGTTGCACTCCGTCGTTCTCGTGCGGCGGATTCGCCATCGAATAGTTGCGGCTGTCCCCGTCGTCGAGAAAAACCTTGAGGTACTGACCCGCGGCGAACTTCGCACGCACTCCGGTGGGCAGACGCAGCTGCACGACCGCGACATCGGGTGTCGGGCGAGTGATTCGGTGGACCTTCGCGGTGAGTTGCTTACGTACCACCTTGTCTCGTTCGGTGATCCGCTTCGGTGTGATGTCGACGTCCGTGGTGGGCTGCGCCTGACAGAACAGCACTCCGTTTTCGGGGCCTTGCGCCGTTCCCCGGCCGCGCACCGCGAGGCTGCCGGCATCGAGCGCACCTTCACAACTCGAACACACGCCTTTGCGGCACGAGTACGGGATCGCGTATCCCGCGCGTTCCGCCGCGTCGAGCACACTCTCGTCGGGCTCGCACGGAAAATTGATGTCCGATCCCGTGACGGTTACCTGGTAGGTCATGACGTGACTCCTGCGGTTACGTGTGATGAGGCGCCGGCGGTGGCGCCGACCAGCCGCACCGCCGCGACAACGGCGTCCGCATCGGCTGTTCCCTTGCCGGCGATGTCGAACCCGGCGCCGTGCCCGACACTGGAGAACCGCACGCCGGCGCCGATCGTCATCGCGGCTGCGGTGCGTCCGGCGAGGAGTTTGACGGGAATATGGCCCTGGTCGTGGTACATGGCGACGAACGCGTCGAAGCTGGTATCGCCGAGCATGAGGTCGGCTCCGACCGGTCCGCAGGCGTCGATCCCTGCGGCGCGCAGCCGCTCGACCGCAGGCGCTGTCACCCGCAGATCGTCGTCGCCGAACAGGCCGCCTTCTCCGGCATGCGGATTGATACCGAACACGCCGATACGCGGGGACGCGATGCCCTGGTCCTGAAGGGTCTGCACCACAGCGTGCGCTGCCCTGTACACCAGCTCCGGTGTGAGGCGCCCGAGCGCATCTTTCAATGATTCGTGCAAGGTGGCGTGCACGATGCGCAGGCCGGCACCGACGAGCATCAGGAAAACCTCGTCCCGTCGCGCGCCGACGAGTTCGGCCAGCATGCCTGGATATCCGTTGAAAGAGATACCGGCGGCGTTGATCGCGGTTTCCGAGTGCGGGCACGCGACGATGCCGCGGGCTCCACCGCCCTGCAGGCAGCGCACCGCGCGTTCGAGGTACGCCACGGTCGCCGTCCCGGCTTCTGCGCTCACCCGGCCCGGAGCGAACGCTCCGGGGGGCAACGAGTCGACGGGGAGGATGTCGACCACACCGGCGAGGGGTGCGCGGTGGCCGTCGACCGTCTCGCGGAGCGTCATGCCGCCCTGGTGGGCGAGCGATTCGATGACATGTCGATCGCCCACCAGGACCGGATTGAATGCGGGATGTTCCTGTGCTGCCACGACGGCTTTCACCGCGATTTCGGGGCCGATTCCGTTCGGGTCGCCGATTGTGAGCAGGACCCGGGGCGGGGACCCGTTCATAGTGGGAGCGCCAGCAAGGTATCGATGTTGGTGCTGTCGCACACCACGACCCGTTCGGCAATCTTCAACTGACCGTCGACCTCCACGTACCGGTCGACATATCGCCCGCTGGTGAAGATGTCGGATTGGCCGTCACGCATCACCCGCACCACCAGGAAGCTGGTTTCGGCATGGATACCGTCGCCGTTCTCGTCCAGCACCAGGGGCTGGCCCAGGATATGACGGTAGGTGTGTCGCTCGTAGATGTTGGCTTCGCGCAGTGCCGATACGCGGTCGACGAGCATGCGGCGAGTGTTGGCCCATACCAGTCCTGCGGGCAGGCCCTCGCTGTAGTTCTGCGCGGTGGTGATCCGGTACATGCAGTCCTCGACGAAAAAGTCCGGCCAACGCTCGAGCGGGCCCTCGTCGATGCAACGGGAGTAGTCGGCCTGCACACGGCCGATTCGCTGGAAGTCGTTCATGCTCATGCCTCTTCCTGTCGGTTCATCGCGGTCCGGTATGCCTTCCAGAAGCCGCGTACCGATGCTTCGGTGACACGGCTCTCGCTGGATTCGGCCAGACTTCCTCCCATTTCGAGCACTGCAGACTCGCTTGCTGCACCTGCGATTCCGCGTTGCACGAAACCTCCGACGCAGCCGTCCTCCATCGAGATGTAACCTGCGGGGCCCACCAGGTTGGACTGCTTGAGACGGATCTCTCGCTGCTCGGGCGTGTCTTCTTCGAATCCGAGATATGTCCAGTTCAAGCGGGTTTGCTCGACTCCGGTCGGCAGGATCTGGCGCACGGCCACGGAGTTCTGGATCTGTTGCAGCACGAAACCCGGGAAGACGGAGAGGATCTGCAGCGTCGTATCGTCGCCGACCTCGCTGAACCCCTCGAGCAGCGACGGATCGGCCAGTTTGTAGGCGCTTTCGGATCGGATGTTCTGGTCGGCGTAGGCGACGTCCTTCTCGGCGTCTCGGTCGATCGCCGAGTAACTGACGTGGTGGCCGCCGCTCTCGTCGACGATGATCCCGCCGCGCTGCGACAGGCGGTTGAGTTCGAAGGTGGTGAAGAACAGGTGCAGGATGCTGGCGTGGTAGGAGTCCTTGACGTTCTCTACGTACAGCTTCCAGTTGTTGGGAAGCACCTGCGTGAAGCGTCCGATGATCTCGGGCGTACGGCCACTGAGGACCCGGGCGATCCGGCTCGTGATCTCTTCGCCGAGATACTCTTCGATGTCCGGCACGTCATCGGAAAAGCTTCCGAAGACCAGGCCGTGGAGGACGGCGATGCGCATCTTGCGCGGGCCGTGATCCTCCATGCAGAACGAATCAGGCATTCCCCCTTTGCCTTTGATTCCGTCTTTGAAGGCGACGCCGGTCAGATCGCCCTGCAGGTTGTAGCTCCAGGCGTGGTAGACGCAGGTGAAGTCCTTCGTGTTTCCGCGGTCGTCCAGTGCCAGGAGGGCACCGCGGTGGGCACAGCGGTTCTCGAATCCGTAGAGCTCCCCGTCGCGATCACGTGCCACGATCACCGGCGTCTCGCCGACGAAGGTCGAGCAGTAGTCTCCCGGGTCGGCCACCTCTGCCTCGAGGCACAGGTAGCTCCAATACGGCCCCTGGAACAGCTTGGTCTGCTCGGCGGCGTAGACATCCTGGTCCTGGAACACCCGATACGGCACTCGGGTGAGGTCGTCGGTCCACTCCACCGGGGTATCGCGGCCTGTGTCGACAACGCTGCTTTCCATTATTTCTCCTCAGTCTGGACAACCAGTCGGGACATCAGAGAACTCGCTCGCTTGGGCTTGACACACCCCGCGCTTGTTCGTATAACGAACAGATGAGCAATTCTCGAACAATTAAGCAGGACGCCCAAGAAAGTGTCAAGAGTTCTTCCCGCGCCCCCGAAGGAATGGCCGGATTGGCGAAGGGTCTGGCGGTCATCGAAGCCTTCGACATCCGCCACCCACAACTGACCGTCACCGATGCCGCACAGCGGACCAACACCTCTCGCGCCGCGGCACGGCGCTGCCTGCTCACCCTCGTCGAGCTCGGCTACCTGACCCACGACAACGGAAACTTCCGCCCGACACCCAGAATGCTCCGTCTCAGCGGCGCCTATCTGGACACCGCGCCGCTCCCGCAACTCGCCCAGCCGCAATTGACCGAGGCTCGCGATGCGTTGGACGAATCGGTATCGCTCGCTGTTCTCGAAGACGGATGGGCCCTGTTCGTCGCCCGCGCCGAGGCCACCCGGATCGTGTCGACCGGAGTCCGTGTCGGCGCCAAACTGCCCGCCCACAACTCGGCAACCGGTCGAGTACTGCTGGCAGGACTGACCGATACACAACTGGACGACTATCTCCGACAGTGCAACCTCCAGACACGCACACCCCAGACGCTGACCGATATCGATGCCGTCAGGGAACGGATTCTGGCAGCAAGGGAGAGCGGCATGGCGTATACCGACGAAGAAATCGAACGCGGCATGCTGTCGATAGCCGTACCGGTCCGAACCGCCCGCGGTGAAACCGTGGCGGCCATGAGTGTCAGTGCATCCACTGCCAGAACCACCCTCCACGACCTCCAGAAAGCGGCCGTGCCCGTACTGAACGAGTACGCCGAAAGGCTCGGCCGGCTTCTGTGAGATCCCTCGAAGGGTGCACCCAGGCGCGACATCCGTGCGCGAAACGATCGCTGCACCCTGCAGGCGTGCCTCCGGAAGAACACCGACATCAAGGAGGCGACGACCGATCCATGGAATCAGGTCTTGATGCGGTCCTGAACACCTCAAGAAGACATGCGCGAGGGCGGTTCGCAGGGCCCTCAAAGGGTGCGAGGTCGACAAGTATGAGAACTTCTACCCGCGAACAACAGTGCCCACGTGCACGGACAGCTGGTCGCACTATCGGCGCTTCGGCGCTGGCGACCGGTCTCCAGGACCGGCAGGCCGGACGTCATCGACGTCCGGCCTGACAGTCCTGCGAGGGCAACGAGGCACTCGCGGGGATAGCCGATCTCGCCGCGGTGATTGGTACGGAATCCGAGTGCACGGTCGACGATTCCGCTCCGCACGCGGTAGTCGGCGCCCGCGGGGTCAGCACATCGGCTGGTGGAACGATTCGATCGATCATCGCTGCAGCGACCATCCGGTCGCCGCAGCTTCCACCCCGCCCGAAGAATGGACGAGCGCTCGTCAGGGCCGCCGAGGTGTGTTCGCGGCCGGAAGAAAGGCGCTGGAAGTCTCACCGATCGCGTCGTCCAGGAAGTTAGATCCGATACCGGAATCGAGGGACGCGATAGCCCCTGCCGATGCGGCACCGTCGACGCATGGTTCGAGAAGTTCTTCGGCAACGAGCATGCCCGGTTGCAGCAACCGCAGGCCCTGCAATGGATAGTGCGAGTGCGGGTGGTCCGTCCCGTGATCCGAAAACATGGGAAGGCGGACACCCGACTCCTCGCAGCATCCCGCTACGTCAAGCGTCGAGGACCAGAGTGGGTGTGCGAGAACGTCCGACACAGATCATCATCGTCTGGCCCTTGTCTCGGTCTGCCTGAGAGAGGATCGAATCGTGATGTTCGGGAACTCCGTCGAGCACGCGGGTTTCGCAGGACCCGCAGAATCCGTCCTCGCAGGAGTACAGGATGTTCGGGTTCGCTTCGAGAACGACTTCGAGCAGGGTGCGGTCTGCAGGCACCTTCAACGTGCACCCGGTCCGGCGCAGTTCGACCTCGAATTCGGTGGGCGACTGCCCCTCCGATGCGTCGGCAGCCTCGGAAGAATCGACCTCCACGACAGGGGCACCGAACCGCTCGAAATGAATTGCTTCGTCACCGAGCGCCGGACCACACACCGATTTCACCGCCTGCAGTAGACCTTCGGGGCCACAGCAGTACACGGCGGTGCCGGCCGGAACGTCGGCCACGGCGCCTGCCAGGTCGAGGTTTCCGAATTCGTCTGCAGGACAGACGTCTACTTCGCCGAGTCCGCAAATCTCTTCCACGAATGCCATCGTGGCGCGGCTGCGGCCGCCGTAGAGCGCGGACCAGCTGGCGTTCTCCCGTGACAGTTTCCGTGCCATCGAAAGAATGGGAGTGATTCCGATTCCTCCGGCGATCAGGAGGTAGTGAGGTGCAGGCTCGAGGGCGAAGTGGTTGCGGGGTCCCCGCACCGCGAGGAGGTCCCCCACCCGGACACTGTCGTGGATTTCCTTCGACCCACCGCGTCCTTGCTCTTCTTTGAGAACGGCGATCCGGTAGGCAGTCTTGTCCTCGGGGTCACCACACAGGCTGTACTGCCGAACGGTCCCGGAGGGCAGCACGAGGTCGATATGTGCTCCGGGCTCCCATTCGTCGAGGGCGGCCCCCTCCGGGTGCTCGAGGGTCAGCGACAACACGCCGTCGGATTCGAGTCGTTGTTGCCGGACCACGAGGCGGCTGGTCTCTTGTGTCATTGTCAGATCCTTGGGGTCGAGAGAACTGGCGCGTAAGCACCCGGGGTGCGGTATCCCCCTTTGAGAACGTCGACGAAGGCAGTGGCGAGAGAGACCTGGGTGATGGACACCAGCATGTCGAGTTCCATCCGCAGTACTGCCATCGCTTCGGCCCCTTGCGGGCTGTCCCAGTCCTGTTGGTCGATCAGGACACCGGCGAGCAGGTTGCCCGATTCGCGGGCTGCTTCGGCCATGGCGGTGGCAAAGCCAATGGGGACCTGAGGCAGTACCGAACCGATGAGAATGACCATGTCCGATTCGGTGACCAACTCGTCGATACGACGCACCACCGTGGCCTCGGCGTTGATGTCGCGTACGGCCGCCTCGGCGGGCGAGTGCGCGGTGACGACGTCGACATCGGTCAACCCCGCCCGAGCCATCTGCTCGACCAGGTCGTCACCGGACTTCCCCAGGGGCACCAGCAGTATTCGAGCTACGTAGGACATCCGGCGGGGTGTCGTCTCGCTCATGACAGCGTTCCTCGTTTCTGAGTGTTCGGGCGGTGCAACTGTGGACGGATCACGACGTGAGGACTCACCGGCCCCTGTCCGGTGGCCATCCGCCCCAACATGTCGTCGACCTCGTCGAGGCCGACGTCGACGGAGGGCACGATCTCCAATCCGGATCGGCCGCCGGCGAGAAGTTCGATGCTGCGTGTGACTGCATCAGGAGAGCGGCCTCGGACACCGACGATGGTGTTGGCGCCGCGCACCAGAGATTTGAGATCGAGTTCGCAGACCGGCGTCGACCCCAGTCCGCCGATGACCAGCCGGCCCCGCTTGCGCAACGCACGGGCGGCGGCGGCCACGGCCTGTCCTCCGAGTCCTACGGTGTCGAGGAGTACATCGGCTCCCTCACCGCCGGTGGCTCGCAGGATCAGTTCGGCAAGGTCGTCGTTGTCGTTGATCACCGGCACCGCACCGAGCGATTCGGCGATCTCGAGGCGCCCGGCCGACTCCGGTACCCCGATCACGACGATGCGGGCGGCACCGACAGCCCGGGCTGCGGCTACTGCGGAGATACCGTGGTAGCCGGGGCCGATGATCACGACCGTCGACCCCTCCTCGGCGCCGCCGGCATCGACCGTCCAATCCAGCGCGTTGGCGAAGGGCTGTGTCCACGCTGCGAGGTCCGCATCGAGATCCGCCGGTAGGCGGTACACGAGGCTGTTTGCGCTGAGCTGCATGTATTCGGCGTTGCCGCCGTGCAGACCGGACCCGTCGTTCGCCGGGACCAGACCTACTCGCCGCTTTCCTACGAACAGATCGGTCTGGGGGCACATGCGGTGATCACCGATGCGGCACGCCGGGCAGTCCTGCTGCATACACGGCAGGTACTCCTCCAGCGCGACCCGGTCGCCGGGCCGCACGTCCCATGCGGCGGACTGGGTCCGATCCACCGAGACGACGGTCCCGACGACGTGATGGCCGAGCACTGTGGGCGAGTCCAGTCCGGCCCGATAGAGACCGACATCGGTTCCGCACACCGCGGAGGATTCGACTTCGAGCCAGCCCACGGCACCGACGGCTGCGCTGGTGTCGAGGTGGCGGATGGTCGTGGTTGTGTCGGGCATCGACACCGCGGCGCGGACCATCGTCGGCGGGCCGGCTAACGAGGGTGTCGATGCGGTGTCGATGTCGGCTCTATTGGTCACGACGGATTCCTTGTTTCTTGTTGCCGGAGTGGTCAGATGGAGACGAAGTCTTCGCCTTCGACCATGCGGAGTGCGTCCTCTGCACCTTCCTGGAAGGGCGTTGCCTTCGGCAGCAGGACCGAGGTCGACCGCACACGCTGGTGTTCGGGCTGCAGACCGGGCAGGGTTTCCGCTTCGAGTTCCTCGAGGGCGGCGAGCAGTCGGCGGCGGGCCAAGATGATGCCGGCGTCGGAAGTTCCGAGGCGTTCCTTGGTGCGATCGCAGATTGCTCCCATCGATTCCTGCAGGGAGAAGTCCTGGGCGGCGATGCCCTCGATGCCGGAGAACGTCTTCTTCTGCTTCTGGGCCTCGCGGTCCATCAGATAGTCGTTGTCCTTGTTCGCCAGCGTCCGGTAGGTCCCGGGGATGTACTTGGCGTGGATTCCGTCTCCGTTGCGCATCGACGCGAGTTCGTCCTCGCGCAGCTCCCGGGTGGGGTGGTAGTTGATGCTCCACGCCCAGCACGTCTCGTCGTCGATGGGCACCCAGGCGTGCCCGCCGAGCGGATTGTGGGTGCCGAACGGGGGAATGATGGTGTACCAGGGCATGATCCACTGGGTGATCCGCCAGTAGTACTCGTCGTCGTTGGCGTTGCGGCGAGCACCGATGACCAGACCGCCGTCGCTCTCGGCGACCTCGAACTTGGGGCGGGTGTCGGCCTTGAGGTACTTGTTGCCCTCGGTCCCCGAGTGCATCGGGTCGTCGTCGAGGTTGAATCGGTGGGCGAACGAGACGTGGCTCGAGTCGATGCCGCCCTCCATTGCCTGCAGGTAGTTCGTCTCCTGCAGTCGCTTCGAGACGAATCGGTGGCCGTCGCCGAGCATGGCCCATTCGAGTTCGGGCAGTTCGGGCTTGAGCTCGGGCGGACCCATGTACGTCCAGATCACGCCGCCGCGCTCGACACACGGGTATGCCTTCTGCTTGATCCGGGACTTGAACTTCGAGTCCTCCGGTTCGGACGGCATGTCGACGCAGTTGCCCTCGACGTCGTACTTCCAGCCGTGGTATGCGCAGCGCAGGCCGCAGTCCTCGTTGCGGCCGAAGTACAGCGAGGCGGTGCGGTGACTGCAGAACTCGTCGAGCAGTCCGAGCCTGCCCTGGGTGTCGCGGAATGCGATCAGTTGCTCGCCGAGCAGCTTGACCCGGACCGGGGCGCAGTCCGGCTCCGGCAACTCCTCCGCCAGCAACGCCGGGATCCAGTACCGGCGGAAAAGCCGGCCCATGGGCGTATCGGGGCCCGTCTGAACCAGCAGAGTGTTCTGGTCTTGCGTCAGCATGGCAGTCCTTTCGACCTTCAACGACTGATTGCGTCCGAATAGCGCGCACGTGCGCGGAAATTGATCGGTGGGAGCACTGTGGCACACGTCGCTTCGCACCGTCAACCATGGGCGGCCTTACTTTTCACCCTAAGACCCCTGGTACTCGCTGTTTCTGTCGCCGAGACACGCGATGGATCACCACCGGCGAAGGTGCGCACGCCGCCGTGGAAGGTCCGAAAAGAACGCGCATATGCGCGCACATCGGACTCCACTACACTCGCGGTCGTGGGATCGAAGAAGCCCACTCAGTGAGGGCACCGGAGAGGGAACAGATGACGCGAGCCAATAGCGCGGTGGACGCCATGCCGACGTCGACCCCCGTGCGGCCGGCCCGCCCGAAGGACGCGGTCCAATCACTCGAACGCGCCATCGCAGTGCTGACCACCTTCGACCGCGAGCATCGCCACCTCACACTGACCGAGGTGGCAGAGCGGTGCCGACTCCCCCGCTCGGCGGCGCGCCGATTCCTGCACACCCTCGTCGAACTCGGATTCGTCGAGGTCTCCGGCCGCAAGTTCACCCTGACACCGCAGGTACTCGAGCTGGGCTATGCCAACCTGTCGAGGTTCACCCTCGCCGACGTGTGCCAGCCACACCTCGAGGCACTTGCGCGAAACCTGGGTCTCTCCGCGTCCGTCACAGTGCTCGACGGTCCGGACATCCGGTACGTCAGCAGAGTGGAGGTTGCGTCCGGCATGTCGGTGTCCTTGAAGGCGGGCAGCCGATTGCCCGCCCATCAGACAGCGACCGGACGGGTGCTGCTGGCCGCACTTCCCGAAGCCGAACTGAACCGACATCTCGACTTCTCGGCTCCCCAGGACCCGCACCCGGCGCCCGCCCACGACGAGCGCAGTCGACTCGAGCGCGAATTGGACATCATCCGCCGCCAGGGCTGGGCCTTCGCCGACCAGGTTCTCGATGTCGGAGTGCAAGCGTTGGCCGTGCCGCTGCGCTCCCGAACCGGCCGCGTCGTCGGCGCACTCACCGTGTCGATGTACCAAACGCACGAATCCGCGCGCACCCTGGTTCCGCGGTACCTTCCCCCACTCCTCGAAACCGCCGGTCGAATCTCCCTGGAACTGCGCGCCGGAATCGACGTCTGAGCGCATCCCATCCCGCGAGGACGCGCGCGTCCACCCGTCGCCGAACACCCACGGCGTGCTCCGCGGCCTCCCGTCACATCTCGCCACGCTTCGATGGCCCACGAGAGTCGGGGACGCGGCGAGGTAGGTGCCACACCCGAGGACGTGCGACACTTGCGTCCGAAGATAGGTTTCTTGAACGCTATGCGGACGCTTTGCGCTGAGATCGTGCGCACCGTCGCGCAGCGATAGAACTGTCGATGGAGTGCCTGTAGTGAACAACCGCAATTCCCGAGCACTACTGCCGTTGCTGACGGCAGCCATGGCGATCGGCCCACTGCTGACCTACGGCCTGAGCGCGACGAGCGCGCTGGTCATCGACTCGCTCGGCATCACCGCGGCGCAGTTCGGAATGCTCGCCACGCTCAGCTTCCTGGCGGCGGCTGCCCTGTCCCTGTCCTTCGGGCGATTCAGCGACCGCTTCCCCGCTCGCGCACTGCTCGTCACGATCTTCGCGGGCGCCGCACTCTCGTTCGTCATCGCGGCGCTGTCGACGAACTACCTGTGGCTACTGGCAGCCATGGTCTTGTCCGGGGCTGCACAGGCCCTGTCGAATCCCGTCACCAACCGCGTGATCAGCGATAATGCCCCACCGGCCAAACGCTCTCCCTGGATCGGAGTGAAGCAGTCCGGGGTGCAGGTCAGCCAACTCGCCGCCGGAGTCGGATGCCCCACCCTGGCACTTGCCTGGGGATGGCGAGGCCCACTATGGGTCGGCGCGGCCATCGCGGGCATCTCGGCCCTCTGGGCCTGGCGTTGCGCACCGTCCCGGAACCGTTCCCAACGGTCGGCGAGCGCCCCCGAGCGTGCCGCACCCTCCTCCGACCGCACCGAGCGCCGCACCCTGCCTCCGGCCGTCTGGCTGTTCGCCGCCTACGCCTTGTTCTCCGGCGCCGCCCTTCAGGCCACCAACGTCTATCTTCCGTTGTTCGCGCACGACGAAATGGGATTGAACCTGACCGTGGCCGGGCTGACCGCCGCGATCGCCGGCCTGATCGGTGTCACCGCGCGAATCGGCTGGGGCCGCGCGCTTTCCGGAAGAACCGGCCCCTTCACCCTGCTGCTGGTCCTCGCATCGGGCTCCCTGCTCGGCGCACTCGCCCTGCTCGGTGCCGAACTCTGGGGATGGCTTGCCCTCCTGTGGATCGGCGTCGGCGTGCACGGTGCGACCGCCCTCGCAGCCAATGTGGTGTTGATGGCCGGTGCGCTCCGCGTGGTTCGGACCAGCACCGTAGGCCGCGCCTCGAGCGCCATCGCAGTCGGGATGTATCTCGGATTCGCCGGCGGGCCCGCTCTGATGGGCCTGCTGACCGATCACACCGGCGGATTCGCGACCGGCTGGTCTGCGGCGGCAGCGCTGTACGCAGTATGCGTCGCGCTCGGCCTCTGGGGGATCCGCACTTCTCACGCCCCCACTCGATCGGCAGCATCACACGAAGTAGATAGGTTGAGCCTGTGAGCGAGAACGAAGCAACCACGACGACCCCGGAGCAGAACCGCGATCACGTTCAAGCTCTCGGCCGGGGGCTCGAGGTACTCAAACTGTTCGGGCGAGAACGTCGCCCCCTGTCGGTCACCGAAGTCGCGACCCTCGCCGGTATCACCCGCACCGCGGCCCGGCGCTTCGTGCTGACACTCGAGTACATGGGTTATCTGTCCTACGACGGCACCGCCTACACCGCCCGCCCCGCGATACTCGAGATCGGCGACGCCTACGTCCTGAGCAGCGGACTTCCCGAGATCGTCCGGCCCCACCTCGAACGCCTGGCCGAGCAGACGCAGGAGACGGCCTCGCTCACCGTGCTGCATCACGACAGGATCTTCTATGTCGACCGGGTCCAGGCCGACCGGGTCCTCACGGTCGAAATCGTGGTCGGGACGAGTCTGCCGGCCTACGCCGTCGCCACCGGTCGTGTACTCCTGGCCGACCGCACCGATGCCGAACTCGACGCCTATCTGGCTAGCGTGGACACCCACAGTTACACCGCGGCCACCACGATCGACACCGACGAACTACGCGAGAAGATCCTCGCCGCACGCAACGAGGGATGGTCGCTGGCGGACGAGGAACTCACCGAGGGAGTGCGGTCGATCGCCGTGCCCGTTCGCGACGCCGAAGGCTACGCAGTCGCCGCTCTCAACGTCTCCGCTCAGTCCTCGCGGGTATCACTCGATCACATGCGGGGATCGATCCTCACCGCTCTGCGCACTGCGGCCGAGCAGATCCGCGAGGAGCTCGCAACGATGTGAGGCCCTGTCCGGTGATCGCGGTCGTCATCGGGACAGCGCCCTGCGCGCCGCGTGATCGACGGATCGAGCGGCGATCACACGATCCGGCCGATGGCCTCCCGGACCGGACCGATGGGCAAGATCCGTCCGAATAGCGCGCAATTGCTCCACAAACGGACGCAAACATTGTGTGAACGCGATCACCTTGATAAAACAGGTGCAGCGCTCGACCGGTCGAAGGTGACCCACCCTGAACTTTCCGCGACATACCCCCTCGTGACGTTCACAGCCCCTTCCACACCTCGACTGCATCAACGCTATTCGACCGACGGCAGCGATCCTCTCCCCCGAGAACCCGGGTAGCAGCAACACAACCCGAGACCCCCTTATCGCGCCGAGACCAGACAGGAAACCCCTCGTGCAGACGATTTCCACATCACCTGATCAACAGGCACGCAACCGATATCGGTGGGTCGTGCTCGTGCTCTGCTGGCTCGCCTTCACCATGACCTCCGTCGATCGCTCCACCTGGGGCCCGGCATCGGTGTTCGTCGGCGAGGACCTCGGCGTACCACTGGCCAGCCTCGGCGTGTTCGCCACCGCGTACTACATCGGCTACGTCTGCTCCAACGCCCTCACCGGGGTGCTCTCCGACCGGTTCGGTGGCCGCGAGGTGGTCACCGTCTCACTCGCCGGCGCAGGCGTGTTCATGATGATCTTCGGATCGACCACCTCCGCGGTCATCGGCATCGGCGTGCAAGCAGTCGTCGGCTTCTTCGCCGGTGCGGATTACGCCGCAGGCGTCAAGCTCCTGGCAAGCTGGTTCCAGCCCAAGGAACTCGGCAAGGTCATGGGACTGTTCACCTCCGCGACCTCGCTCGGCACCGTCATCGCCAACACCGCCGTCCCGTGGATGATCAACCACTACAGCTGGCACGCCTCCTACCACCTTTTCGGTGCCATCTCGATCGTCACGGCCGTCATCTGTTACGTGATCATCCGGCCGGGACCGGTCACCAACACGATCGCTACCGCGGGCGACGGCAAGCGCCCCTCCGCCTGGAAGACCCTGACCACCAACCGCGATCTCATGCTGCTCTCCCTCGCCGGATTCGGCGGGTTCTGGGGCACATACGGATTCGTCACCTGGTCCAACGCCCTGCTCATCAAGGGACACGGCGTTTCCGGCACCACCGCCGGGTTCATCGTGGCGATCTTCGCGGGCGTGGCGGTCGTCAGTAAACCCCTCACCGGAATACTCGGCGACCGGATAGGCAGCGCCCGAAAGCCCGCGATCGTCATTCTCGCGCTGTTCTCCATCATCCTGATCTTCTTCGGAACGCTGGACAACGTCCCTGCGCTCCTCATCGCAGCACCCATCCTCGGCCTGGTCGGTTACGGATACCTGCCCCTGATCGTCGCGATGATCCCCCGCCTGGTCTCGAGCGACGTCACCGGCACAGCCGCCGGCGCATCCAACGCCTTCTGGCAGATCGCCAGCACCCTCGTCCCCCTCGCCATCGGCGCGGTCTTCTCCGCCACCGGCTCGTTCCTGGCAGCGTTCGCGGCCCTCGCCGTCGGACCGATGATCGGCGCAGTGATCCTGTACTTCGTCGACGAGAACGGCGGAAAGACCACCGTCGCCGACACAGAACCGGTCACTCCCGACACCACCACCTCCTGAGACCCACAACCAACGACACGGCGGCCTCCCTCCGGAGACCGCCGTGTCGTTGGTTGTGCAGCACACCTGGGCGTGACTACCCGCGCCGGTCCGGAAGGTCGTGTGACACAACGCCACATACAAACCCGGTCCGAAGCCACGCAACAGACGTAGTCCTCTGCGCACCCAGTCCGAACCGAGGCGACATCGCGAGCACCGGTGGCCCTACGACAGCCGGCCGTTCACTCGGCGGGGGATACCCCACGGGTTCGCATCGACGAGAGCGGACGGCAGGTTCGCTTCGGGCACCGACTGGTAGGCGACCGGACGCAGGAATCGCCGAATCGCGGTCGCTCCGACGGAGGTGTGTACCGAGTTGGTGGCCGGGTAGGGACCACCGTGGTGCTGAGCCCAACCCACGGCCACACCGGTGGGCCATCCATTCCAGATGACGCGCCCCGCACGGCGCGCAAGCGCACCGAGCAGTCCCGCAGCATCGGGATCGTCATCGGTTCCGTGGACGGTCGCTGTCAACGTGCCCGGCAGGACAGCCATCGCCGCGTACAGCTCCTCGATCGATGCGTAGGTCACGATCAGCCCGAACGGACCGAAGCATTCTTCGAGCAGGTCCTGAGGGTTTCGACGCAGTGCCCGAGCGTCGGTCACGCCGATGACCGGCCGCACCGACAGTTCGTCCAGACCACTCTGCTCGGGCACTGCCACAGGCCGGACCTCGGGATGGTCGAGGATCTGCAGGGACACCTCGAGAAACGACTGCCGGATCCCTGCGTGCAGCAGACGGAACGAATCATCGGCGACCGCGGTTCGAACGAGCCACTCGATCGAACTCTGCTCGGGAACGAACAGCAGCCCCGGCTTGGTGCAGAACTGCCCCGCGCCGAGCAGCAACGATTCGAGGAACTCACCGGCGATCTTGCCCGACCGGTCCTCGGCGGCCGCAGGTGTCACGAACACCGGATTGGTGCTGCCGAGCTCACCGTAGAACGGGATGGGATCCGGGCGACCGGCTGCCAGATCGGCCAGCGCACGGCCACCCGATGTCGAGCCGGTGAACCCGACGGCGGTGATACGCCGATCCTGGACGAGCTGACGTCCGATCTCGGCGCCCTGCACAACCCCGAAGGTGCCGTCCGGGGCGCCGCACGCCCGCAGTCCCTCGTCGATCGCCCGCGCATAAGCGGCGGTCAATCGCGGCTGAGCAGGGTGGGCTTTGGCCACGACGGGGCAGCCGGCAGCCAATGCCGAAGCAGTGTCTCCGCCGCCGAGTCCGAATGCGAACGGAAAGTTGCTCGCACCGAACACTGCGACAGGTCCGGTGGGCACGAGCATCCGGCGCAGGTCGGGACGCGGAGCAGGGTGCGCATCCGGATCGGCCGTGTCGATGATCGCTTCCAGCCAGGAGCCCTCCTCGACGACCTCGGCGAACATCCGCAGCTGCGTCGTCGTCCGCGTGACTTCGCCGCGCAGGCGCGGCTCGGGCAGTGAACTGTCGGCGGCCGCCAGCGGTACCAGTTCCGACGCTGTGGCGTCGAGCGCATCGGCCACCGACCGCAGAAGGTGCGCTCGCTCGTGCAGGTCCGTACGAGCAAGAGGCACCGCGGCGGCCTCGGCGGCGTCGAGAATCCGCTCGTAATCCTGCGCGGAGGTGTCGAGAAGAGTGTCTGTCGCAGTGGTTTCCATTGCTGTCCTGTCGAATTCGGAGCATTCCGTGCTGAGTGTGTGGATCTCAGTGTGCGGGAGAACCGATGTGATGCGACATCTCCACATGGAGATGGTGTGAGTGCAGTCACCGCCTCCAGGATGGGCATCACACGAGATACCGGATGACTTTGGAGGACGACGATGACCGCAACGACAGGACCACTCGCGGGGGTTCGGGTACTGGATATGACACGTCTGGCGCCCGGACCGTACGCGAGCATGCTGCTCGCGGACCTCGGCGCAGAAGTGATCGCAATCGGTGGTGGTCGTTCCGGGCTTCCGGTGCCCGCGCTGTCGCGAGGCAAGGAATTCATCTCGCTCGATCTCAAGACCGCCGACGGCCTCGACGCCCTGCACACCCTCGTTTCGGAAGCCGACGTCTTCATGGAAGGATTCCGCCCCGGAGTGGCAGACAAGCTGGGCGCCGGCTACGCGGAACTGTCGGCCCTCAATCCCGGACTCGTCTACTGCAGCGTGACGGGCTACGGCCAGAACGGGCCCATGGCGCAGCGCGCCGGGCACGACATCAACTACCTGGCCATCGCCGGTGCCCTCGGGACCTTCGGCCCCTCGGATCACCCGCCGACACTGCCGCTGAACCTGGTCGCCGACTTCGCAGGCGGCGGATTGCTGTCGGCATTCGGCATCATGTCCGCCCTCTACGACCGCACGCGTACAGGCAAAGGCCGGTACATCGATGCCGCCATGGTCGACGGCGTGCTGTCGATGATGGGAATGAACTTCGTCGATTGGCAGACGCCGACGCTGCCCGGACGTGGACACGGCGTACTGACCGGATCGATGCCGTTCTATCGGTGCTACCGCTGCTCCGATGATCGCTACGTCGCAGTCGGGGCACTCGAGACCGCCTTCTTCGAGCGGTTGTGGACCACCCTCGACCTCGGTGCCGTTCCGAACCATTTCGACGAGTCCATCTGGGACCACATCGAAAAGTCACTGACCACAGCATTCGAGACGAAGACGATGGCGGAGTGGACCACAGTGTTCGCCGATGTCGATGCCTGCGTGACACCGGTACTCGAACCGCACGAACTGGCCACCTTCGATCAGATCGTCGCCCGGGACCCGGACTTCGCACTGGATTCGGTCCCCGTGGTCCCGGTGTTCTCCGACGGCCCGACACGGCGCGCCACCGACACCCACGTCAAGACCGAGGAAGTGCTGCGCCGTGCCGGTGTCGCCGAAGACCTCGCCCACCGGGCGGCCGCAGCCGGTATCCCCTCGTCCGTGACGGGTCTGAGCTGGCCCCCACTGTGACCGTCGAACTTCCGAATCATCACCTTCCCCACACAGACCAGGAGTAATTCATGAGTATCGAATATCGCGAATTCCGCGAGAGCGTCCGCAAACTCGCGCAGACCAAGATCGCACCGCACGCCGCCGATGTGGACGACAAGGAACGATTCCCCTCGGAATCCTGGGCAGCCCTGCGCAGCAACGACCTGCCCGGACTCGCCTACCCCGAGAGCCTCGGCGGCAGTGGAGCCGACCTGCTCGCCCAGGTCATCGCTGTAGAAGAAGTCGCAGCGTCCTGTGCAAGCACGGCACTGGTCATGCTGGTCAACTGGGCCGGCACCTCCACCGTGCTCCGTCAAGGCTCCGACGAACTCAAGCGACTGGTGGTACCGAACGTCGCATCGGGCGCCGCCGGCGCCGCATGGTGCATGACCGAGCCGCGCGTGGGCTCGGACCTGTCGGCGATCGCAACGACCGCAACCCAGGATGGGTCCGACTGGATCCTCAACGGTCAGAAGCGGTTCATCAGCAATGCGCCGTGGGCCGACTGGTACGCCGTGCTGGCGAAGACCGGCGAGAAGTCACTCGGCATCTTCATGGTGCACAAGGACGACGCCGGCGTCAGTTTCGGCGCTCCCGAAAAGAAGATGGGTATGCGCGGCAGCCCCACGACCGACGTGAACTTCGACGAGTGCCGACTGCCCGCCGTCCGGGTCGTCAACGACCCCTACCAGGGGTTCGCGTACATCTCCGAGGAACTGAACGTCAGCCGGGCACTCATCGCCGCGCAGGCTCTCGGCATCGCACAGGGCGCATTCGATGCCGCAGTGTCGTACACGACCGACCGCGAGCAGTTCGGCCAGTCCATCTCCCGCTTCCAGCTTCTGCGCGGCATGGTCGCCGATATGGCCGTCAAGATCGAGTCGGCCCGCACGCTGCTGTACGACGCAGCCCGTCTCATCGACGACGGGGAACCGGCGGGACGGACGAAGGCGGCCATGGCGAAGCTGCTGTGCAGCGACACCGCCATGTCGGTGACCACCGATGCGCTCCAACTGCACGGCGGATACGGCTATGTCCGTGATTATCCGGTCGAGCGGATGATGCGCGACGCCAAGATCACCCAGATCTACGAGGGCACCAACCAGATCCAGCGACTCATCATCGCCAAGTCGGTATACGGAAAGTAGGCGCACCGTGCACCACCCCCAGCAACAACAAGCGCTGAGCGGCATCCGGGTCCTCGACCTCGGCGAGATCATGCAGGCGCCCGTGGCCGCGCAGGTTCTCGGCGACCTCGGCGCCGAAGTGATCAAGGTCGAGCGCGGTGTCAACGGAGACATGCTGCGAGGCCTCGATCGCGAGTCACTCGACGAAGGTCGCCCCAGTGCCTACTTCGCCGCGGTCAACCGCAACAAGCGCAGCATCGCACTGAACCTGAAAACCTCTGAGGGGCAGGACATTCTCCATCAGCTCCTCGCGGAGGCGGATGTTCTCATCCACAGCTACCGGACCGCGGCAGTCGAACGACTGGGCTTGACCTACGACGATCTGCACGAGCGCTATCCTCGGCTCGTCTACGGCACTGCGACCGGATTCGGCGAGACCGGGCCATACGCCCACAAAGCAGGCCAGGACATGCTCGCGCAGGCACTGAGCGGAATGGCACGCGCGTGCGGCGACCCGTCGATCTCGGCATACGTACATCCGGTACCGACCGTGGACTACGCCTCGGGTATGGCCCTCGCCCAGGGAATCTTGGCAGCACTGTTCGAACGCGAGCGCTCCGGCCGCGGCCAGAAGGTCAGCGTCAACCTCTTCGATACAGCACTGGCCCTGCAGACTCTCGAAAGCTCCACACTGCTGGCGTACCAGCGTGAGACCAACTGGGTCAGCGACTGGTACAGCGGCATCTTCGAAACGACCGACGGTCTGCTCTTGGTACTCGGCCTGTTCCGCGAGAACGCTCTGGGTCTGGCATGCAAAGCTCTCGACATCGACGATCTGTCCGTCCAGCCGACGTTCGCCACACCACAGCTCCAGGCAGAGAACAAAGAGGCCGCCAACGCGGTTCTGCGTCCGCTGGTCGCACAGTTGAGCACCGCCGAGGCGGCAGAGTTGTTCGACGGGGTCGATCTGCTGTGCGCACCGCTGCTCACCTTGCAAGAAGCGCTCGATCATCCCCAGACGCGGCACAACGGCACGCTCGTCGACGTCGAGATCGAGGGTGTGCGCACCACCCGGTTGATGGGGGGCCTTACCCCCAGCAAATGGACACGGGTGGTGGATTACGCCGCGGATGCCAGCGTAGCGATGTAGAGGGTCTCGTAGGTGTTCGGGGACCGGTGTCCGCACCAGGAATGTCGTCGTC